>JBGSJM010000127.1:0-15241 GCA_041742015.1 Verrucomicrobiales bacterium | reverse complement strand
GCGACGACGCCACCCGCATCTCCTACGCCTTCCGCCTCTGCACCGCCCGTGCCATCCGGCCCGAGGAAAGCGCCGCCGTGCTGAAGCTTCTCAGCGAAAACCGCGCCCGCCTCCGGCAAGGGGAACTCAAGGCCGGACAGATCGCCTTCTCCACCTTTACCAAACCCGAAGACCTCCCTGCGGAAGCTTCCCCCAATGACCTCGCCGCCTGGACCATCGTATGCCGCGTGCTGCTGAATCTCGATGAGACGATGACCAAGGGATAAGACTGAAGCCATTTTAAAACAAAGGAAAAAGACAAACTTTATGACTACCCTGGATACAGATTCGAACCATCTCACCCGCCGCTGGTTCCTCCGTGACTGCGGCATCGGCATGGCGGGCATCGCCGCGAATTCTTTGCTCGCCAATGACGCTCCCAAGCTGGCTCCGAAGGCGCATTTCACGGCGAAGGCAAAACGCGTGATCTACCTGTTTCAGGCGGGTGCGCCAAGTCATCTGGAACTCTTCGACCCCAAGCCAGAGCTGACCAAACGAGACGGGCAACTGCCGCCTGCTGATCTGCTCAAAGGCTACCGTGCCGCCTTCATCAAGCCGAACTCCGCCCTGCTCGGGCCAAAATACTCGTTCGCCCCGCATGGACAGAGCGGCATGGAGTTCAGTGAGATCCTGCCGCATACCGCCGCGCTGGCCGACGAGCTTTGCCTCATCCGCTCCATGCAGACAGACGCGGTGAACCACGCCCCGGCGCAGATCTTGATGAACACTGGCTCCCAGCAGTTTGGTCGGCCCAGCTTCGGCGCGTGGACGCTTTACGGACTCGGCAGCGAGGGTCAGGACCTGCCCGGCTACGTCGTCCTCACCAGCGCAAAAGGCACCAGCGGCGGTGCCAGTAATTACGGTTGCGGATTCTTGCCCACCGCGTATGGCGGCGTGCCTTTCCGCAGCGCGGGTGATCCCGTGCTCTACCTTTCCAACCCGCGCGGCTTTGATGACAAAGCGCAGAGGGCCTCGCTCGACACGCTCAGCGAGCTGAATCAACTCGCCCTCGGGGATGCGGGTGACCCCGAGATCACCGCCCGTATCCAGGCGTATGAAATGGCCTATCGCCTGCAAAGCAGTGCGCCCGATCTGATGGACCTCTCGCAGGAGCCGCAGCACATCCTCGACCTTTACGGCATCAAGGAAATCAAGGAGGCCAGCTACGCGCGAAACTGCCTGCTCTCCCGCCGACTCATCGAACGTGGGGTGCGCTTTGTGCAGCTTTTCCACGAGGCCTGGGACCAGCATGGAAATCTAGCCAAGGACGTGAAGAAAAACTGCGGCGATACGGACAAGGCCAGTGCCGCACTCGTCATCGACCTGAAGCAGCGCGGCCTGCTCGATGATACCCTCGTCGTCTGGGGCGGCGAGTTTGGCCGCACCCCCATGGTGCAGGGCGGCAACGATGGGCGCGACCACCACAACCGCTGCTTCAGTATGTGGCTCGCCGGCGGAGGTCTCAAAAAAGGCCACGTCCACGGCCAGACCGATGACTTCGGCTTCAATGTCGTCCGCAATCCCGTTCATGTCCACGACCTCAACGCCACGCTGCTCCACCTCCTCGGCTTTGATCACGAAAAACTCACCTACCGCTTCCAGGGCCGCGATTACCGCCTCACCGATGTGCATGGGCATGTCGTGCAGGAGATTATCGCTTAAATTCGAGCCTCTCCAAAAGTCCAATCGTTTCTCACCGCACCTATCGTTTGTGGCTGCTCAGGTTTTTCTCAGAAATTTTTCTGTCCCAAAAAAGACTGGTTATTAACAAGTCCGAAAGAAATTTAATCTTGCTTAATAATTAAGAATTGTTTATTATCAAAATGAATAATTTTACTGAACATGAGTGTCCATCAATTTCCTCCTGCTGCGAACGGATCAAACCGTTGGGCGAATGAGATATCTCCCGGGGGCACGGATCATGATCTGGCCCGCCACACTCTGGCATGGTGCGAAGTGCAGGAAGGCCGGTGCCCTCATGAATTGCTGGACAGACTGCTCAGGGAGACCTCAACCAGTTTTGGGATTCCTGACGATGCCAATCTGGGCTGGTTGCTCAGTCAGTGTCAGCGCAGTGGGGAGGCGCTTAACCGCCTCGCCAAAGAACTCGACGAACGACCTGACTCAGAGGATCTGGCGGTTTTCGCGGGAATCGCCCTGCAACGCACCCGAGATTTTGGCACTTCCTCCCGAGTGCTGGCCGAAGTGCTTATGAAAAACCCCAAAAACCGCCTCGCCAGACAATTCCACGCCAATGCCCTGATGAATCAGGGGCGGTGGGATGAGGGTTTTTTGCAGATGGAGAACGCCCGGGGCGATCTGACTCCTCTACAAAGGGAATTTTGCCGGGATATTTCCAAACTCTGGATTGGGCAGGACATAAAGGGAAAAGATCTGGTTATTGTCGGCAATCAGAGATTAAGTGATCAAATTCAATTCTCCAGATATGTCAAAGAGTTGCGGAAATTTGGAGCGAAAAAAATCGGTTTTGTCTGCGATTCCAGTCTGGTCGAGTTGATGCGTTCGCTGGAAGGCATCAACCGGGTGGATTCCAAGATTTTTTATCCTTTCGACTACTTTATTCCCGTGGAAAGTCTGGTGATGAGACTGGGGACAACTGCTGATTCGATTCCCAACGAATCCCCACATCTTTTTTGCAATCAGCAAAAAGTCGCCAGCCTCAAAGAGACACTGGCCCATGATCGACCGCTTTTGGGGATTTGCTGGAGAAATCACCAGATCGAAGATCGCGGAGCGGCCTCTCAACTTTATGATCAAATGGCGGGTTCTCTGGATCTGGAGCTTTTAAAATGGCATTTGAAGACTTTATCCCATCATTTTGACATTTTTTCCTTTCAAGAGGATTTGCGGCTCGATGAGCGTGATCTGCTCGCTGGGTATGGAGTTAAGATCATCGAAAACAAGGAGTTTAACGACTATGAGCGGATCGCCGAGTTGCTTTCCTGCATGGAAAAAGTGATCACGGTGGACTCGCCGATTGCTCATTTGGCAGGGTCACTGGGACGGGCTGCCCAGGTCCTGCTTCCCTTTGTTCCCGATTGGAAATGGAGTGTCAAAGGGCGGATCTCAAGATGGTATCCGCACCTGGAAATCCATGAAAAATGCAGCGAGGACAGTTGGAACAAGACTTTGACTCAAACTCTGGGTGGCCTTGTGAAATGATCAGCAGTTGCAGACTTCCTGATTGCCGACTTTTTTCAAATACGCGAAGCCATCGAATCCACGTTCTGGACCCTGCCGAAGTAGCTTCGAGTGGTACTCTAAGCTACGATGAAACACTTCAATCTTTTTTACCCCAGAGTCTCCAATGGCAGATATTTGATGGCACCGCCCTCCATGGCGCTTTCATGCGCGAGAATGCCGGTGCAGGTCCAGTTGGCGCTTTGTTTGGCATTGGGAAACGCTGGTCTTTTCTCCACTAGAGCCATGGCAAATTCATGGGCCAGGTGGGGATGGCTACCACCGTGACCGGCTCCCTGAGTAAAGCTCAGGTGAGTGTTTTCATCCGAATCATAGACACCCTGGGTGGTGTAACGCTGGATGCTCTCCGGGAGCCGTTCCGCGAAATCGGGGCACGTCACTTTCTCGGGAATCTCGGGCTCGGGCTTTTTCGCGGTGTGGATGACGAGCGGCTCGTGTTCGATGAGCGGCCACTCAACTGATTTTTTTGAGCCGTAGAGGTCGATACTTTCGCGATACTGCCGGGCCGTATCAAAAAGGCTGCGAATGACGCGGGCGCTGAGATCCGAGTTGCGGATTTTGATATGGGCGGTCTCAACCGCAAACGGTGATCCGTAGTTTCCGATTAATTCTTCGCGAATGGTGCCGCTGCCGAAGCAACTCACGTATTCCGCATCGCCACCGGCGAGCCCGAGAGCCGGACCCACGCAATGGGTGGCGTAGTGCATCGGAGGCAGGCCGGGCCAGTAGTTAGGCCAGCCGTCCATGTCCTGCTGATGACTCGCCTGCACGTATTGGATTTTGCCCAGCTCACCGGAATCCCGCAGTTGCTTCATAAAAAGGTATTCGCGTGCATACACCACCGTCTCCATCATCATATAGGTTAGACCAGTTTCCTGAGTGAGGCGGATGATTTCCAGGCATTCCGCCACCGTCGTCGCCATAGGCACCGTGCAGGCGACATGTTTGCCGGCTTTGAGGGCAGCGATGGATTGCTCCCCGTGATTGGGGATCGGGGAATTGATATGCACTGCATCGATGTTCGGATCCTTGAGCAAATCCTCGTAGCTGGTGTAGCGTTTTTCGACGCCCCAGTAATCGCCGCACTGATTGAGTTTTTCAGCATTCCGCTGGCAGATGGCGTAACAATTGGTGTGAGGATGTTTCTGCCAAAGCGGAATAAATTCGGCTCCAAAGCCGAGGCCGATGACAGCGATGTTAAACTTGGTTGTGTTCATTTTTGGTTTGTTTGAATTGATGTGAGGTGAAATGGATGACTATTTTAGCGTCTGGAGAAAGGTATTGATGTCTTCCAGTTCCTGGGGCTTGAGGATCAGACCCATCGGCGGCATCGGCGAGACACCGAGTTTTTCAAAACCCTCCGCGAGCACTTTGTTTGGTTCCATGAGGCTTTCCTTGAGGTAGGTGACGTCTTTACGCGCCGCTATACCATCTAGCGCCGGACCAACCGCGCTGCCCTGGCCCTTGAGCACATGACAGATCTTGCACGCGGCAACGGGGTGATTGTAAAAGATCGTTTCTCCTCGCTTGGCGTCGCCCGTAACCACTTTTTCGGAGAGATCAGCTTCGTCGATGAGTTCGACGAGTCTAACGTCGTCAAAATAGCCGTCGCCCTTCGCCACCAGGAGAATGTTGATGCTGGCCCTGGTGTGGTTGCCACTGTTGAAGGTCACTTCCACTTCCTGCCAATCTTTGTGGTCGCGGGTGACTTTCTCTGTTTCGGCGCGACCAATATGATCGTTGAAACTGATCTTGCCTTTGAGTCCGTGACCGCGAACCCAGCCGGCGAGGCGATAGTTGGTATTTGGCTTCAAGGCAACATCTGTGAAGATGCTGGTATCGGCATGGTCCCGGGCGATGCAACGGACCGCTTGTTTGCCGCTGTGCATCTGGCCCGAGCCGCTTACCACCGTCCACTCGGAAGACTCGTTACCGGACTGCCTGCCGTAGTCGCGGCGCTTCCAGCCCTCGGGCAGACCATCCGCACCAGTGATTTCGAGTCCCGGGTTGGGAAGCAGGTTGGGGCCTTCCTTATAATTGAGAGCCTGGTGCTTTTTGCCAAGCAGATTGGTGGCTTCTTTCAGCCACTCGTCGTCCTTCACCGATTTGTCGGAGGCCAGCTTTCTCACCAGTGTCTGGATTGAGTCGGTGGTGTCAAACGTAACCAGTTTTACGAGTGCAGCGAGACGCGTAGTCGGGTCGGGATCGCTCACCACGCCGGAGCCGAAGTAAAGCGCCTGACTGGCGGCTCCGGAGTCGAGCGCGCGGATCGCATTGCGGCGGAGCGCGGGGGCTTTCGCAAAAAGCGCGGCTTTGTGGGTGGCCTCATCCAGGGAGCCGAGACCGTGGAGCGACCAGAGTGCGTGGATCGCAGCGATGTTGCCGTCGTTGGCCAGCACGAGCTTTTTCAGGGCCTCGCTGGCTTCGGACATTTTGCCTTCGACTAGGTTCTTTTGCGCGAGCAGCCGCCAGTATTGGACATCGTCCCCGAGTGCGGCGACGAGTTGCTCGGTGGTGGCATTGGCTAGCGACTTTTTCACTGGCTTCGCCTCGTTCCAAACGACCCGATAGATGCGGCCCCGGTGGTGATCGCGCAAATCGTTCTCATGGGCACCGCCGACTCCTGTCTTCGACGCGAAGCCGCCCCGCTCCACACTAGGGGTGGGGTTGTGTTGGATGATGAAATTCTGCCAGTCCGCGATCCACACCGCGCCATCCGGACCCACTTCAGCATAAACTGGCGAAGTCCACTCGTCACTGCTCGCAAAAAGGTTCATCGCGTCGTGTGCCTGATAGCCCGCCCCGTGGGGACGCACATCCATCAGCGAGACTATCTTCATGGTCGGTTCGCAAATCATCGCCATGCCCTGGAACCGCGCCGGCAGATTCTTTGAGTAAATGAAGCTGGAGCCGGCCGCAGCCGTATAGCCGCCAAAGACGTCCACCTGGCGGAAGTTTGGAGTGATCGCATGGGCCTGGTCGACCAGGTTGATTTTCTTTGCCGTCATCACCCGCATGCCCTCCGGCACCACATTTGCCGGAATCCCGCCGAAGAAAATTGGTGCGCCGTTTGCCGTGCCGCCAAAGCTGTCACCCGCCACGTTGAAACTATGCGCCCATGAATTGTTGGTGAACTGGTGCAAAAACTCCACTGCCGAGCCATCCGCCTTGAAGCGATAGGTGCCCATGGCAAACTGTTGCTTCTTCCCGTTCACCATCCGTTCAAAGCCCGAGTAACCCACACAGCCGTGCAGCCAGTTGTCGTATCCGTAGTGCAGATTGCTGGCCTGGGCATGGGTGTCACGCACTCCCCATGCATCCACGATCACTTCGCGCAGGTCCGCCTTGTCGTCACCATTGGTGTCCTTGAGGAAAACAAAGCGGGGCGGCTGCGAGACGATCAGCCCGCCATTGGCAAAGACCAGCCCGGTCGGGATGTTCAGCTTGTCGGCGAAGACGGTGAACTTGTCCGCCTTGCCGTCGCCGTCGGTGTCTTCACAGATTCGGATGCGGTCGTTACCCTCGCCAGATTCCACGACTCCATGCGGATAGTCACTCGTCTCCGCCACCCAGAGCCGCTCCCGCTCATCCCAGGCAAAAGCGATGGGTTTTTCGATGTCCGGCTCGCTTGCAAACAGCTCCAAGCGGCAATCCGCCGGCACCTGGGTGCGCTCCATCGCTCCCTTCGGACTAAATGGCTTTTGAAAGGTCAGCGCCTCGGGCCGCTTCTCATAGTTTGCGACCTGCTCATTTTTCTCCCGCACTTCCGGCTCGCGATTGGCCAGGAATTTCTCCCAGCTCGCCTTCCGGGTTTCGCCGACCGACCACACGACTGCATTTCCAAGCATCTTTTGAAAATCCTCATTTTTCCAGGTCCGCTCATCATGCCCGCTGGCTGTGTAAAAAACCCGACCTTTCCCCTGCTCCCGCACCCAGGTCCATGGCTCCCGCATCTCGCCCTCGACTCGCTCTGCTAGCAGCTTGCGCCCATTGGGGTTGAGCTGGTCGTGGATGTAGGTTTCGTCCCAGGTTTCATACTCATTGACCCCCTGCATGATCGGGTGTGACTTGTCCACGATCGTCGCTTTAAAAACCCCGGTTTTGTGGGATTTGAAGCGCCCGCCGACCATGGCGATAAACTCCCGGCTGTTGCCAAAACAGGCACTTGCGCTGTGGATCGGCAAAAAACCGTGTCCACTTTCGACAAAATCATTCAGCGCTGTAAATTGATTGGGGGTGATATTGCCGTGGTTGGCGTAGAGCATTACCGCGTCATAGGGGCGGAGGGTATCAGCGGTCAGACAGTCCGGTTTGGTGAAGTAATCGAAGTAGATTGCGTCCCGGCCAAATTTCTCCATCAGCAGCGGAACATACGCCCGACTGTTGTGATGCTCGCTCTCATGCCCTAGGAAAAGCACCCGGATCGGTCCATCAGCCGCAGCGGCATGGAAACAGCTCAGAAAGTGGAGACAAAGAGCAAAGATGATAAGAGACTTATTCATTCCTACATCCATACCTCCTCCCTGAAGAAAGGACTAGACAAAAGGTCGGACAAATTTTGTCGGAAATCGGCCAACCTGTTATACCCGTCTCTTGCCAATCCATCGGGCATCTGCCACTGTGGGGACATGGCCGGCCGCAATCCACCCTCAATGACAGCGCGTGAAAAGTTCCTTCGTCAGATTGGGGTTGAGACGCCATTTTACCGGCTTTTCGACCATATGCCGGATGTCTCCTTTTTTGCAAAAGATCGCCATTTTCATCTGATGTGCGCCAGCCAGCGGTTCGTGGAACGCTTCGGTTATTGCGATGAAAACGAGATGATCGGCAAAGAAGACTTCGAGTTATTCCCTGCCCGCCTCGCTGAGAGCTTTCGCCGTGACGACGAGGAAGTCATGCTCACTGGCGAACCGAAGCTCAATATCGTCGAGCTATTTTTCAACGAGCAGGGAGTGCCTGACTGGTTCATCACCAACAAACTCCCCCTGCGCAACGCCCGTGGAGCCGTGATCGGCGTGATGGGCACCGTCCACTCCTATGATGCCCGGCGCGAAACCCTCCATACCGACATCCAGATCGACCGTGCCATCTCCTACATCCGGGAACACTTTCGCTCCGGTGTATCGGTGAAGGAACTGGCCCATGCCATTCAGGTCTCACCGCGCCAGCTCCACCGAAAATTCATGGCCGCCTTTGGCACCAGCCCCCAGACCTTCATCATCAAGCTGCGCATCCAATCCACCTGCGAAGCCCTGCAACTCAAAGACGCTGAAATTCAGGAAGTAGCCGAAGCTCATGGATTTTGCAGCCAGAGTTCATTTACGGAGCTTTTCAAAAAATACGTCGGCATCACCCCTTTGATGTACCAAAAACGCTTCCGTTTATTGAAGCCCCGGCTGTGAAACCCATCACCCGAAGTGTAGCGTTCGACAGGGTACAATCGGCGACATAACAGGGTATGATCGGGTATGATCGATTACGTAACAGGGTTTAATCGAATGGCCGATATTGGAGTTTGTCGCCGTTTTGAAAATCACTAAATCAGCGACTTCCGAAAGATGTAGTCATCCATCACAAACCCTCCTCCGATTTCTGCGCAATCTTCCGTAGCAATGACAAAGCCAGCTTTTTGATACAGCCCGATGGCGTGCTGGTTGTTTCGATTGACCCGGAGTTCCAATCCAACTGCCTCGGCTGCCCGGCAGCGGCTTTCGATTTCGGACAGGGCCTGGCTGCCAATGCCCTGGCGATGATGGTCTGGAGAAAGATAGATTTTGTGAACAAATACGGTTTGCCCGGCATTAACAGGGCCAAACGCCAGAAAACCAATCAGTTTGCCATCCTTTTGAATGCCAAGGTAGACGATGTTTTTTTCGGCGATCTCTTCCCTGATTTTCGCCGGATCATACATCCATTCCAGCATGTAGCTGATCTGCTCCTGGCTGATCATCCCGTTATAGACCCGCGGCCAAATTTCCCGAGCCAGGCTGGTAATGATTTCGGCGTCAGCGGGCAGGACAATAGGAAAACTCACCATTTCGATTACCCAATGGAACTGGACCTAGTTTTTCGGCGGCGTTGTGGCAGGAGCCCCACCAAAGGGGTCTGGAACCTGGTTTATTTGCGAAGTTGTGGCAGGTGTTGCGCGTGCCGGTGCTACTGGTTTTTGAGCAGAGACAGGATCAATCTTTAGTAACAATTTGTAGGCATCCCGATATCTCGGAGAATCAGCCAGGGCGTCGAGCACGTATCGCTTTGCTTTGGCTTGATTCGTTGGTTGATATAGTTCCGCAAGCCGGTAGCGCACTTCTGATGGATTGGCGGGATTAAGCGGCAGTAATTTCTCAAAGGATGTGATCGCTTCCTCCGGTTGATTGAGATGCTGACTGGCACAGCCCCGGCAGTAGTGAATGTCTTTGAGAAAGGGATTGATCGCCATTGCTCTTTCCGCATTTTCGAGGAGCTGTGGCCACTTTTTCGACTTCAGATCCAAGTCCAGCAGCTTGCCATAAGCCACGTAGGCTTCGGCGGATTTTTCGCTCAAGACCCGGAGGGTTTCGGCCTCTTTTTCGGGATTTTCCAGGCCCCGCCAGGCGGTTGCCTTCATAAAATAGCCATTGTTCAAGCCATCCACATAATCGGGGTAAAGGGTGATAAAAGCATCAGCTGCCTTGATGGTCTCTTCGTAGTTTTTTGCCTGGAGGAGTTGTTTGGTATGGGTCTGGTGAGCCCAGAAATTCTGAGGATTCTTTTTCAAAAAAGCCGCCACCGCGAGCGGGCTGCGGGGATTGACTTCATCTGGTTCCGGGTTTCTCCAGTCCACCCCTGGCGCGAGATTATCGGCCAGATCGAGCACGTGCCGGGTAAATTCATTTTCCAGGGTTTCCAGACTGCCGGTGTTTTTTTCCAGGGCATCGTTGATCAACTTACCAGTCGACAAATCGGTGAGGATTTTTTTCAGGGTGTCGAGACCATATTTTTCCACGATAAACTCCACCACCAGCATCGACTCATAGTAGGCGAACATGACATGCTCGTTGCTGGGCGGATTGTAAAAGGCACTGCTCATTTTGGAGATCGGAGTCAGCTCCTTTTTCTCGACGATCATGGTGCGATACCTGTGGTTCATGCGCTGGCCCCAGTTGGGGTTTTTCTGCATCTCTTCATAGACCGAAATACCTTCGCTGAGCCACCGCGGCATTTTGTTTTTGGTGGCGGTGAGGGTGACCACGTGAGCGAATTCATGCCAAAGAGTGGCCTCCCAGTTGTTTTTTCCGTGAGACAGGCTGCCGGGGCTGTTCATCGTAACGACAGAGCCGAAACAGACCCCCAAAAGACCAGCCCCGCCAAGACTGCCAAAGGAGCGGATCGCAAAATCGGCCTGATTGGGAAAAAATTCAACCAGGGTCGGTTTGTCCAGGGTCACGCCGTATTTGGGGCAAAGCACAGTGCGGGCTTCCTCCAACAAAGCCAGAGCGCGGTCGCCGTAAAGCTTGGCTTCGTTGGCGGGAAGGCGGATGATGAAGTGATCGGACTTGATCGAGTCAAACGAGGCGATTTCCTTTTCGAGGATTTCGAGGTTGTAGGCGAGGACATTGTATTGATCAGCCTCCGAGACTTCTTTTACCAGAGGCCAGGTTTTTTCCTCTTCACCGAGGCTTAGGTAATCAAGCGCGAGCTGGAGTTTCGCGGGGAGAAATGTCGGATCACACTTGATGGCCCGCAACTGGCTGTCCGCCGCTTCCCGGAACCGATATTTCCGCGACAGAACCCGTCCAATCAAATGATCCACTTCGGGGTTGTCTTTCCAGGAAACCAAGGCTTGATCCCGCGCTGCTTTGAAGCTGGCTGGATCTCCAGTTTCTAGCTCCGCGAGCACGGCACTGAGTCCCCAGGCCTCGGGCTGGTCGGGATTGATCCCGAGGATGACCTTCAAAAAAGCGTGGGCTTCGTCAAAATTATCGTAGTTGATCGCTGATTCCGCGCGGATCAAAAGAGCGCCAAAATGAAAAGCGTTAGTCTCCAGGATTTTATCGATTTCCTTCATACCCTGCTCCCGGTCGTCGGGAAGGAAGGCCCGGGCCAGACCAAAACGCAGGTCGGGGCGATTGGGGTCATGTTTTAGGGCCGCGGTGAACTCCTGCCCGGCCAGTTTAAAATCGGACTTGCCCAGAGCCAGTTCCCCGGCCGCCTGGTGGGCTTCGACCAATCCAGGCGGGGCTTCCCGGCCTTTTTTGGGGAGCTTTTTGGCGGGGCCAAAGAATTTTTCCAGGACCACCGCCGGATCCGCGCCCAAAAGTAGGGCTGCTTTGCCGAGGTGGACCAGATCAAGCGCATCTCGATCCTTGACCGGCACAGCGTCCGCCGCCTGATTGATCAGTTCCAGAGTTTCAGCCTGCTTGGTCTTCTGTCCGGTGATTCGATAAATCTCATACACATCCAGCAGAGAAGGGAGATCTTTGGCAAACTGAATTGCGATGCTGTCGGCCTCGCTTAAAGCTTCGGTGTATTTGCCGAGCTGAGCCAGAGACTTCATTTTCAGGGTCCGCCATTCCGGAGAGGGTTGGTTGCGGCGTTCGGCATATTCACACTGCTGAATTACTATGACATAGCGCCCCTGCAAAAACTGATCCCGCACCGGTGGGAGTCGATCATCGTCGTAAAACCGTTTGTAATCCGCCTGGGCAACAGCGAGACCAGCAAAAATCAACCAGGTGAGAAAAATCGGGAAAAACCGAGGCATGTTGCAAACTAAGCACGAAATCAACATCCCGCAAAGGCGCGGATTCGTCACGGCCCATTTTGCACCCTTCACGGACAGTCTTGACATCTTCACTGAGCTATTTCTTTCACTTGTGATTTTCAAAATAAGATTTTATCCAGTCAACCGCCGAAAAGCGTGATTTTCCGCCCGAACCGGGAACTACAAATTGAGCTAAGAAGTTCACCCTCACGCTCGTAGTTTTCGAGATGGCTAAAACTCCTCTTTTGGTAACAGCGCTTTTGCTGGTCCTGCATTCCTTTTTGCACCCTGTGATGGTCAATGCCGATGAAGCCCCGCTGGTCAAAGCCATCGAGGTGCGTTACGTCGGCCCGGCCCTGATTGACCGTGAAAAAATTTTGGCTTTTATTTCCACCAAACCCGGTGCCCGACTTTACCCTCATGGGTTCGACGAAGACATCAAGAGACTCCATGGTACCGGAGAAATCGCCAACGCCCGCATTCTTTCAGAACAAACCAAGGGCGGAGTCAATATCATCGTCGTCGTGGAATGTCGCGCCCTCTACGGGGGAACCCGTTTTGTGGGAAACACGAAGTTTAACGACAAAAAACTTGCCCGCCTAATGAAACTTAAACCTGGTCAGACCGTGGACGAAACTTCCATCCTGACCAGTCGCAGGGAAATCCTCGAACTCTATCGAAAAAGCGGCTACCCAGATGCCTCCGCTTCCTACCAGATCGAGCCGCCGGATGCTCAGGCTCTCTCCTGGGTCACTTTTACTATCGAGGAAAAATCCCCCGGCAATTTGCGCCAGGTTTCTTTCACTGGAAACGCCCAGCTCAGCAGCGCCCAGCTCAAGGAGGCGATGACCCAGAAGGAGAAAGGCCTCCAGAATCTCTTCCGAACGGGAGGCCGCACCGATGCCGAATCGATCGCTCGCGATGTCAAGGCGATCGAATTGCTCTACCGAAACTACGGCTTTTTCGATGCACGGGTCGCGAAAGTTCACAAAATCCGGGTCGACCCGACCCACCATGACCTGGTCATCACGATCGATGAAGGAAAAGTCTACCAAGTCTCTGATGTCGAGGTCAGCGGCGCGAAAGCCCTTTCCCTGGACAAAGACCTCGCGTCCCGGCTCAAGACGCAATCAGGCAAGCCTTTTTCCAATCAGGATCTCGAAGACGACATGCAGATGATCCTGGAATATTACCACTCCAAAGGTTATGTGGACGCGACGGTAACTCCACGCTTGGTTGCACCCGGAGAAAAAACCCAGGCAAAAATGGCCGGAAAGGTTAAAAGCAGTAGCGACTGAACTGACTAATAGGAAGGCTATATCATCCCAATAGGAGCAGACAAAAAGAATAGATTGCCGAAGTCCTCGTGACCGGGATACGCTCTTCAAGTGGAAACTCCAAACCGGTGAAGAAAGAAATATGCTGCAATATCTGCGAATGATACTTCTGGATTCAACAGGGTATAGTCGCCGATTGTACCCTGTTAGGTCGGTCATGGTACCCTGTTTAGTCGGGTTTATCACGATTTCTTTCAGTCAGTTGCTGGTGGCTGGGGGCCGCCCAAATGTGCTTCTGATTTTGGTGGATGATCTTAAGCCGGCCCTGGGTTGTTACGGGGATGGGCTGGCGAAGACACCACACATCGATGCGTTGGCGGCACGGGGAACCCGTTTTGAACTGGCTTTTTGCAATCAAGCGGTGTGTGCCCCATCCCGATATACTTTGATGTTGGGAGCACATTCCACCACCACCGGGCTCTATGATTTGAGTAGTGATTTGCGCAAAACTCTACCGGATGCGGTGACTTTGCCCCAGTATTTTCAGAAGTATGGATATCGCACCGAGTCGCTGGGAAAAGTATTTCATATCGGCCATGGCAATCTGGGTGATCCCGCCTCGTTTGGGGTGCCGCATTTTAAGGATAAGGTCATCGAATACGTGGATCCCGCCAGTAAACCGGGTGGAAAACTGACCCGCGAAGAGGCGATGTTTGAAAATGTGTCCGCTCCCATGGGAGGAATGAATCAACTGCCGCGCGGGGCGGCATTTGAATCACCCCAGGTTGCGGACGAGGCTTATGCGGATGGTCGAGTGGCGGCTGAGACGTTGCGCCGCCTGGCAGCGGCGCGGGGGCGGGAAGAACCATTTTTTATCGCAGCAGGTTTTGCGCGGCCTCATTTGCCCTTTTCAGCGCCCCGGAAATACTGGGATCTCTATGAGCGTTCAGCCTTTGTCCTCTCGAAAAATCGCGAGTTGCCAACTGGCTCGCCAGCGGTGGCGGGCAAGCGGGGTGGGGAAATAAGCAACTATTTTCCCGCGCCGGACAAGGGTGATCCCGCTCCGAGTTCGGATGAACTGGCGCTTGATTTGATCCATGGCTACTACGCGAGCACCAGTTTTGTCGATGCTCAAATTGGCAGGGTGCTGGCTGGGTTGGAAAAGATGGGGTTGGTAGAAAATACGGTCGTGGTGTTATGGGGAGATCATGGCTTTCATCTCGGTGATCTTGGGATCTGGACCAAGCACACCAATTATGAACAGGCCAATCGCATCCCGCTGATCTTCGCGGGTCCGGGCATCACTCCGGGAGCGGTCACCCGGCAATTGGCCAGCAGTGTGGATGTTTTCCCTACTCTCGCCGAAATGGCCGCGCTGCCAGCACCGGGCGGGGATACGGTGACCCAGCGGATAGACGGGGTAAGTTTGGCACCGGTTTTGAAAGACGCAGGAAGGAGAGTGCGCGATCACGCTTTTCATGCCTATCCCAAGAGGAAACTGGGCCGAGCCATTCGCACAGAGCGCTACCGCCTCGTCGAGTGGAAGGTGCCGGGTGCTGCCCCGGAAACGGCTGAGCTGGAACTGTATGACTACCACGACGACCGATCCGAAACCAGGAATTTAGCGAGTGAACAGACTGGGGTGGTTGCCGCACTGCGGAGCATCCTCGCCAAATATCCTGAAGCGGTCTGGAGTATAGAGAAAACTGGGGCTGGGGAGGCAGGGAAAAAGCCGTAAGACGGAAGCGAGGCGGATTGTTTTTATAGGAGGACGTGGAGGGCGCAGAGATTAAAAGGCATCTTCTGCGGCAAATCGGAATTTTTGGCAAATTCCGCTACGAAATGGCTGACAAATATACCAACAGCCCCCAACTCCATGACTCCATCCGCCCTCCGGTTAGACCAATCCGGCCCGAAGGCGGAGGCGGATTTGTTTCTCGACTTCGATGAGGGTAAAAAG
>JBGSJM010000126.1:0-6988 GCA_041742015.1 Verrucomicrobiales bacterium | reverse complement strand
CGTGAACTTCACGAACTCGCCAACTCGCGGGAGGGCCTGCATCTCGATTGTCTTGGTCAGATGCGTCCAACGTGTTTCGCTGGCGATCCAAATACTGAATGTGAGCTGGTGAGCCACGCGTTTTATTTCTTAGCCGAACAGTATTAATCACGTTGGAACGGTTTACAAGAAAATGGATGTATCACCTTCGAAATCGGCGGTCAATGTTTTTGAAACTTCTTTAAGATTAAACTGATATCAAGCCGTGGTGTTTCTTTGCTCCGAGTCGTTTCTGCTTTAGAAAAAATCCGATGCCAGCCGAGCTAAGGGGCGAAGACTATTTGAAATCCCTCAGGATTGTAGTTGGAGTATAACCTTGCCTTTTGCTAGCCAACCTTTACCTATTTGCGTAAAATCCCGCGTCTTTTATTTTTCCGTCTCCATTTGCCGCCGCAGTGGCGAGCTGATCGCAAATTTCGTTGTAGTGATTTCCGTCGTGGCCCCGGACCCAGTGCCAATGGATGGTGTGATCTTTGATAACATCATCCATCTCTTTCCAGAGAATGAGTAGGGATTACGGGTTGCGATCCAATGAGAGATTCGCGCTGATCTGAATCGTATCATCCACTTTAACGACTCCCAGCACTGAAGGTGGCTTAATTCCGCTGGTGGCAAGGGATATGGGAAATGTGACGGTACATTTGATTGTTTTCTCGCTATACGACCAATTGGAAACTTTCCCTACTTTTTGGTGCTTTTTTCCTTTTAAAGTGAGAGTGAAGGGTATTTCGGTTGGCTGGGGAACTTTACCTTGAACCGGTTTTGTGGCCGAAGCTGCGAGGTTTTCAATTTCTACGACAATGTTTGGATGCCCTTTGGCATCCATGCATTCGTGCATTTTCTGATCCCGCTTTTTGTTATCACTCAACATTTTCGCAGTTTCGACGATTACTTTTCCAGAAACTTTTGCGTTGGCGGGATCATTTGAATTGGCGACGGTTAACGTGAAGGGCGCTGCTTTCACGTTCCCGGAAAAGGCGTGGAGCGTGGAATTTCCAGAAAATGTCACCACACATGCCCCAGCCCATTCGCCCTGAGCGGCTTGTCCCAAAGCAGCGTCACTGCGGCCCAAGGTAATACAGATGATGAACCCAAAAATAAGTGATTTTAGTAATGCCATAACTTTAGATAGATTTAATAGGTGTTAATTACAGGAACGCTTTTCAGATGATATAACATAGTCATCCCAAAAAGAAATGCGGTGGAGCCCTGAATCTCAAATCCATGGGTTTTGAACAATCTTTCCAATTCCACCTGATTGGGAAAAAGCCGCAGACTCTCCGATATGTAGCCGTGGACTTGGGGATTCCCGTGCAACACGATCCCCCAGAATGACCCCCAGCACTTCATCACGGCATATTGAAGGGCTTGCCCGAATTGAGATGCGGGTTTTGAAAAATCGAGAAAAAACGCGTGACCACCCAGTTTGAGCACGCGATTAAACTCTGCCAGAGTCACGGCCAGATCCGGTGCGTTTCTGATGGCGTAGCTTCCCGTTATAATGTCAACAGAATGATCTCCGAATTCAAGATGGCTCATGTCCCGCTGTTGGAAGGTGACGTTTGGTTTGGTGTTTCGTTTCAGGGATAAGTCAATCATCTCCTTCGTTAGGTCCACTCCGATGATGCTTCCGCCGGGATAACGGTCAGCGAGTAGAAAAGTGACATCCCCGGTACCACAGGCAATGTCAACACAGACCGGGGATGGCAAATCCGGTAATTCATTGATCAAGCGCTTTTTCCATATTCGGTCCTGACCAAGGGAAAGGCATCGGGTCGCCAAGTCGTAACGCGGTGCCGATTCCGCAAAATGCGCTTCATTGAATTTCTTCTTGTTATCGCTGGACTTGAGGAATTCTCTAGCCTTCAAATTAAATCGTTTTTTCATAACCTCGCGTATCTCTTTTCCAATAGGTCGGCAATTTTCAAACAAGCGGGTAAAACGAGGAGATCACCACAAAGGGCAAACCACATCGTCAGCCCTGACAGGAGTGCAAAAAATACGGTGGGCTGAAAACTACCGAAAATCGCCACCCAAAACCCCACGGAAAGTGCCAGTGTCGTCGATATAAGGGCCAAACCCGATGTTCGAGAGGTTTCCATAATTGCGGTGTCACAATCCATTTTTTTGTTTAGTTCCCGATACCTGGCGAGGTAGTGGATGGTGTCATCCACCACGACTCCAATCACCACGCATGCAATCATCGTGGTTCCGGTGCTCAGATCAATGTGACAAAACCCCATAATCGCACCAGTCATCAGTATGGGAGTCACATTAGGGATGATGGACAGCCAAATATACTTAAAGGAGCGGAACACGCCCCCTATCGAGAGAAGAATAAGGACAAGGGCGATTCCGAAACTCTTCATTTGGGTGGCCACTAATTGATTTGATTCCTCTATGAGACGAAAGAAGCCTCCGGTTTCCCGAACTACAAAATCATCACCAAACTGAGCCTTTGCCGCATTTCTAATTCCTGCGATTAATTTTTCTCCATCGGACGTCCCAATCGCACTCGTCCTGATGGTGAACCGGGTGGTTTTAAGGTTGGGTTCCATATATTTTTCGATACCCATCACTGGAATCAGGCTTCGCAAGGGAGTGTCAGCTTTCATTGCGACCACATTGGGATCTCTCAAAAAGGCAGCGATACTCAGACAGTGCCGGACAAAAGGCAAAGTTTCGACAGCCTTTTGAAATCGATCAATCCGATCTACTTCATCGTAGGAGTTAAAGGCCTGGTGATCCGCTTTTGATATCAGGAGTTCGATGGTATTGACCCCGGTAAGATGGGAATCGATGAAACTGGTTTCCTCGAATAACTGAGTGCGTTTTCCCAGGAAACCCAAAATATCGGTGTTACTTTTAACCTGGATAATTCCAAAGCAACAAATCGCCGCCAGAATCAAAGTGCTACCAACCACCAGCCAGGGATGGGTGATCGCCAGTTTTGAAATTTTTTTAAGGATTCTCTCCAGCATAGGGTTGTTGCTTTCCCCAACTTGAGGCGGTTTGAAGAATGAAAGTCCCACCACCAGAAAAGAAAACCCCAGAAAAAAGGAAATCATAACCCCCAAAGCAGCGAAAATCCCAAAATGCCGCACCGCTGGTGTGTTGTTTTGTATCAGGCTCAAAAAACCTATAGCCGTGGTGAGAGAAGCAAACAGACAGGGGCTGAACAATTCTCTCACCCCTTGGGAAATTCGTTTCATTCGATCTGGTTCGGCACTGCGAAGCCAGTAAAGATAAATGTGTATCGTGGTGGTAATCGAAAGCGTCATGATCACTGGAGGCAGCAGTGAAGTAATCATGTTTAGCGGATGCCCGAAGAGTGCATAGATACCCAGAGTCCAACAAATCGTAATGGCACAAACAAATAGCGGGAAAAAAACGCCGGAAAACCGTTTCGTGATCCATAAGAGCACCCCGCCCAAAACACAGAAAGAAAGAGGGGCAAACAATTTTTGATCCGCCCGGACTAATCGCCCAACTTCATATTTTTGCAGGGGTAATCCGGTTACCGTCACTTTGGCTTCTTCGTAGGAATTGGCTTTGGCATACATCCGGATTTCCTGAATGGTCCTGGCTATTGATTCTCCATTGTCATCAAACTCACGCAAACGAACCAAAATCCCAACCGTGGCGTGGTCCTCCGAAAACAATAGTTTATGAAAATATTCGGGAGTATCAAAATTAAAGTCAGCGATGCTAAATACCTCAGCCACTCCATCAAGCGATTGTAATTCGGAAGAGATTTTCTTAATTAGTCTATGCCCTCTTTGACTTAATATTTCTTCCCAGTGGATCGCCACTAAAACGGGATCGTTATCTTTAAACAGCTCTTTAAATTCCTTTTCAATCAACGAACCTGTCTCATTATCAGCGTTCATGGAACGATTATCCTGATCGATGCGCAGGCCCAGGCATTGGAACGCCAGATAACCGGTGATGCCCGCCACCAAAATCAAATAAGGAATTCGCCAAGTGGTCAGACGCATCACTTACAGGCCTACAATTCTCAGTAGAGCAAAGAACAGGGTTGGCGTTCCCTCGCTGAGGGATCGGCGGACCAAGTAGGGGACTCCCGAGCCCGAGAGCAGCGGAATCAGCACTTTTCGAAAACTAGCTCGCAACAGAGAGCCGGTCAGTCGGGTGAATCCCCGAAGGGGGCGGCTCATTTTCTTGCATTTCCTGGCATAGTCGTTAAAGGCTTCCTTTTCGTCTTTTCCCTCCTTCAAAACTGAGCAAAGGACCTGCGAAGCCAGTTCAGCAGTCAGCAATCCATGGGTGATCCCCATTCCGGAGACAGGATCAAAACTTTCAGCGGCATCTCCAACGAGAAGAATAGAATCGTGAACATAACAACGGCGGGTTCCAATCGGGCCGACCTGGAGGGGGATCCCCATTGCTTCCCCATTAAAAAACGACTTTTCTGCCGCTTCCTGCAATAGTTGATTCCTTAAAAGGGTATCCTGCAGACGCACTACGGAGTCTTTTTCCGTGAGGATGGCCACATTCAAAACGGTATCGGAGACCGGGGTGCAATAGATCTCAAATCCTTCTTTCAGCAAAACAAGGACTTCATCCGTCCGTTTTTCATATTCCCCTTCCAGAGCAAAGCTAATTCCCCAATGAGTGTGGCGGTTGCGGACTTTGGGAATGCCAAGTTTGGTCGCACTCATGGAGTTGGCACCGTCAGCCAGAACCAAATATCTGGAAGTTAACTGGCGGCCCGATTTTAAAGTCACCGTGACTGATTTGTTCCCGACATCGAAACCAGTTACCTGCGACTCAGTCAAAACCTCTACCGAAGGAAAACTCGAAGCACGATCCAATAACATTTTATCAAAATAAATACGCTGCACCCCGATGCCCTTTGAAGAACGATTCCTGCCAGAAGCAAAACAGAGCGACCACTTTCCGCAATCTAGGCGATAAGCGGAAAAGGGCTGGCCTGAGAGGACTTCAAGATCTTCCTTGGTGAATCCCAATCGGTGCAGAGCAAGGATAGCCAAATCAGAAACCCCTTCACCGCAAGCTTTTCGGCGCGGAAAAGAATCTCGATCAATCAAAGCGACTCTCACCCCTCTGGCACCGAGCTGGCCAGCCAGCGATGCACCAGATAAGGAGGCTCCCACGATGGCCACATCAAACTCAAGATTCATATTCCCCACTTACCGCACGCTTGCCGAGATTTAATCCATAGATTTTTACGCTATTTGAAGGAAAATGGTTTATCAGGTTTCCGTGCGCAATGCCGTGCCGAGCATTATCAGCTTCGGCCCACTGATATCCGTAACTCGAAATCCGGCTTGTGTGAGCCAGGCTCGCAGGTCCTCTTCGCGGAATGCCTGGACACGGTTGAGTTTTTCCCAGGAACGCTGCAACAGTCGATAAGCAGGGACGCTGCTTTGTCGATAGGTGAAAAAGGTGAAACTTCCACCAGGTTTAAGGCACCGTCCGCACTCCGCTATTGCCGCTTGGGGATCTGGGAAGAGTTGCAGCGAATTCGAACAGTTAATTGCACCGAGCGAGGCATCCGCAAAAGGAAGTTGGGTGGCATTCCCGCGAAACAGCTTCAGATCGCTCAAGATGCTGTGGGTGCGCACTAGCATGGTGTGGCTCAGATCCAATCCGATTACCCGCTCCACTCCAAACGTTTTTACGAGCGTGCGAGTCCAGCGTCCCGCCCCACAAGCCAGGTCGAGAATTAACCCCTCCGCCGGAGCTACCTGCATTTCCAGATAAGCATCTTCCGCCTCAGGCGTAAAAGCTCCATCCCAGTTTTGCCCCATGATGCGCACAAAGCTCACTCGGAGATACCTTTCATATATCGAAACCCCGGCCCGGCTTTCTAAAACCCATTGTCCTAAACCAGACTGTGCGGTGTAATTTGGTGCAAAGTCGCGATAGATCCCTTCCCGCAATGGGTAGGAGGAGTTGCAGGCCAGACAGTGGAAAACATCTCCGTCGCGAATATCCAATCGTCCCCGACATGAAGGACAGCAAAGTTCATTAATCATTATGGATGAGTAGTTGGGACTCATGACGCATTGGAGCATTGGCTCCAACAGTCAAAAAACGGTTTAACTTTCCAGCAATTTTTCATGGATGCTCATTTGTGCTCAATCACGCCACATTTCGCAACAATGGGCGGCAAATCCCGCACCGAACGCCGTCAACCACAACCGTGAGTCATTGGGCGATTGCTCCAGTCTTTTTGCCAATGCGAAGAGCACCGATGGGCTGCTCATATTGCCGTGGGCTGCAAGGACCGCCCGTGATTCCGCCAGTTTGTAGGGAAGCACGGTTTCGAGAGCATCGATGACATCCCGCCCTCCGGTATGAGACAGGACCTGATCTGGGTCGCATCTGCGTTTTTCGAAAAGGAAACTCACCGCCTCCGCAGCAAGCGCAGGTACCGACTTGTGGAGTTTGTTGCGCAGCTTGCCCATGTCATTGACAAAACGGATTTTTTCCCGGTGCTCGGGACGGTGGGTGGTCAGAAAATTTCCAGCTTTCCACTTGGTCTGTGATGAGGCTGCATCACCCTTCCAAATGCTCGCTGCCGCGCCATCTCCGAACAGACATAGACTGATCAAGACGCCTCCATCGTCAGCGAGGTGAAAAGCCGCCGTGCAGACTTCGATCGCGATCACCGCAACGCAGGAGGAGGGATTGGCCTTTAAAAAACCCTCCGCAGCCCGCATTGTGGGAATGGCCGCACCACAGCCCAGACCTACCAGGTCACACAAATAGGTATCGTCGCGAAGGCCCAGTTTTTCAGCCACATAAGACGTTAATCCGGGGCACAGATAGCCGGTGCAGGTGCAGAGAAATACGGCATCGATTTCACCAGGGCCAGTTGACGATTCGTCGAGTGCCTTGCGCATGGCCTCCACCGCCAGTTTCGGAGCCAGTTCCTCGAACAACTCATTGAGTTCCTGGG
>JBGSJM010000125.1:0-13673 GCA_041742015.1 Verrucomicrobiales bacterium | reverse complement strand
AGAACTTCCTGGATGAGCTAATCATGGTTGAAGATATGTTGCGGCGAAGCGATTGACTTTCACATGGGGACGCTCAAAATAGTTGACCTTACATTTGATATGAAACCAGAATCATTATTCTCCATGATCTTGAGTTCCACGTTGGTGGCGATTTCCGTGGTGCACGCGGAAGTGGTGCCATCAGTGCCGAAATGGGATCTGGCGGTGCTGGGGAGGGCTCCGGCGATATTTCCCTCCGAACACATCCAGGCGAAGACGCCGGGAATCCGAGCGTTATTTTACGAAGGCCTGCCCTATCAGGGGAAACCGACTCGGGTCTTTGCGTGGATGGGCATGCCGAAGGCGGAGCCTGGCACCAAAGTCCCTGCCATGGTGCTGGTCCATGGAGGCGGCGGCACCGCGTTTCAAAATTGGGTGAAGCTGTGGAACGATCGCGGTTACGCTGCTATTTCCATGGACACATGTGGAGCACTCCCTGAACCCGAAAACGCGCGCCCTCGCCCTCGGCATTCGCACGGGGGCCCTCCAGGCTGGGGAGGGTTCGATCAAATCGACCAGCCTTTAGAGGACCAATGGACATACCACTCCGTGGCGTCGGCGATTCTCGGGCATTCGTTGCTGCGCGAGCAGCCCGAAGTGGATAAGGGGCGCATTGGTCTAACCGGCATTTCGTGGGGAGGCTACCTGACCTGCATCATCGCTGGTGTGGATGATCGTTTCCGCTTTGCTGTGCCTGTTTATGGCTGCGGCTTTTATCGCGATACTGTTTTTGGAGCTAATTTGAAAAAAACGGGAAGCGATCAAGGCGCACGTTGGATGCAATGGTGGGACCCGTCGAACTATTTGCCCAATGCCAAAATGCCGATCCTTTGGGTCACTGGAACCAATGATTTCGCCTATTGGTTTCCCGGATTGCAGCAATCCTATCGCCTCGGCCCACCGGAGCAGCGAACCCTGGCAGTGCGATTACGCATGCCACACGGACACGGTGCCGCTGGAGAAGCCCCCAAGGAAATTGCAGTCTTCGCAGATAGCATTGTCAACGGTGGGGGGCCCTTACCGAAAATCGTTTCCCATCAAGTCACCGGCAATCAAATTTCCGTTTCCTTCACCAGCAAGCAACCCGTGGTCAAAGCTGAATTGCTCTTTACGATGCAGCTTGGTGATTGGCCCAAACGCTTGTGGGAAGTCATTCCAGCAATGATTCATGATGGCAAAGTCACTGCCACTCTGCCCGAGGGAGTCACTGCGTTTTACGTGAACTTATACGATGCTCGTGATTGTGCTGTGAGCACAGAACACGTTGAGCGCTGAAAACGACAACCATGCCGTCTCAACGTGAGGAGGAAAATGGGCAGGCATGACTTAAATCTTTCGTGTTGATTGGTTGGTAACTCAATTCAGCCCGCCAATTTTTCTGACTCAGATTCATTTTAGCTCCGGTGCCGGGGGCCAAATGGCATCACGATTGAAATGCCAGACAAGGTTAGTGGCGCGATTCAACAGGGTATAATCTCGCGCAGTTCTCTATTTCCCCCTGGTATCGAAGCCCAGCCTTTGTGTCGGTTTTTCATGGAGTATCGCGGCCTGCAAAGTCAACGTAACGTCCCCTAACGTATCTCTCGCTCCAAACGAAGGTGCGGCTGGAAGCCTGTAAGAAAGCGGGATTGCAGGGTTTCGTGGCGTTTTTTTAATATTGAGGCTGGCTTCATTTTTTCCACCTGGGCAAGCCTGCCGGACATCGTCCGCGAGTATCGTTCCCGCCGCAGGAACCCATGACGGTCTGCTTCGATACGAGTGCGCTCATCCAAACACGCTCGATTCAGCATCCCTTCGGCGTGATCCTCGACGGCTTCCTCGTTGGGATGATTCTCCCTTCTTTCTACTTTGAGCCTGGCTCGTTTAACCCTTGATTGCGGCGTTATTCTTCCCCTTTTTGCGACCAGATAATCTACGTTTCGTGTCGCCGGTTTCGAGGCGTGGATATGTCCCCCTTCTCTTCCGGCCCATTTTTGGAATCAGGGGACCGCATATTCAGTGCACCATTATCCCTAACTTGAATGGACCCACATTGCGTCCTATGTCTCGGGATAAGACAGGTTGCCCGCAAATTATCATAAGGATATCCGGGGCAATTCGTTCCCAGAGTATGCCTAGAAAGTATCTCTCTGTTCTCGTGCCCGCTCTCTATCCGTTGGTCGTCGCGGCCTTTTTCCTGACCGCTTGCGAGGAAAACCAGGAGCAACCTGAGATTGTCCGCCCTGCGAAGGAACCTCTGGTCGAGGTGAGGCCCGAACCCGCCCCCAACGTGAAAAAGATCGATATATTTCCTACTCTCGAGGATACCATCGAAGCCCGCAAGGCGTCCCAAAGGTCTAATGCCAATCCCGAAAAACTCGCTGCCTACGCTCGCGGGATCGAAGCAGTGGTCGCCTCCGGAATTGAATCGAGTGCGCTGCAAGTTGGTGCCATGGCCCCTGACTTCACACTTCCTGATGCGCGTGGGGGCACCGTGATGCTCTCGGAAAAACTCGCCGCCGGCCCCGTGGTTTTGACGTGGTATCGCGGTGGCTGGTGTCCTTACTGCAACCTTCAACTTGCCGCCTACCAGCAAATCCTCCCCCAGATTGAGGAACTCGGTGCGAGCTTGGTCGCCCTATCTCCCGAACTACCGGACAAATCCCTTTCTACCTCGGAGAAGAACTCCCTCCGTTTTCCCGTGCTGACAGATCTTAACTTGAAGACCGCCCGCGAGTATGGCCTCGTCTTTAAAATAACCCCAGAAGTGCTGGCTTATTATAACGAGAACTTCAGCCTGATCGATTACAACGGCAGCGAAGCCGCTGCCGACGAACTCCCTCTGGCGGCGACCTACATAATCGCCCAGGATGGCAAAATCGCCTGGGCTTTCCTCGCCGCCGACTACACCAAACGTGCCGAGCCGCAGGATATCCTCAAGGCACTCGACGGCCTTTGATCCGCGCACAACCTGTGGGCGGGGAGAGATACTCCCACCAGGAATCGAACCTGGACCTTTCGCTCCAGAGACCGACGCAATATCCATTTTACTATGGGCATGGGGCGGACAGACAAATAGTTGTGAAGCTAGTCCGTCCCCGTTTTTCTTATTCAATTACACGTGTCCCCATTTCAATTACACGGAAATGAGTCACGAGCATAACCATCATTCGCATGTCACCGAGGGTGGCGGCGATGGTGTCTTGTTGTGGACGGTGCAGGATAATCTTGGCTTATCCGTCTTCGAACAGTGTCGCCTTAATGGCGGATGCTGGCATAATACTAATAATGCGGGCGCATTACTGATCGCCTGCATCGCGCGGAAGATTTCACGCGAACCTCGCAACGAACCGTTATTATTTTGCCGAGTCGGCGATAGTCTGCCGTCAGTTGACAGACTCCTGGCAATGAGTTGTCACCGACTGGATATTCACAAATTCACGAATACCGAAACGGGAGAGTTCGCGACCGTAACCGCTCGATTTGATTCCACCGAAAGGCAGTCTCGGGTCAGAGGCAACCATTTGGTTAATCGCAACACAACCAGCCTCGATCGATTCTCTCGCAATTCTACCAGCTTTGTCAGGATCACCTGTAAAGATGGCTGCACCCAGGCCAAAGCTTGTCGCGTTGGCAAGATGAAACATATGGTCTTCGTCCTCCCCACGAATCACCGATGCCACGGGACCAAACAATTCTTCATCAAAAGCCGGCATTCCGGGCCTTACTTCAGTGAGGAGGCAAACCGGGTGGAACGCCCCAGCTTCAAAGGCGGGATCACTCAGTGGAACACCCCCGAGAAGACACACCGCCCCTAAGTCGATGGATCGTCGAACCTGTTCGGCCAGTTTATCCCGCAGATCGTGACGGGCCATGGGGCCCACTGTCGTTCTTTGATTCCGGGGATCACCGACGACGGCCCCAGCCAAATTTTTCTCCAGCCTGGAAACAAATTCGTCGTGAACGGAGTTTGCTACAATAAACCGTTTCGCTGCGATACAGCTTTGGCCGGAGTTAAGGAGTCGACTCCGCGCGCAGACCTCCGCGGCATGATCGAGATCCGCATCGGCAAACACGAGGTACGGATCGCTGCCCCCCAGTTCGAGCACTGTTTTCTTGAGATTGGCTCCGGCGATCTCCGCGATTTTCCGCCCTGCTTCGATGCTCCCAGTCACAGTTACTGCGCGAACCAGGGGATTTTCTATCATATTAGACACACCGTCATGATCGGTCGGGACATTAGTAAAGGCACCGTCGGGAAACCCGGCATCGGTGATCAATTGTTGGATCGCTGCGGCGCACCTGGGAACGTTGTTGGCGTGCTTGAGCAGACCTACGTTTCCGGCCATAAGGGTCGGGGCTGCAAAACGAAAAACCTGCCAGAAGGGGAAGTTCCACGGCATTACGGCGAGGATCACACCGAGAGGTTGGTAGTTGATCACCGCCTTCTGTTTGTCGGGATCCGCCTCTACAGACTCGGACTCGAGAAAGGACTTGGCATTTTCTGCATAGTAGCGACACACCCAGGCGCATTTCTCTATTTCTGAAACTGACTGGGTAACCGGTTTCCCCATTTCGTCGGTCATGATTTGCGAGAGTTCCAGCTTGCGATTTTCGAGCAGGTCTGCAAGGTGAATCATGAGGGTAGAGCGCTCCTCAAACGATTTCCGGCGATACCAGTGGAAGGTCTCGTTGGCGGCGGCAACGACTGCGGAAATCCGCTCCACGGGCCACAGTTCAAAGCTACCCAGTTCTTCACCGTTAGTTGGGTTGATGACGCGAATTTTTTGGTTACTCATATATTGACTCCCCGGTTGGTTGTTCTTTCTTTTTCTACCTCCCACTTTACCCTGTTAGGTACGATGTCATGCCGTGCGGTTCCCTAGGGATGCCAGTAGGCGAACTGCTCATAGTGGGAAAAGACTTGCTCCTCGTAGTCGCTGCTGATCAGGCCACTGTCATCAAATTTGGGAACGGCTTTGATGACTGCGTGGGAGAGACTGTCAAATTTTATCTGACCTTCGTCCCACGAGATATCGGACACCCATTCGGGTGAGAGGACGATTTTTTTTCCGCCCAATGCCTCGGTTGTCTCGATGACGAGGTATCGCACAATCCAGGTTCCAGTTTCAATAATGAAGTAGTCCACTTTACCGACCTCTTCATGCTCAACTCCGGCGTAGGCTTGGTACGAGGTAATCGTGTCGATTGACCTGACATGACTGCGGCTGATTTCCTCCATTCGCTCTTCGTGTCGTTCATGGTTGATTGAGACTCCGGGGTTCGCGACCAGTCCGGGAGATGATACGAGGCCCCAGAGGTTGGGACCATGCCAGTAGCTTGGATACTGATAATACCGCGCTAGTTCCTGTTCGTATCGCCTGCTTACCGGAGCGTCGGAATCCAGCGGAGGGCAGTCCTCGACCTGTTCCTTTGTCAGAGTTGTCGACAGACCTTCATCGAAACTGTCGGCTGCGGTTTGTCGCAACAGGAAAGGGCTGATGAGTACTCTTTCCCGATTGAAGAATCCGCCGGTCCGGGCGACGAAATACCGGATTGTCCACATCCTGTCATCGATTAGAAAATCCTCTACTTTTCCGCAGGTGTTCCCTTCGTTATCAAAAATCTTCATTCCAACGAAGTTGCGGGAAGTCACTAACTGTCCTTCTATCTTTTTAACTATTTCCATTTTCTTGTTTTGTTATTTCTTTCTTAACATGGAGCGCCCCGGTAGCTCCCGGAAGATTGCATTTTGCCTTATGGAATAGTGCAAAACGCACGACTGTCGCTGTGTTTGGCTGTCAATCGAAAAAGGATTACAAAGCGATTGCTTCGATGTTTACTCCGGAGGAAAAGAAGCCACCGGTCGCGATATTGGTGAGCCGTTCTTTGGTTTGGCCCTCTTCGTCGAGGCACTCTTCTATCATCTTCAAGTCATCCACGAAGCCAAGCTGATCAGCATAGGCTTTTACCGTCCCGTAGG
This sequence comes from Verrucomicrobiales bacterium, assembly GCA_041742015.1. Taxonomy (GTDB): domain Bacteria; phylum Verrucomicrobiota; class Verrucomicrobiia; order Verrucomicrobiales; family DEV007; genus Arctic95D-9. The sequence continues at coordinate 7,672 of JBGSJM010000125.1, read as the reverse complement.
TTGCGATCCCGTAGTGGACAATTTTCTGAGCAACAGTAATTAAACCGGGGTCAACGACGCCCAATGACATTTCCCGAACCAACTCGCTGCCCTGATCGATAAGGCCTTTCGTGGCCGTGCACTCAGCCTCGACCGGTTCTGCTCTGTGCCGCTTGAGAATCTCGCCCATCCTGTTCAACTGCTTGTGAGTTTCTTTTAAATGACTGTGAAATACCTTTTTCAACTTGTCGTCGTTTGCCAGGGCCTCCAGTTTCGGCAACGCTCCCAAAAGCTGGCTTTCGGCATTTTGAATCTCCCTGACCTGGTGAATGTATAGATCATATAGTGTTTTTATCATAAACTGACTTTCCGCAGGGCGTGTGCCAGATGTGGCACACCTTTCGCTGCATCGCGGAACTATGACAATTAACCACGAAAGTGAACTTAAAAAGTTCTGTGAGGACTGTAAGAAAATTCTCAACGATGAACGGGCCGCAGTGGAGGCCTATGATCTGGCGATTAAAAAGTTCGATCACGATCCTCGACTGTCCGCTGTCATCCTCTGTTTACAGAAGATTAGAAGCGATCACGACAACGCCGTCCGCGAGTTGACGAAAATACTCATGATAAACGGAGAAACTTTAGAAGCGGGGCACGGTTTGTGGGGAAATGCTGAAAAACTTCTTCAATGTACCGCAAACCTTTGGGGGGAAGATTCCGCTGTCGAAATTTTGAAGGTTGGCGAACAAAGGTGTCTCGACGATTACTGGAAATCCCTGGGACGGGAGAGTCTGTCCGAATCATGTCGTGACTTGTTTGCAGTTCAACTCATACCACGAATCGAAAGCCATCTTCAGTCTCTCTCCCATATCTCCGAGATTGTTGACTGAGGAATTGAATTGCAGAATGCAAAACGGGTTCGCAAAACGCAAGATCTTTGACGGTGACGTCTGATCCTGAAATCGGATTTTCGTTTACCCCGCGCCGCTCGGGAATGGGGATTTCAGGAATTGTGGAAAGGCTGGCATGGAATAAGCGATTCAAAATCGGTATGAAGACATTAGAAAAAAACGAAATTGGCGAAAGCATTAATCATTGCAGCAAGATGCTCAGAGGTGAACATTCTGCTGTGGAAGCTTATCAAAGTGTCATTGAAAAATTTGGCGATGTTCCCGGAATGCATGAAATCCGTAGGATTCTTGATGATCACCGGATCGTGATTGGGGAGCTCGAAGAGACTATTTACTCAATGGGAGGAATGCCTGATAACGAAAGTGGTGCCTGGGGAACCTTTGTAGGCCTTGTTCAAAGCTCCGCTAACCTCTTTGGAGAAGGTTCTGCCTTAGCTGCCTTGAAAGCTGGGGAGGAGAAAGGTCTCTTTGACTACATAGCCGCCGTTGATGCGGGATTCCTTCTTCTAACCTGCGAAAATCTCTATAGGTACCGGCTTATCCCGATAACCCAGCATCACATCAGGACGCTCGAAGTGATAGGCGGGGTGATGTCTTAAATAATTCACAATTCAATAACTAGAAAGGACGTTGGGTTATGATGCGATCAGTAATAGCTCTCCTCACGATCGCTTTGATCGCCGGAATTCTCGGATTTTCCGGTCTGGTAGGTCCGGCGGTGTATTTCGCCTGGATACTTGCCGTTGTAGCGATGATTGTCTTTGCTGTCAATATGTTAACCGGCGGTCAAATTCGGTAACGTGTCAGTTCGCAGTATATTTTCCCGGTGACTATTGATTGCTTGAAGGAATTTCGAAGAAAAACTCAGTTTCCTTCCCTGGTGAGCTGGATACACCGATCCGGCCATGGTGAGCCCGGATAATCTCGCGGCTGATCCAAAGCCCCAGACCGGATCCCGCAATTTTTTCACCTCGTTTTCGATAGAAGCGCTCGAAGATTCGATCCTGTTCCTCCGGGGGAACCCCGGGGCCATCATCAATCACCGAAATCCTGACAAAGGCACTCTTCAATTTTGCCGCCCGGATTTTGATAGAACCGCCTTCCCGGCAATGTTTCACCGCATTCGAAAGAAAATTAGTCAGAACCTGCCCGATCCTGATCCGGTCTGCGTGGATTGGAGGCAGTTTACCTTCGACTTCCACGGAAATGCTAAGCTTTCTTTCCTCGATGTGTCCGGCGAAGGAGTCGGAAACCCCTTCAATCAAGATAGCAAGATCGGTTAATTCCATCTCAAGTTCGTTCCCACCGCCTTCGAGACGGCCCAACTGGAGCAGATTGTTCAACGTGGCGAGAAGGCGTTCGCAATCATCTTTGGCCGATCCAACCATCATTTCCTGCTTTTCGTTGAGAGGACCGATCTTTCCCTCTTCGAGTAGATGAAGCACCATTCTGATTCCGGTAATCGGTGTCTTAATTTCGTGACTCACGGTGCCGATAAGATCGCTTTTCATATCGTCCATCCATCGAACTTTCGTTACATCGATCAGAACTACGGCCCACCCGGAAAATTCCCGTTCCGAAGATGTGCTGATCTCGAAGATTCTCGGGAGATACCAGTGTTCCTCTTCGTTGCGGCGCAACAGTAAGGCCGAGTTGACCTCGTCCGGCAGGTAATCCTCTTTGCTTTCAATCGCTGCCTCGACCCGGTTTATCACTTTTTCAGGTAGTTTTTCGGGAAGCCCGAGATCTTCCATCAGGGATTCCGCTTCGGGATTTGCATGGGATAATGCCCCGTCACTGGTAAGGATAAAAATCGGGTGCGGAAACCCGTTGATGATCGCCCGCCGTTCCAGGTCCAAACGATCCAGTTCCCGATCGGATTCAAGTTTTAGAACGCGGAGCTCCGCAGCCATATCGTTGAAAGCCGATGCCAATCTGCCTATTTCATCGTCCGATCGCATCGGCACCGCATGGTCAAAATACCCGGATTGCACTTTTCTGACGGATCGAGTTAGTTCAAAAATCGGATCGATGATTTTCTTCGCCAGCAAGTAGTAGATCAATCCGACAAACAGGGACGTCATCAGCATTATCCAGGTGAGAAAACTGGCGGCGCTCTTCGCCTCCGAAACCCCTTTGCGTTTTTCCTCTATCAATTCATTCTCAAGCGAATTGATGATAATCTCGGTGGGTTTAATCAGCCGATGACTTTGTTCCAGGATCGATTGCTTCAATGCAGCCCGGGCTTCTTTGGTCGCCGAGCCAAATTCCGGTTCAAAAATGTTGTCGAACTCGGATAAGTAACTGACTACTGCCTTTTCGAAGTTGCTGAGGATGGCTTTATCTTTAAAAACATCTGATCCTTCACCATGTAATTCTTTGAGCCGGGCCACCCGATCTTGAAATCGCTGGCGGTACTGTTGGAGCATTGCTTCGGAAAAATAAGTTGTGTCCGGATTCGGGTCAGTCAGTTTGGGGAGATATTGGGACTCGAGACGGGCTGACATCACACCAAAGTCGTTCGCCATCTGGAGGGCATCAAAATGCTTTTCGGAAATTTTTTCCAGTTGCCGGGTATGGGAGCGAAGTAGAGAAATTCCGACGCCTCCCGTGGTTATGATGAGGGCGATGACTACCGTTAGCAAAAGTATCAGTCGAGCCTTCAGTGTCATAACCGGGTGGTCCGCTATCTTCTACTTGATTCCTAGTTTCTTCCGCTTCCGGTAGAGCGTCGCCTGATCGATTCCCAGTGTTTCGGCGGCTTCCTGAAGACTGGATGATTTTTCGATGATCCTCCTGAGGTGTTCTGATTCCAATTCGTCTAGAGTAACATCAGATCCGACTTCTGGAACTTCGTTATCGCCTTGATCGGAGGGAAAATAGAGATCAGCAGTCGGCAAATCTTCGGAATTGACTTCATCCCCTACCACCAGGATTACGGCCCGTTCGATCGCATTGTGAAGCTCCCTGATATTTCCGGGCCACGAGTAACCGGTCAGTCGTGCTTTCCCCGACCTTGAAAAACCCTTGATATCCCGCCCGATGAGATCCACGAAAAATTCCAGGAACTTTTCAGACAGTAATTCCAAATCACGGGGACGGTTTCGCAGCGGCGGCATGGTGACCGAAATGACGTTTAGCCGGTAGTAAAGATCTTCGCGAAATGCCCTCTCTTCCACATCTTTGCGAAGATCGCGGTTCGTTGCGGCAATGATTCTGACGTCCGCCGTCCGGGTTGTCGTTTCACCGACCCGTTCATATTCCCTTTCCTGGAGGAGTCGCAAAAGCTTCGGCTGGATATCGAGCGGCAATTCTCCAATTTCATCGAGGAAAAGGGTGCCGCCGTTTGCGGCATGAACCTTGCCCCATTTATCTTTGACCGCACCTGTAAAGGCACCTCTGACATGACCGAACAACTCGCTTTCCAGCAACTCCCTGGAGAGGCTGGGGCAGTGAACCGTCACAAACGGTTTCTGGTTGAGATGGCTTCGGTGATGAACTTCGCGGGCGACCACGCTCTTTCCCGTGCCGCTTTCACCCAGAATCAGAATGGAAGCGGGAGTTGCGGCAGCGCGAAACAGGACATCATAAACTCCCCGCATCGTCTCGTCAGTTGATTCAAAAAAGAGGTCGGGGGAATTATTAGTTGAACTGCTGCCATTCCTCGAAGCGGAATTTGACAGGGGGTTGGCCTTTTCTACCAGTGCCTCCTGGTCGGAAAGGCGTCGCTGTTTCTCAGCCCGAACCAGCAGACCTCTCAGCTGCTTCGGAGTAAACGGTTTTTCCAGGTAGTCCAGCGCACCTAGTTGGATCGCCGTGACCGCCGTTTCTACCGTTGCATAAGCTGTGAAAATGATGGGAATGGTTTTTGGGAAACGACGTCTCACTTCCTTCATAACGGCCAATCCATCTTCGTCGCCGAGGCGAAGGTCGATGAGAATGACGTCAAAAAACTCCTCCTGCAGTCGCAGAATCGCGACCTGGCCTCCATCGACCGCCTCCGCATAATGTCCTTCCGCTTCGACTGCTATTAATGTCGCGTCGCGTATTGATTTTTCATCATCAACAATCAGAACATCCATTGGATAAACAATAAATGTCCTCACAAGGAATGCAAGATGATGCCGGTTTTACTTCGATCGGTGCACTCTGCCAATGTCGGCATCGCATTCTTCGCGAAATCCTCTTGAACACGATCACGAACTTAATCCCTGTCACTCATCCACGTCATTCGCTTCTGCTGGTTTATCCTTTTTCGGAAGAATCATGCGCAGCCCGATCAGCATGAGCAAAGTCGTGGCGACGGCCATAATGACCACAGCCGAAAAAAGGTGCTGGATGATAAGGGGGGGGCACTGCACCCCTCGCACTCATCGCGATTCCAATCCCGGCCGCTTCACGATTTTCCAGACCGACCCTCCGGGCGATGAAGCTGGCTCCGATGAATTTCGTCAACAGAGCAAGAATAATCAGGAGAATGACAGATACCGGGATGTGCCACAGTGCCGAAAGGTCAAGATGCAGACCTATCGAAGCGAAGAACACGGGAGCGAGATCTCAATCTTTAAGTTAACCCACACAGACTGTACCCTGTTGAAGCGGGGACTGTACCCTGTTGAGTCTCCTTGAATGACCCATGACGGAACCGGGATACCATGCAAAATATGGAAGCGGACCGCGCTGTGGCAAAGAGTACGGTTCTTAGGATTTGAATTTTTCGACCGCATTTTCGACCGCATCTTTGAATTCTTTCCACGAACGCTGGCATCCCTCGGCAAGTTCATCCCAGGCACTTTCAGAACAGAAGGCAAGGTGATTCATGGCATTCTTCAGCTTGCCTTGCTGATGATCCAGTTTATTGATCGTTTCTTCCATTGAAGTTTTCACTTCGGCCTTTGCGAGGTGGGATTTCAATTTCAATTCATCAACTTTTCTTGAGGTTTCGTCGATTTGCTTGTGAAGATGAGAAACCATTTCATCTTTAGTAGGTGTATTCATTTTTATATTTTCTCTTTCCTTTCCTTTCCTTTGTTTTGTTTTGTTTTGTTTTGTTTGGCGCTGAAATCATTTCTATCACAGGGTGCGTCCGTAGTAGTCGCAGAGTTCGTTTTCGTAATCCCGGTTGATCGGGACTTCGGGATGGAAGGTCGGCGATAAGCGAATTTGGTCCGCAGTTAGATTCACAACGACGCTGCAGGTCGCCCAGTCGAATGATTCAATCCAGTCGACATATAACATGACTTTTCTACGGTCGGACCATCCTCCAGTATCGACAACGAAACATCGAAGTTTCCAGGATTCGGTATCGACAATGAAATCTTCGATTTTGCCAATACTTTCATCTTTTGCAGACACTTTGTAGCCGATCACTTCCTGGCTCGATCGAAGATGGCTGCTCTCGATTTCCTCCAATGCCCGGTGGTATTGCCCGGGTTGCATTGCCTCGGTGGCCCCCAAATTAATATGAACAGATGGGGCGACACCGACCATGACCTGTCCGGACCAGTAAGGGGAAAATCCATAGTATTTGATGAATTCCTCCTCGAACCTCCGCGATATAGGTTCATCGCTTCCCAGGGGCGGACTTTTTTCGACCTGATCCCTGGTCAGGGTTACTGGAAAATCATCACCATACACCGACGGGTCAGGTGAGACTAGGTGATTGGGGCTGATGAGCACTTTTCGTGAGGAAAGCCAACCTCCGGTTTCAGCGACCATATAACGAACGGTCCATTCCTTGTCATCGAACAAAATGTCTTTGACTTTTCCGATCTTGCCATCGGTGGCGCTGATCTTTTTTCCTTCTAGTTTATCGATACTTCGCAGCATGGTATTTTTCCTTTCTTTATATAGTTTCCTATTGAGCGTTTTCTCTGCCAAGCGGCGTTGGGAGAACTAAGCAGGTGCGGCGATGTCGATCCCATCGTCCATGGAATAAGGGTTGGGGCTGCCTCCGGAAATAGAAAGACGATAATTTATGGTTCTGCGGAACCGGGCTTATTTCGTGCAAAAGGCCTCGTGCTATCGTGCAAGTTGCACCCCCCTCAATCCCGCCCGGACCGACGGCTCAAACAAAAAGGTTTGCAAAAGCAATTTCCTATCTAACGGCGAAACGCGGGGACAAATTGTTGTGAGGCATTGGCCCATTTTGTTTTGATTGTTTGAAAGTCGGTGTTCAACCAGCAATTGGATCGTGATTGATCCTAAAATCAGATCTGATCAACATCCTGAATTGGCTTGGGCGTCCCGATTTGGAACGAAAGGACCCTTGTTGCTACTTCTTTTTGGAAACAACGGATAAACTTGAACGCAGTTTGACCTGCAATCAGTCGGCATCAGCTTCACCAACCTAATTTTCACCTGGTGGATGGGCGAGTCGTAGCGGCCAATCTGGTTCTAGTGGCTAAAAGTGGAGCCAGACCAGTTATTTTCAATGATTGATAATCAAATACCTAACTGGTAATAGCTGATCCGTCCCCAATTTCAGCCGTCGTGGAATTCATCAGCATGTCGGGAAACCTGGTGATGATCAGTCCGCACTACTTCCAAGTTGAATATTGCCAGGCTGCAGTCTGTCCCCAGGCCCGTGTGAGCGGAAATTCACGAAAATTTGTCTTTCGCCGGACAGCGTAATTTGATTGTCAAAGGTTATTGATATTTAGCTGTTGACTGAAAATACTTTGTCTGTCCCCACTTTCCCTGCCCACTTTCCCTGCCCACTTTCCCTGCCCACTTTCCCTGCCCACTTTCCCTGCCCACTTTCCCTGCCCACTTTCCCTGCC
>JBGSJM010000124.1:0-2591 GCA_041742015.1 Verrucomicrobiales bacterium | reverse complement strand
AAATCAGTCCATCCAGAAGTGACCGGCACAGACACCAGATGACTGGGGTCGATGGCAAGCTGACTGCCGGCCATTTGAAAAACTTTGTTCACCAAAACTGAGACGATGACCACGAGCAATGCGGATGGCACCACCGATTGTTTCAAGACCTTGACTTTGTCCCAACCGATCAGGATGGCCAGGGATAATAAACCGACGAGCAGTGCGCCGTGCTGCCTGCCGGCAATTGCGGCAAAAAGCTCTGAAAAAATAGTTTCCCCGTCTGACTTGCGGAAAGATATTTCACCCATTGGATCAGCATCGTAACCCACCAAGTGAGGAATCTGCTTAAGGATGATGAAGATCCCGATAGCGGCGAGCAGCCCTTTGATGACACTTAATGGAAAGAAGGCGGAGATAAAACCGGCCCGAAAAACTGCGAGCAAAATCTGGATACCCCCGGCCAGGACTACCGCCACCAGGAAAGCCTCAAACGACCCAAGTTGCGTGATCTGGGATGCCACCACCGCAGAGAGACCTGCTGCAGGAGCACTCACGCTGGTATTCGATTGACTAAGCCAGCCCACCACCACGCCCCCGATGATCCCGGAAATCAACCCAGCAATCGGCGGAGCACCCGAAGCCAGCGCAATACCCAAACACAGGGGCAGGGCCACCAAAAAAACCACCAACCCCGAAAGAAGATCTTTGGGGAGAGAGTTGTTAAGTGAGATCCATGGATTCTTCATGATCGGCGATTCAACAGGGTATAATCGGCGATCCAACAGGGTACAGTCGGCGATTCAACAGGGTATAATCAGTGAATTTTCGCGATCAGGAACTGAAGCAGTTCTGAAATCGGCATTCTCGATTGCTCCATCGAATCGCGTTCCCGTACAGTAACGGTGTCTTTTAATTCCGGAACCTCTTCACCAAGGGACTCAAAATCGATCGTGATACAATAAGGCGTTCCGATTTCATCCTGGCGGCGATAACGACGACCGATGGCCCCGGCTTCATCATAAAAGACCGTCATAAAAGGTTGCAAAGCTTTTTGAACCTCGCGGGCTTTTTCAACCAGGGCGGGTTTGTTTTTCAGAAGTGGGAAAATGGCCGCTTTGATCGGAGCGATCTTGGGATCAAATCGCATCACCGTCCGGATCTCGGACTCGCCCTTTTCATTGGTAACCGTTTCTTCATCAAACGCTTCGCAAATCAGTGCGAGGATCGTCCTGTCACAACCGGCACTTGGCTCAACCACGTGCGGGATGAATTTCTCTTTTGTCTGATCATCAAAGTACTCCAGCGACTTGCCACTGCATTTTTGGTGGGTTCCCAAATCGTAGTCAGTCCGGTAGGCAACTCCTTCCAATTCCTGAATCCCGAAGGGGAACTCATACTCAATGTCGTAGGTCTTTTTCGAGTAAAAGGCCCGCTCGCCATCTGGAACATTGAGAACATGGAGATGAGCCCGGGGAATTCCGATTTCTTCGTAAAAGGAAAGCCGCCTCTCAAGCCATTCGTCGGTAAGTTGCATCCCGTCATCGGGGTGACAGAAATACTCGATCTCCATTTGCTCAAATTCCCTGGACCGGAATGTGAAATTCCTCGGATTGATCTCATTCCGGAAAGACTTCCCGATCTGGGCGATACCAAAAGGCAGTTTCATCCGATTGGTTTCTAAAACATTCTTGAACTGCACAAAAATCGACTGCGCAGTTTCCGGGCGCAGGTAGGCAACGGATTTTTCGTCGTCATCTCCCGCCGAAGCTCCCATCCGGGTTTCAAACATCAGGTTAAAATCCCGTGGCGGAGTGAGCAGGGAACCGTTTTCGGGGTTGAAGTTCGTGACGTTTTCGACTTTCTCACTGGATTCCCCGGTTAATTCCAGGGTTTTGGGCGAAATTTGTTTATTGGTCAGGAACTGGGCATAAAATTGCCGAGCCGTTTTTGCGGCCTTTGTGGCATCCTCTCCATCCTGGATCAGGACCGAGTAGGCTTTGTCGATTGTCCAGTTGCTCTCCCCATGAGACGCCCCGGTGTAGCTGTAAACCGTTCCCGACTGCGCCGGGATCTGATCGGCCCGCAACCGGGCTTTGCTGAGGAGGCAGTCGCACATCGGGTCCGAAAACCCGCCGACATGGCCGGAAGCCTTCAAAACCTCCTGGTGGGTGAGGATTGATCCATCCATCCCCACGATGTCATCACGCTCCTGGACATTGCGCCGCCACCAGATTTCCTTGAGATTGCGTTTTAATTCAGCTCCAAGCGGGCCGTAATCCCAGCATCCATTGAGTCCGCCATAGATTTCGGCCGATTGAAAAATGAATCCCCTGCTTTTGCAGAGGCTCACAATTTTTTTCATTAATTCGGAATCTTTTTTAGATGCGTCACTCATTTGATCAAGACATTTTTATTTTGAGACCCGCAACATAACCGTGGAAAGCCATAATCAAGGGAAAACTCAGGTTTAACAGCCCACGAAAACGATCCCAAAAGAGTTTTTTCAAAAAATTTATGATTTTGTTCTTGAATGATTCTTCAAAGCCCGCTTCTATAGGGTGTCCGAAACCAAACACATGATGAAAAAGTTTTTTGCCATTTTTTTAGCG
>JBGSJM010000123.1:0-7877 GCA_041742015.1 Verrucomicrobiales bacterium | reverse complement strand
CGCTCGCACCGCAAATGCCCTCGCGATCCTCTGTGGAATGCCTCCAGAAGGCTTTTGTGGGCTCGGTCACTGTGCTCTCAACATACCGCCCACTCCCCGGCCCAACCTGCCGGCAGAGGTGATCTGCCGGCGGCCCGATGTCGCCGCCGCCCTGGCCAGGATCCGCTCAACGGTGGCTGATGAACAGGTCGCCAAAGCCGCTTATTTTCCCGCCATACAACTGACCGGTACCGCCGGGCAGGAAAGTGAATATCTCGCCAACCTCCTCGACGCAGGGAGCTTCGCAGCCCGGTTTGTTCCCAGTATTTCCATCCCCATGCCTGATGGCGGTCGCCGCAATGCCAGATTGGAGAAGGCCCGTGGCAAATATGATGAGGCTCTGGCCAACTGGCGGCAGACCCTACTCGTCGCCCTACGTGAAGTGGAGGACAGCCTCGCCTCCGCAGCCGGTTCCCGGACGATTCTGGCCCGTCTGGATGAGGCAGAAAAAGCGGCGCGGGATTACGTTTCCATCGTCGAAACCCGCTATCAATCGGGACTGACCAACTATCTCGGGGTCATTGATGCGAGGCGCTCTCTTCTCGACATTGAACTTCGCCAGGTCCAGCAACGCCAGGAGGCCTACCAAGCTACCGTCGATCTGATCACTGCCCTGGGAGGGGATTGGAAATGAACCTCAACCTCACGGAATCATGATCCTGCTTGCGCTAAGGATGCTGTTTAACGACCACGCGAAATACCTGATGTTGGTTTCGGGAGTGGCCTTTTCCAGCCTGCTCATGGTTCAGCAGAGCAGTGTCTTCTGCGGGCTGATGAGCTGGACCTACTCGACGCTGCGCAACATTCGTGCCCCGATCTGGGTAATGGATCCAAAAGTCGAGCAGGCCAACGAATCCAAACCACTTCGTGATACCGATGTTTACCGAGTGCGCTCCGTCGAAGGTGTCGCCTGGGCGGCCCCCCTTTTTACTGGCAACCTCCAGGCACGCCTAAGCAACGGCAATTTCAAGACGGTCCAGCTCGTCGGGCTGGATAACAACACCTTCGCCGGGGCACCCAGTCCTGACAAATTGATCGCCGGAAACATGGATGACCTTCGTCTCCCCAACACCGTGATTATCGACGACTTCGCGGTTGAGCGCCTCAGCGAAGGACTCACCAACCCCGACGGCACTCCCCGGAAAATCGGAGTTGGAGACGTGTTTGACATTAACGACAACGACGCCCGGGTCGTCGGGATCTGGAAAGCGCACCGCTCCTTCACCGGTGGCCCCTACATTTTTACGACCTACGACCGCGCCCTTGAGTTCGCCCCGCAAAGCCGCCGGATGCTCAGTTTTGTCATCGCCGGCCCGGCCCCGGGCGAGGATCCCGCCGTCGTTGCGAAACGAATCGAAGCATCCGGGGATCTCAAAGCCCTGCCTGAGGGGGCCTTCCGCTCCCAAACTCTTTTCTGGTTTGTTCGCAATACCGGCATCCCCGTCTCCTTTGGCACCACAGTGCTACTTGGACTCATCGTCGGACTCGTGATTTCTGGCCAGACTTTCTACACCTTCATTCTCGACAACTCCCGAAGCATCGCCGCCCTGAAAGCGATGGGCGCTTCCATGACGATGCTCATCCTCATGCTTCTCGCCCAGAGCAGCGCCGCCGGAGCAATCGGCTTCGGCATCGGCACGGGTCTGGCGGCTCTGTTTGGCTACATGGTCCTGCCCGGGGGCCAGCCGCCCTTTCTCCTCCTACCGGAAATCATCATCGGAGTGGGGGTAATCATGTTTTTTATCACGATCTCTGCGGCCCTGCTCGGGATCATCAAAGTCGCCCGGATGGAGCCGGACACTGTCTTCCGCGGATGAAAACTTCACCTGAAATGGATTCCGGGACCAGGATAGCGGCGCAAATCAACTCCGTGACCAAGAGTTTTGGCCAGGGACCTTCCCGCATCGAGGTGCTTCACCAAATCAGCCTCGAAGCCAGACTAGGCGAAATGCTTTTCCTTGTCGGTCCCTCCGGTTGCGGAAAAACGACCCTCCTCAGCATCCTCTGCGGGACGCTCAAACCCGACTCCGGTAGCGTCCGCGTCCTCGACAACCCACTCACCGAGCTTTCCTCGCGCCGCCTCATCCAGTTTCGCCGCAAACACATCGGTTTTGTCTTTCAACAGTTCAACCTGATCCCCACCCTCGACATCACCGAAAACGTGACCGTCCCGCTGCTGATCGGAGGGATGAGCCATTCCAAAGCCACTCGCATCGCCCATGAAGCCCTCGCCCGGGTAGAACTGGGTGACAAAGTCAAGCTCCGCCCCAGCAAGCTTTCCGGCGGACAGCAGCAACGCGTCGCGATCGCCCGGGCTCTCGTCCATCAACCCTCCATCATCGTTTGCGACGAACCCACCTCGGCCCTCGACAGCGAGACCGGCCATCATATCATGGAAATACTCGATGAAGTGGCCCGCGATGAATCCCGCTGCGTCATCGTCGTGACCCACGATCCACGGATCATCGGGTTCGCCGACCGCATTGCCGAGATGGAGGACGGTCGCATTCTGAATGTGAAAGTAAATGATGGTCCGGGAATCCAGCGGTGAAGTCCGGCAAACTGGGGGCACGGAGTGATGGAGTACGGGATTGACGGGGACAGTTTGTTTCAGATCAAACCTCCAGGTTATGATTTGTGTGCTTGCATGCTCGAATTTTCCCGCTCAATTCCCAATCTTTCGCAAGAATTACAGAGGCGACATGCAAACTGACAAGGAACTCTACGATCTTTTTACCTCGGACCCGGAGGAACTTTACGTGCTCCTCAACCGCGCATTCCCGAAAAAGGGAGTCGAGGTGCGCACCGAACAACAAAAACAGGTCGAGCGAACCTCGGACCTGACCGCCCTTCCTCTCGATGTCAATGAATGCTGCCACATCATCGAAAACGAAGGCCGAAAGGATGAAAACCTCCACAGTCGGGGGATGATCAGCGCCGGACTATTACTCGCGAAATATCCCGAGCGGCGCTGCGAGGTTCACCTCGTTTATCTCGCCCGCAGTCTAGATCCCTTCGCCGACACCACCAGCTCCGGGCGAAAGAAGAAGAAAAAGTCGCCCCAACCCTGCGTAAATTTCAGGCCCACAGTCCACTACCTGGACGAAAGGATTCGCGAAATCGCCAAAGCCCATCCTGACAACCCGCTTGTTTCAGTATTTTTCCCTCTGCTGGAAAACAATTTGGACAAGCTTGAAAACGACTTCCACCTGCATTACGATAAACTCAAACAAAGCAAGGATCTCAATGAACCAGCGCGAGGAAAATGGCTGGCAGTTTTTCAGCTCTGGCTGATGCGATCCTTGGGCAAAGACAAACTTGAAGAAATACTGGCCATGCTCACCGAACACCTGCCGCCGATCGAAGAAACCGTCTGGGGAAAGGAATTGATCCAGATTCACCATGACAAGGGAAAAGTAGAAGGTCTGGAACAAGGCTTGGAACAAGGCCTTAAAGCTCTGAAAGCTGAGATTGAAGAATATCACCAGCTCAAAGAGAAAGGTGTTCTTGGTGAAGAAGCGCACCGGGTTCTTGTTAATTCAGCCGAGAAGAAGGTAAATGAAATTGCCGCCAGGCTCGAATTGGCGAAAAAGAAAAAGCCTTCGCCATAATGACTTAACAAAGCAAGGATCTCACTGAACCAGCGCGAGGCTGGCGGTTTTTCAGCTCTGGAAGTATGTAAAAAAACAACGGAATCTTTACAGGTCTGTGTGATCCTATAAAGTTATTTTACAGATCCTGACTCAGGGACTTACGAGAACCAAATCAGATCAAAAAGATTAGTGACAAAAAACACCGTACTATCATCTTCGTGGCTACGTATGATATGAGTCCCTAAAACCGCATTTGGGCCTTGAGCGAAGCATAGTGCACTTCCTCCAACTTCTGTTTTTAAAACTGCGCCGCCACCTTCAGCCCGACAAAGTGGGCCTGCACATCAGAGCGGAAAAGCTGGGTCTGATAATCCATGGTGAAGTTCCAGCCAGCGCAGGTGGAGAGGTGCGCTCCGGCACCCAGCACCATCCAGTCGGTGCCGGGTGCCGCTCCGGGCTTTTTCAGCCGCAACAAATGGCAATTCAGCCGCAACAAATGGCAATTCAGCCGCAACAAATGGCAATTCAGCCGCAACAAATGGCAATTCAGCCGCAACAAATGGCAATTCAGCCGCAACAAATGGCAATACAGCTCTGAACTGCCATCTTTCACGACAACATTGCCATCTTTTACTCCGACATTGATCGCCAGGGACGAAGCGCGATCACATTGACGGGGAGTCCACCCAGCCAGGGAACCCCTCTGGCGGACAAGGAAGGCGGCCCCGAGGTATTTTGCCAGCCAGTGCATGGACTGTACCCTGTTGGGTCATGGACTGTACCCTGTTGGTTGGCCTACTGGTGTACCGGCGTCCACACCGCAATGGGCCAACCCCTCCGGGGTTGAATGGTTTCCTGATTTATCCAGGGGTCGTTCGACCCCTGGCTTTTCATGGATAACCCCTCCGGGGTTAGGTTGACTTTCGTTGCAGTGACCGAAAACGTCCTTAACCTCGTGCCATTCCGTGCTAACCCAGTTAGTAGATTTGGGGAACGATCATGTCCGGCGGCACCTCGGCGCGCCGGTAATTGGGTGAGTGAGCCCGCTCAGGCAGTTCGACGATACCGTGCGGGACATCGGTGTAGGGGATTTGATCCAGAAAATGCCGCAGACAGTTCAGTCGGGCGCGCTTTTTGTCATCGGCTGGCACCACCCACCAGCGAGCTTCGGGGATATGAGTGCGCTCCATCATGACCTCCTTGGCACGGGTGTAGTCTTCCCAGCGACGACGCGATTCCAGGTCCATGGGGCTGAGTTTCCAGCGCTTCAACGGATCGTGGAGGCGGGCGGAGAATCGGAAAACTTGCTCGGAATTTTTGATGGAAAACCAGTATTTGAACAAGCGAATCCCTGAACGGACCAGCATCCGCTCAAACTCCGGCACGGTGCGGAAAAACTCCTCCACTTCCTCCTCCGAGCAGAAGCCCATCACCTTTTCGACACCGGCGCGGTTATACCAACTCCGGTCAAACAAAACGATCTCACCACCGGCAGGCAGTTGAGACACGTAACGCTGGAAATACCACTGGGTTTTTTCGCGATCATTCGGAGCTGGCAATGCCACGGTGCGACAAACCCGTGGATTGAGCCTCTGGGAAAACCGGCTGATGGCTCCTCCCTTTCCCGCTGAATCGCGGCCTTCAAAAATCACGACAATTTTCTCCTTGGTCTCCACGACCCAGTCTTGAAGTTTGACCAATTCGATCTGGAGACGATGCAATTCCTGAAAATAGAGACGCCGAAAGGCATGATATTCCGCATCAGCCGTGCCCCCCTCAACTCCGGCTTCCTCGGTGGCATCCAAATAATCCAACTCAAACTCCTCATCGAAGTTTTCTGCATACTCTTCGCGCACACGGCGGATCAGGGCGTCATCATCCATAGGTTCGAAGATGCTTGAAGTGAGGGGAAATTGAAGAAGGATTTTTGAGGCATTTTCGTCACTTAATCCATTCGCCGATGAAATCCTCACGGATTCCTCTACTCTGATGTTATAACAAACCTACTCGGCTATAAACTCCACACCGCAGAGCACTGGCTTGTTTTTTGAACCCGATGCTGCCTGCAACTTGATCACCAACTCCGGGCCAATCATCACGCCTTTAAACTCGCGCACGATGCTGTCGCCTTCCCGGGCGACATCGAAATTCTCCAATTGAAGCTGCCCCTGGAGCCTGACGTTGAAAATTCGCTGACCGGGCGGGAGGCCATCGGGTTCGCTAAAGTGCAGGCGCACGGTATGGGGACGAGGTGGATGATCAACCTTTGGTTGACTATCAAATAATTTTTTGATGACGGAACTGCCAACAGCCGGAGTTTCGTCATCATCGTCAGACTTTTTGGAGGGTTTCTCCATCACTGGCGGGCGCAACGACGGCACAATAGTGATTTCGCCTTCGCCAATCAAACCAGATGCGGCGATCCAGGGAATGCTTTTGCCGGGATTGCTGACTTGCGTGCTGTGACGGCAAAACCACTTCACCTCTTTATCGAGACCAGAAATACCCAAACGGGGGGAGTTCCCACCCAGTGAGTGAGGGTATTCCAGCCAGAGAGTGCCATCTGGACTGCGGCGGGTTCCGGGAGCACCAAAATTAATGCCAGCCTGGAGAATGCGATCACCAGGGTTGGCATCGAGACCAAACTGGCTGAAACTCCACATTTCCATTTCCGGCATGTGAATCAAGGCGAGAGAGGTCTGGTTTTGATAAGAACAGGAACAGGTCCGGGTATAATCGGGAGCATTCAACACACCGTTGGCCACCACCAAATTGGCGGTGCAGCCGGATTTGAAACCGCCAAGATTCGCTGTGCCGCTCTGACTTTCCAGGTCGTAGAAACCGGCCGCGCCACTGCGATAAGTGAGGAGATGTTCGCTGGCGATCATGGTATTACAACCGTAGGCGCGATTAAGCCGCCAGGGCTCTATCCCACCAGTAAGTGGATTTTTCACAAGATGCGGAGCCCCAGTAAGCAGGTTAAAAGCACCACCCGAGTTACTATAGGAATTTGCTCCGGTAATGATTAGTTCATTATGCAGGATACAAGGACCGGTATAGGAGCGCTTGAGATCCTGCCAGCGGACCCGGCCCGTTTTGCCCTCGTAAGCAATCATACCGTCTCCCACTTCGGAGGAGAGGCGGTCAGTAGCTTTGGCACCAGCCTGAAGTAATATATCGTGCTCAGCGGAGTAACCAAGCCAGGTCCCAAATAGATCTTTCTCCTGCTCCCAGAGCACTTCTCCTGTTTGGGCCGCAAATGCGACGATGCGGTAGTCGCCTGGTAACTCCCGGCCCCGGCGACCCAAAATGCCCTCGGCATGTTTGGTGAGTTTGTCGAGGCAGTAGATCCGATCATTTCCGGCGACGATGCCATTGTGCATGAAACTGTACCGTGCTTTGGCCCGCCATAACAACTTGCCACTGTGCCGATCAAATACAGCAAGCCCAGAGCTGGCGGAGCAATCCTCGATGGGGGCGGCACTGCGACTTTCGGTTTTTCCAGTGTGAAGACTAAAGTGGGCAAAATCATCACCACCAAGAAGTAGATCACCAAACACGCCGATGAAACCCCATTGACTGGAGTCTTTCACATCTTCTCGAAGCGGGATGGATTTCTTTAGTTTTCCAGTCTGTATATCCAGCACCTCGCACCGGTTCTTGAGCGCTACATAAATCGCCTCCGGCGTAGCGACGAAATTTGTGCCGCGTCCCGTGGCCCCTGGGATGTGTTTTTGATTGTAGGCAGTGCTCAAGGGAGTGTTCTGGTAGGTTTCGTTGTAGTAGATCCCGTAGGTACCGAGATCCTTGAAATCATGATTCCAGATGACGCGGCCAGTATAGACATCACGAGCACTAAAGCTATTCATCCCTTGAATAATCAGTCGGCCAGCAACCACCTGCTCAGGTGGTCCATGACCATGTCGGGGAAGCACATCCAGATTCGAGCTACCACCAAACCACAAAACACCAAGCGGGGCGCGTACCCGGGTGTCGTTTGATTTTACGGTATTAGCAATATTTCCGTATTGGTGGGTCCAGTCTGCGGATCCAGGCAGGGCTCCCACCCGAGTGACGACGTGATGAGCCCCGGGAAGCTGCTCGGCCCTGGCATTTTCCAGGTGGCTGACATCAATCGCTTCATCACAAAGCATGATCCCACCGTAAGGGCGCACCGAGGCATAAGCAGTGGCAAAGTGATGAGGCTGAGTGATGACGATATTTGCAAAATAAGGCGGGGCCTGA
>JBGSJM010000122.1:0-7389 GCA_041742015.1 Verrucomicrobiales bacterium | reverse complement strand
CGAAGTAACTCATTAATTGATCGCCGCACCTGCCTGAAAGGAGTCGGATCAGCCCTCGCCCTACCGCTTTTCGAAACGATGGGATGGGCGGAAACGGGGCAGGGCAAGTCTTACAAGCCACCGGTTCGCCTGGGATTTATGTATATGCCCCATGGTGTCATTATGGATCAATTCTGGCCAACGAGCCCGGAAAACTACCTGTCAAATCCGCCACTAGCCTTAAAATCACTTCAGCCCGTGCTCGATCAGTGTTTGCTGATGAAAGGAATCACCGGCGTGCCAATCTCTCCGTTTAATGGAGCGCCTCACGCCCTCGAATTGTCCACCTGGCTTACGGCGCAACTGCCGGATGCCCCAACCCGAAACCGGATAAATATTGCGATTTCCGCAGATCAGATCGCCGCAAATTACATGGGCCACCTCACTTCGCTGCCTTCTCTGGAGCTGGCGACGATGCCGCAGACGCACAAGGAGAATCAGGAAGGACTGCATGAGGGCTACTACAACTATTGCAGTTATCGCTCATCAACTCAGCCCGTTCCTGCGATCACCAATCCTCGAAGCGTTCTCAATCGACTGTTTGGAAAATCCGACTCAGCCGGGCAACTTACCAAGGCAGACCCACTGGACCAAAAAATGTTGGACATCGTCATCACCGGAGCCAAAGATCTTCGTAAAAAATTACCCCAAAGTGATCAGCACAAGCTCGACGAATATTTGGACAGTGTGAGATCCGTGGAACGGCGCATTGCCGCCATCGAATATCATCAGAAAGAAGCCGCCCTGGAGAAAGCCGGAGTTCGCTCCAGTAAACGATTCGCCTCCGATTCCCCACCGATCGAGATCAAGATTCCCGAAGGAGGACTCCGCAGCGAATACATGCAAGTGATGTGCGACCTCAATGTCCTGGCTTTTCAGACCGATACGACCCGCGTCAGCACCTACATCGGTTCCGTTCCCAACGGTGTGTCCTATCCCGAGCTTGGATTTAAAGATCAGCATCACTCCCAAACCCACCATAAAAATGATCCTGAAAAAGTAGGTAAAGTTGCGGCAATTACTGCTTTTAACATCGAGCAATTTGCCCACCTGATTAAGCGGATGCGAAGTATCAAGGAAGGTGACGGAACCCTGCTCGACAACTGTTTAATGATGTGGGGGTCCGGCCTCGAAGATGGTGATAAACACAGCCGCGAAAATCTGCCCTTCATTATTGCCGGAGGTGGTGGAGGCTCGATCAACACCGGACGTTTCCTTGATAAGGTCAGCGGGAACCAGGGGGATCTTCTCACAACCCTGCTTGGTTGCGCAGGTGTTCCCCTGGATCGACCAATTGGAATTTCGACAAAAACAATTCCCGAAATGATCCGAACAGCCTGAATCGTGGATTGCGAGGATTTTTTTCTTTCGGTCCACTCTACTCTGTGATCTCCTTTGGAAGTAATATAAATCCACAGAAAGACTGGCGATTTTCTCCCGCACCGATTTTGCAAGTTCGCCGAACCTTTTTTTAAGCAGGCGCAGAACCAGATCGATCTTGTCATCTGGTTTAGCGAGATCGGTACGTGGGTCTTAGCCATTTTGCCAAGCGAGTGGGTTGATCTGACCGTGCCACTGGAAATCACTCCTACCCCTGACAAATTGGTTCGCATCTACGTGGACCGTATGGAAATCCTGACTCGTGCTTGGGAGGACAGTTTACTGCGACTTTTGACTGCCAATCTATCATGCTTTAGCAATTTATCCCCACTAGTCCGAAACCGGGAATGCACCGATATAGACATCATCATTGGCGCGTTTTGAAGCCTCGTAAAGCGCCATATCCTCCCTGGCGATTTCCTCGGCCTTTTCTTTGGTCGGCCAGGTGTAGGCTCCCCAATACTCCCCGGGGCCAACCCATTCGCCATTGATGCAATTGCGGTAGCGAACGCGAGTGTGCCAAAGATTGCGCCAGCGCTGCGGCGGAATCACCTCAGTCTTTATTTCTATCTTTTCGCCGGGCAACTGCGATTCCAAACCCTGTGGTTTGAGCTTTTGGCACGGATGAGATTCAGGGGGAGGGAGTAATAAAAATGCATTCATGGTTTACCTATGAGATTTTTACCAAGTAACTTTTAGCTGATTTTTTCCACGTTCAAGTTTTTTCTGAGCCTTTTCCCGCTATTCTAGGGTGCTTACTTGGTTTGGGCTGCCGATGGCGGTGATTGATACCCATCCACCCCGGACGCAAGGTTCTTGTGTTGCCATGCGCGGACGTAGTCGATCACAAAATCATCGGGAAGCGCGGACTCCTCCAACGGCGTGTTGGCCCAACCGCCGGAAACGTGGGTAAACATCATTTCGCACGGCACCGTGGACACGCGAGGGCTTTCCCATCGCGCGACCTCCCGCCCGTTCGCATAGTAAACCGACAAACCAGGAAGCCACAGCACGCCCGCAGTGATGAAGCCGTCCTTGTCGGGTAGAAAATAGATTTGCTCGGTTCCGGTCTGCTGGTGCTCTTTTTCGTATCCATCCCAGTGCCAGGCGATGTTGTAGCGATAGGGCCCCCATCCAGAGAGGAACTCCATGATGTCGAATTCCATGCCTCCGTTATGGGTGCTGGACCGCTTCCATTGTGGACCCTCGGCCACGCCTCGATCGGGCATCAGCCACATTGCCGGCCACAGTCCCTCGGCCTTTGGCAGCTTCATACGCGCTTCGAAATACCCATAGCGTTGCACCCATTTCCCATAGGTGTCTAGGAAGCCGCTTGCATAGTCGGTTTCGCTTACTCTCGGATTGGTTAGGGCCAATGTCTGTTTCGGGTCATCGTTGTGGAACCCTCGCTTTTTCTCGTAGCGTAGCGTTGCCATGCCATCGGCAACAATCACGTTGTCCTTGCTGAAGTGCGTACTCTTGTCCCAATAGTTTTCGGTGTAGATGTTCCACTTCCTTGCGTCGATCTTGTCGCCATCGAATTCTTCCTGGAAAGTCTGGACCCAGTCGCCCGCCACCGGTGGGCGCTTTCCGAGCCAGTCGGGCATCTCCGCAGCCGGTGGCACGCCGGCCACGACCGACTCAACCACAAACGAGCGATCTGCAGCCAGGGGATCGCACGAAATCGTCACCCCGCCTACCGCCTCGCTGCCGAACTTGGTGCCAGTGCCGTGTTCGCCCTCCCAGCTCGTCTTCGCCGAATCCTTGATTCCGCGCCAGGACACCTCTGGAATAAAAGACACCACGACCTCGCCGGATTGCCCGGGCGCGATGGCTGCCACCGCGGTGGCCTTTCCGCCCGGACCCTTGTTGCTGGAGAGCAGGACACTTGGAGTCATCGGTGCCACACCCGTGTTTTTGACTTTGACGCGGACCTCCAACGCCTCGCGCAAATCCCAGCGCCCATGCACCGGCTTCAGCGTGATGGACCCTCCTTTGCCTTTCGGAATCGTCACCTTGACTCCTTCGCCCTCGCCCGCTGCTGCCGCGCCCTCTTTGCCCTCGACCTGAACCGTCTTCGCGAACTTTTCCCGCACCTGTTTGGCATCCTGCGGTATCACCGGCGGCATCTCGGTGAGAACCGTGAATCCCTCGCCAAACAACATCCCGTCATCCAGCTTGATGCGGACGGTATTCGGATCAGAAGGCGGCTTCTCCCCCGCAGGACCGCCCGCCGCAATCGACTCGATGCGGAAAGAATGCGGTTCCTTGGATTGGCCGGTAAATAGAAGTACTCGCTCGACTGCATCCGGCTTGAGCGCGTAACCTAGTTTCCTGCCGTAGGAATAGCCAAAGATCACCTGGATGGTGCCCCTGGCACCTGGCTCGATGTTGATGCTTTCGGTATTGCGATGCCCGCCATCAGGTTTGTTGTCCACCCCCATCGAGATCGCGAGCGGCTTCCCGCCCATGTTCACGATGCGCGCTTCGATGTGTCCAAACGCCGATAGGTCCCACTTGCCTTCCTCTGGCGTCAAAAAGATGCCGGGATAACCTTCGTTCCCAGGCTGAATGGCGACTGTCACGCCAGACCCGTCGCTGGCGCGCGCCACGCTCACCTGACCCGAAGTCGGCTGAATGCGGGTCTCGGCACCAGCGGCGGCAAAGTCAATCAATGGCCGATCAGGCGGTGGGGAGCCAACTGGAGTTCCGTCTGCAGCAGTGGCGGAAATAGATTGGCAGAGAACTGACAGACAAGTCGCAGTGAGAAGGATCAAGCGTGGTTTCATAAAGGATGTAGGCGGAGAGTCGGAAATTAGCATCCGGCACGCATTTTGATAGCAAATTGCTTTTCAAGCCCTTTTGTTTGAATCGCTGCCTATGAATTTCCTGCCCTTCAAAAATGAACTTGGTGGTATGAGCGCCAATTCAACGACCGCTTTTCGGCAGTTTACTTGTCTTCCAGCGCAGCGCGGGCAGGCCTGCACCCACCCGCACCCGCAGGCCTTCGCTTGTGTCCTCTTCATCGACGCCTCCCGCGAGTACAAAGACGCCAAAAACCAGAGCCTCCTCACTGACGAGCACGTCCAGAAGATCGTCGGCACTGACAGGGCCTTCCAGACCGTGGAAAAATACGCCTACTGCGACTGCGCCACCCCGCAAGAGATCGCCGACAACGATTTTAACCTCAACATCCCCCGCTACGTCGATACCTTCGAGGAAGAGGCCGAGATCGACCTCGACACTGTGAAGGCCGACATCACCCGCCTCGAATCCGACCTCGCCTCCGTACGGGTGAAGATGCAGGCTTACCTGGAGGAGTTGGGAGTATCAAACAATTTAAATACTCAAAATGAGTATTATATTTGTCTTTTAAATGAAAAAACTCGATTCCAACCTTCTCGGTGACGCTCTCACCTTGCTCGCGGAACTCACCCGGGATGAGACTCCGCAGCACTTTGTCGTCTGCGGCGGTTCCTCATTGCTCGCTCTAGGTTTGGTTCGCCGCTCGACCACCCGAGATATCGATGTGCTGGCACGGGTCGAGTCAGACAACCTCGTAACCGTTGATACGGATCAGGGGCGCCACTACCAAGATCTTAAGGATCTGAATCCCACAGCAGAAGAGTTGCTCGCCGCCGCCCGTTGGCCCCGCACCCAAGACCCATCGGAAGGCTTCCTCTCTGTTCTTTCCAATGTGTTGAAAAGCCTGGGCCATGAATACCTTATTGAGCAACTTTAAAGACCGCCTGCTGGAAGTGCTGCTCCAGTTTCTCTGGCGGCAGTGGTCCGCCTTGGGCGTCGCTGGCTATGCCCGCACCCGGGATCCGTGGATGATCGATCCCGAAGCATTGCTTCTTTTTTCCCTGCCGATTGCCCGAAGTGACCCACGCCTCTTCGATGAAATCATCGACTGGCTTCATCAAAACGGGGCTTTGATCAGTCTTCAGCGCCTGCAGACGATCTCCAAGGATTTTCAATTGGGTGATTTCAGCCTGCTGCTTCCCATCGCCGAGGAGATGGCCACCACCTCCCCGCACGCCAAGTGGCGAGTGCTAGACAAGATGGGCGCCCCGGACCCGACCACCAAAGCCCTCCAGCCGCTTTTCGAGGGGATTCCCGTATTCGCCGAACCTGACCCGCATTTTCAGCGCTGGGGCTGGCAGCGCGGGCGCATTGAACGCCGCGGCATGAGTCAGGCACCCCGGCCCGATCAGCCTACCACCTTCCTCTTCAAGCTCCGGGCACTCTTTGGCCGCCAAGTCCGTGCCGAGGTCATGGCCTGGCTCCTGAGTCATGAGCATGGCCACCCTGCGGAGATCGCCCGCCAGACCGGCTACTTTGCCCGTAGCGTGCAGCTCGTGCTCAATGACCTGGAGACCTCCGGACTCATCCGCTCCTATCGCATTGGTCGGGAAAAGCACTTTTCCCTGCTCCACGCCCAGTGGCGCTTTCTCATCAGTTGGAGCCCGGCGGAGACGTTTCCCATCTGGATCGCCTGGGCACCGCTCTTCCAGACGCTGCAAACTTTCATCACCTGCCTCTCCCAGCCGGGACTCGACGAGCGCTCCGAGCGCTTTCAGTCCATCAAGCTGCGGGAGGCTCTTAACGATTCCATGCCTGCCCTCGTGCAGGTAGGCATCGCCCACCGTTTGCAGAGCAGTCCTCAGCTCACTGGAAGCGCCCTCATCACGGCGCTGCTGGCCGACATCGAAACCATCCTGACAGAACAGTTGAACCAACCCATGCCCAACGCTTAGTCCATGACACTTTGGAAGACAGAAAACACAAACCACCTCGAATCCGAACTCGCCACCGTGCGGGCGAAGATGGGAGCATATCTGGATAATCTGGGGGTATGAAGATCAAAGGGTGGAAGCGCTAGGCGATTGGCGAACTTTGCAAGTTCAGCAATGGGCACGGATTCGGGCCAAAATAACTGGGCTGACTCCGGTCTGACCCCACTCTTTCCCCTCCGGAATCACGGCGGTACAATCAACGTGACGCTCGGAAAATAGGTGCGGTAGCGGGCCACATCGCGCGTGACGAGCGTGTAGCCCTCAACTTCGGCGTGCGCCCCGATATAGAAGTCCGGCAGCGGCGAGGTTTTCGTGCCGCCGCTGCGCCGGTATTTCAAGAACGCTTGTGCAGCGAGCCAGCCGGCGGCGTAAGGCAGCGGCAATCTTTGAAAAACCGTTGGATCAAGCCAGCGGTCCAGGTCGGCGGCGGTGGCGAAGGCGGGTGCAAGTTCTGCGTAAATAAACGGGTTGATGGGGACTGGGCTCTGTTGGGCAGCAGCACGGAATTGCTTTTCCGACCACGGCATCCAGACCGGATCAGCGGTGGCGATGTCCAGCAGGACGTTCGTATCAAAGAGGATCATTCCTCACCGCGCGTCAGCGCCATCACGTCCTCCGTCTTCATGCCGGGAAGCGCGGCCCCACAGGCGTGCTGCAACCAGGCATCAACCTGCGGGGGCTTGGCCCGCTTTGCGCGAAGTCTTTCCAGCCAGCCAGCCAGTTCCTCCACCTGCGGCGCGGGCAGTTCCTCAATGGCCTCTTCAATTTCAGCGATGCTGCTCATTGCGAATATATATTGCAAGTCCTTGGCTTAATCAATGATATTTCAGTAGGTTTCGATACAGGAACAGAGGTGCGTTGCAGCAATCTCTTGCCCTGATACTTTTGGCGTGGCCCCAGTCTGGCTTCAAAGACTGCGCCATCTACCGCGCGGAGGTCGGCGTGCGTGCCGAAGATAAGATCCAGCGGGGAAACTGGGTGATCCCTTCACTCACGATCAGGTTCCGCCCTCACAATGGTTAAAATAGAACTCGCTCCGCTTGGGAGAAGGCTTGGCTTCATTTTAACTCACTAAAAAACCAAATTATTCTGCGTTTCCGGCTTTTCTTTTTCTACTTTTAGCCCGTCTGTTTGGCGCTCTTTCCGGCCTCAGCAAGGATCTTTTGCCCCT
>JBGSJM010000121.1:0-7662 GCA_041742015.1 Verrucomicrobiales bacterium | reverse complement strand
ACGCAGATGACATCCCATTCTGAACCAAAAAGACGGCCTTGCCTCGCAATTCGGTCAGGGGTCAGGGACGCGGGGACGGAGTAGCACCTTCACGCCGCCGCTTGATCTCACCAACGAGAACGGCCCCGTAGCCACGCAGTTTTTCGAAACCAAATAAGCAAAGAGCCACTGCGATGAGTGATGCCAGAATCCCGACGATTCCGAGGGCCTCTTTCTCTCGCGTCAGGGTCCAGATGAGCTGGCCAACGCAAAGAATCGCCACCACAATAAGAGTTGGCTTTCGACCAATCAGAGCTACAACAAAAACACCCAGCGGGGCGCCCAGGGCCACGATGGGTGCAGCGGCGAGCCAGTTTCCGAAAACGCCAGGCTGAACTCCGGTGAAGAATAATTTGGTCAGAATCCCAAGGACGGAGGAATAGGCCATGATGACAACGGACGTGGGAATGGCGATTTTCAGATCGGCCCGGCAGACCAGCACCAGCACCGTGTATAACACCATATCAATCCCGACTCCAGAGGCCGCAACAACGGTGACTCCCGAAAGAAAACCAATCGCAATACCGACCCGGACATCCCATTTCTCGTCAAAATCCGTCATCCCAACGTGGGAGGAAATTTCCCCGATTCGCCAGAGATGCAAAATTCCGAAGCTGCCCCAAACTACCGCGAAAATCACCTTGATCCACAGAGCAGGGATGTGGGGAGCGACAAAAAAGATCCCCAAGGGAACACCCACAGTCGCACCGATCACAGCTCCCAGCAGCATCGCCTGAGCGATTGGTTGTCTCCGGGCCAGGATAAAAATCGAGGCACTGGTCATCCCAATGGACTGCACCGCGAAACTGAAGTCCCTGCCCAATTCGGCAGGCTGATTAAACAACAGCACGAGAATGGGAAATCCAACCGTGCCCCCTCCCATCGGTGTGGAACCAGCAGCATAGCTTCCTGCTGTCATTGCAACGGCCATGGGCCAGTGATTTTTAGCAAGATCCCAGAGTTGCGGCTGGGATACAAGCCAGAGCCAGGATCCGTAAAAAATTACCAGCCAGATCAGCCAGATCCAGAGTCGTTGTTTGGGTGCAGGTTGAATGGACATTAGATTTTACAAACGCCCCAAGCAAAGCACAGATTTTGATTTTGTCCTGTTTCGGTAGCGATGAAATGCCGCCTCGTGGGCAATTTTCAATTTTGCGGCTGGACATGATCTTTAAGGGTCACAAACGGAAGAATCAACGCTGCGACTTCATCGTAGCTTGGAACAGGCCGTTCTTTGTCCCGGATTTTTCCGGCAATCTCAAAAAGGGTCTTGCCCAGGGATTTGCCATCAACTTCTTTTCGAATTTCAAAAGAGGCTTGCTCCTGCTCGACTCTGTCCCAGAAGGTAGAGACGAGTTTCCAAAAATCCTTGGTCGCAGTCCAGTACTCTTTCGCGGCGGTGAAATCAGTTTCTTTGGTCTCATCGTAGTGATTAAGGCCTCTTTCCCTGGCGAGGTAGCGGCTCACCTTGCCGTCCCCATCAAGAACCTGTTTCAGGTTGTCCTGGTAATGAATCCAGCCTTGGGGAGTCAGGGCGTGCTCATTGATGGACAGAAGAACTTCGTAGTCTTTCCGGGAGGTGTTTTCGCGGCGGGGCAAAGGGCGATTGGTGGGAGCGGATTGCCAGCGGGAATAACCGCCGTCGTGTTTCCACGCTCCGAGACTCTCGTAACGCGGACTGTCGTCCACCTGGGTCACCAGTTGACTCCAACGCCCCCTGGCTTCGCTTTCCGAAACTTGACGAATTTTCCAGTTTTCCCTGCCCTGAAACTCCGTGATCCGCGTGTCTTCCCAAGTCCAGATCTGGGTCCAATGTTTGACCACTCCCTTCCCGTTCCCCGTGAGGAGAAGGTGTTGGAGGGCGATACGGTTGGGCGTGTCCTCGATCACGATGACGATTTCACTCGCTGTTTCGTGGTATTCTTTTTTCAACTGGTAGTCGGGCTGAAGAGCCACCGTTTCCGCAAAGTTAAAGTCGACTTCGTATTCACCCGCCATTGCCAGAATGGCTTTGCGGTCCTCCTCCGGCGGAGTTCCTCCAAACCCTGGAGTCAGAATGGAAAGTGTGAAAAATATGATTGATTTGTATTTGTTTTTCATAGACCCAGACTAATACACGACGATCCTCATGGGCAAAATACCTGGATGGAAGAGGTCTTCATCGCCAACGCGAATCTGAAACCTGAAGAAAGTACCAATTTTGAATTGGGTATTTACTTCGAGAACCAAGTTCTTGAATTGTTTTTAGCCCACCGAGTCGACGGGAGCTTGATAAATTTGATAGAAGCCGCAACCTTGGTTGGGTTACTTCGCAAACCGGACGACCGATCACCAAAACTCCACCTCGAAGCGGCAAAAAAAGCCATGATTTTGTGCTCACTCTGATGAAAGAATCTGGGTTTATCGACCTTGAAACGATGACACGCGCTCAGCAAGCACCGGTTCGAGTCAAATGATTCCATCCAAAGAGGAGAGTGGGGCCAAACAAACAAAAAATTTCAAAATAAAAAAGGGCGGGGCCAGCGTTGCCCCACCCTTTCTGTTTTATTGCGACCAATTGAAGACTTGGGCGAATCGATACTAACTATGCGGTTCTTTTTGTTTGTGTGTTTAAAGTAAAAAGGGTTCTAGTTGGCAGAAAGATCGTCAACCACACCGGTGGCCATGGCGATGAGATAGCTCAATTCCAAAGGCGAACGCCGGTAGGTTCCATGGACCTTTGCATGAATGATTTCCAGGGCGATATCAATCAAACAATCGGACTGCAGAGCGGTGCACGACAATGCGGACTGAAGATCGACGGCCAGGTTTTGGCGAAGCTGGCCAGCCTCTTCCTCCCCGGAATGGCGGCGGATCATAATAACGGCCAACTCCCGGCAGAATTTCATCAACCCCGGTCCGTTTTTAGGGTTACTAATCCGGGCAACGGAGTCTTTTCGGGAAGCGTTGGCGAGTGGTGAGATTGAGGCGAGGCGGTTTTGGTTTGTTGTCATTTTCTTCATGGTAACAGATTACCGCCGGGGGTGGGACATCCGGGGGACAGATATTAAGAAAAATTGATATTTCTATTTTTTATTTTCTGCCTTTGAAAACAACATTCAGGAGGGCTCATTATCACCCCCGAGGTCGCTACACAATGGATGAATGGACCGATAAACGCAGAAAAGCTACTCCCCGGTTTTGACGGGCACTTTTTTATCATTCAGAAATGCGATAATCAGACAAATCAATGCCGCAGTTAACAAGGCCAGACTAATTTGCTGGGACATAAAGGAATCCTGCGCGTCAATTTGAATTTTTTCTGCCTGTTGAAAGAAGATATCCATGGTCTCTGGCGTGACGTCTCCAGCTCCCAAAACTCTGCCGAATTCCCGAACGTGATCCACTATGCTCCTCGCAAAATCAACGGACTTGTATTGAAAAAAAACACTGGATGAAGCAAAAAAAATCGCCACTAAACTAAGTCCCTTTTTCATAAAAAATACAGAGGAGGCACTGCGGTCAGCCCGATCTCTTACTTTTGGAGTTCGTTTTGTGCTTTGGTGAACTGCTCTCTCAGCTCCTGGTAGTTGCGGGTCACTGGAAACTGCGGAAACTCGGCGATCACATTATCAGGCGGGCAAAACAGAATGCCACGGTCTGCTTCACCTAGCATGGAGGTGTCATTGTAGGAATCTCCGGCGGCGATGGTGTTAAATTTCAATTCCCGGAACCGAAGGACGGCCTCCCTCTTTTGATCGGGCATCCGCAGGAGGTAATTTTCAATCTTTCCATCTCCAGCAATCGCCAGGGTGTGGCAAAAAATCGTCGGATAACCAAGTTGCTTCATCAGCGGAGCCGCAAACTCGTAAAACGTGTCGGAAAGGATCACCACCTGCATCCGCTCCCGAAGCCAGTCGAGGAATTCTGCCGCTCCTTCGAGTGGGGAGAGGGTTTTGATAACCTCCTGGACTTGCTGAATTTTCAAACCGTGTTGATCGAGAATCCTCAGTCGCTGCTTCATCAATTGATTGTAATCAGGCACATCCCTGGTGGTGGCGAACAATTCTTCGATCCCAGTACGTTGCGCGAAATTGATCCAGATTTCCGGGACCAAGACTCCTTCCAGGTCAAGACAGGCGATTTCCATGTTGCTTTCGAAACCTAGATAGTTGGGATCGTGCCAATGTAAAATAAAATCTGGAAGATGATTCCCACCCAAGAATAAAGGAAAGACATAAATACGGTGCCAATCTGTCAAAAAATCGGGTTATCGTTACTGGAAAGCTAGCCTTCATGAAGATTCTGACGATCATTCGCCATGCCAAATCCACTTGGGATTTTCCAGAACTTAGCGACCGGGAGCGGCCCCTCAATGACCGTGGGCTTAGGGATGCTCCCATCATGGGAAGCCGCCTCGCCGCTGCTGGTTTTCCGGTGCCGGACCTGATCATTTGCAGTCCAGCAGTCCGTACCCGGGAAACCGCCCGGATTCTGGCTGAAAAATTGGCAATCCTGAAATCAACAATCAG
Organism: Verrucomicrobiales bacterium; assembly: GCA_041742015.1. Taxonomy (GTDB): domain Bacteria; phylum Verrucomicrobiota; class Verrucomicrobiia; order Verrucomicrobiales; family DEV007; genus Arctic95D-9. The sequence continues at coordinate 3,112 of JBGSJM010000121.1, read as the reverse complement.
CTTTGAAGAGCGCCTTTACCACGCCTCGGTTGGTGATCTGCTCACTGTCATTGCTGAACAGGATGCAGCGATTGATCATCTTCTCATCGTGGGCCATAACCCTGGGCTTACCGAATTTGTCAATTTCCTCTCCCCCGCGCTAACCTCAAATCTTCCCACCTCCGGAATAATTGCCTTTTCGATCAATCAACCGGACTGGAAACTGGTGTCAAACCATTTGGGCCGGGCACCCGAAACCACCCTGCTGCTCTTTGATTATCCAAAAAAACAGAGCTGATTTGTCCCAAATCCATCGACTTCCCTTTTGTTTATTCGATTAAATCAGGTAATCTTTAGGGATGGCAGTGAGACGACAAAACATAACAAAAATGCCGCCCCTGACCGTGGGGGAATTTTTCAATCGCCATTCGGAAGAATTAAAACTCGAGTTAATCGGGGAAGAATCAGGATTTGATCGCGAAATCCTCGAACCCACCATCAATCGTCCGGGACTGGCTTTGTCCGGATTTTTCACTTACTTTGCCGTACACCGCATTCAAGTCATCGGCAAAGCAGAGCGATCCTACATCAAACACCTCAACACGGAAAACTCCGAAAAACGCTTCAGAGCCCTTTGTGAACGCAGCATTCCCTGCATCGTCATCAGCCGGGGAGATTCTTTGCCACCAAATTTGATCGAAATTGCTAATAAATTCGGCATTTCGGTGTTTAAGACTGCGATGGTGACCATGAACTTCATCAACGCGGCCACGGTAAGAATGGAGTGGGATTTTGCCCCGACTTCGATCGAGCACGGTTGTATGGTGGATGTGATGGGCGTTGGCATACTTATCCGGGGTGATAGCGGCTCTGGAAAAAGTGAAACCGTTCTTGCCCTGCTGCGGCGGGGAGCCAGTCTCGTCGCTGATGATATGGTGAAAGTTCGCAATATCGAAGGCCGCGAAATTATTTGTACCTCTCCCGATCTGGGACGCAATCATATGGAGGTCCGCGGTCTCGGCATCATCAACGTGACGGCTCTGTTCGGGATCAGCACCTTTCGCAACGAGAAACGGCTTGACCTGGTGATCACTCTGAAACCAGCCAAAGAGATGGAGGATTTGGATCGGTTTGGCTTGGACAAAAAGACGTTTGAATTACTCGGTTTGCAGATCCCCATGGTGGAACTTCCCGTCGCCCCAGGGCGCGACATGGCTCAGTTAGTCGAAGTTGCCGCACTTGATCAAAAGCTTCAGAGTCTCGGACATGATTCCGCGATCGAATTCAACAAAAAATTGTTAAAAAGAATGCAGGAACGAAGATCATCCATGGTGTAGGATGTGCTTCTCCAGCAACAACCGGGACCTTGTGCCCAAACACGTAACCAACCACACAAATGCCAGATTGCCACCTTACCATTCCCAACGCAGAAGGTCTCCACGCTCGTCCCGCTGCGAAATTCGTAAAACTCGCCAGTCGATTTAGGAGCGACATTTGGGTTAAAAAAGCCGAGGTGGGTGAAATTAATGGCAAAAGCATCATGGGGTTGATGATGCTTGCGGCTGAACAGGGCTCCATCATTACCATCACCGCCGAAGGTGATGACGCCAGCAAGGCGCTCATCGAAATCAAAGAACTCGTAGAAAGCGGCTTTATCAAGGACGTTTAGTTGATAGTTTTGGATGATAGTTGATAGTCGGAAGCTCTATCAACTCCAATCTCAACTCCAATCTCAACTCTATTTAATCTATCAACTCGAAACCTTATCTTGATCCTAGTTTTCACATCAAATGGTCCCGACTTGTGCCGGAGGCCATCGTGCCGGATGTGACCGAAGCTTTGCAATTGGCCCAGGCTGATATTGATGCGCTGGCTACTGGCTGGAAGGCAGATGATTTGACCTTCGAAAACACAATTGCCGCATTTGAGACAGCGGGAGAAACGCTTGAAAAAGCCTGGGGAAAAATCTGCCATCTCGATGCCGTTCGCAACAGCCCGGCCCTCCGCGAGGCAAAAAACAAGATGCTTCCAGAAGTGGTACAGTTTTCCTCACGGGTTAATTTTAACGAAGGTCTCTGGAAACGAATCAAGACTTTTGCCGAATCACCAGAGGGAAAATCCCTCACCGGAGTAAAGCGCCGCCTCGTCGATAAAATAACCGAGGGCTTCATTGACAGCGGTGCTGATCTGCCCGCCGAAACGAAAAAACGACTCGAAGAAGTTCAATCCGAGCTGGCTCAAAAGACTCAGAAATTTTCTGAAAACGTGCTCGACTCCACCAATGCGTGGGACTTGGTTTTGGAAGATGATTCCCGACTCGGCGGCATTCCTGCAACCGCCAAGCAAATTTTTGTCACCCAGGCCCGCGAGAAGGGGCTCGGCACTCCGGAAAAGCCCGTTTACCGTCTCACCCTCCAATCTCCTTCATTGATGCCGATTTTGACGTATGCAGACGATGAATCGCTCCGCAAAGAGGTCTGGGAAGCCAGCATCACCGTGGGCCGCAGTGGAAAATTCGACAATACCAGCCTGATTGCTGAAATCCTGCGACTGCGCCAGGAAAAGGCCACTCTTCTGGGAAAGGCGCATTTTGCCGATCAGGTTTTGCAGCGCCGGATGGCTCAAACCGGAGCAACCGCACTGGCCTTTATTGATGATTTGACCGTTCAAACCAAACCATTTTTTGAGAAAGAAATTCAGGAATTAACGGCTTATCGGAAAAAAATCGAACCCAACTGGGATAAGTGCTTTCAGCCCTGGGATGTAGGTTACTGGTCGGAAAAATTCCGCGTCGCCAACTACGATTTTGATGAAGAGGCCCTCCGCCCCTATTTCCCGATCAACCAGGTAATTGAGGGCATGTTTCGGCTGACCGAAAAGATCTTCGGTTTTTCGATCAAGGAGAAAAAAACCGTTTATGCCCCCATGGGCGAAAAGCCCGAGGGCGAAGGTATCGAAGTGTGGCACCCCGAAGTTAAATTCTACGAATTACACGACGCGACCAATGCTGATGGCCGCCCGGGCGAGCATCTCGGTTCATTTTATGCTGACTGGCATCCTCGCGAGGAAAAACGGGGTGGTGCCTGGATGGGGGAATTCTTCACTGGCACGCCTCCGCAAAATGGCAGTCAGC
>JBGSJM010000120.1:0-5381 GCA_041742015.1 Verrucomicrobiales bacterium | reverse complement strand
TTGCCCGACTGCGAGGAATCTCCTCTAAGGCTTATTATTTGCTGCTTTTGGGAATAACAGCGATCAGTATGGTTTTGCTAGTTCGCCTCGCCGGCATCATTCTGTCACTCGCTCTGATCGTTCTGCCGGCGGCGACTGCCTCGAAAATCTCAAGGCGCCTCTGGACCATCATGGCGATTGCGGTTGGACTCTCAATGATCTACAATGTCGGTGGCCTCGCTCTGAGTTACCAGATGGAGGTGCCAACTGGCCCATTGATCGTGGTTGTAGGTTCAGTGATCTACGGACTTTCATTTTTAATGACAAGAAAAACCAGATAACCAATCGAAAACCAGTATCTTATATGATGCTCGCAATAACAGGACAAAAGGGGGTGGTTTCACTACTCTTGCTTACCTCGATTTTCAGCTTCCCAGAGTCCATCCTCACGCCTTGCTGCGCAAAAGAACTTGGTCCACCTAGTTTTGTTTTCTTCATCGAGGATGATCTGGGGTTGGGAGATGTTAATTTTCATGGCGGCAATGTGCCCACGCCCAATTTGGCAAAACTCCTCGACGAAGGAACATAACTTACTAAGCATTATTCCGCTCCGGTTTGATCACAGCTCTGGTTCCCTGGCCGGCGGAGTCACGCCATGGTCTCATTTTTACAAGAGAGGCCCTTACACAGAAATCTGGCATCGAAACGAAGAGTTTATAACGGAAAAAGGGCATGTCACAGACCTTTTGACAGTTGAAGCGACTAGCTGGATCCAGAAAAGAGATCCTGAAAAACCATTCTTTCTGTATATTCCGCTTACCGCAGTTCACTTTCCAATCCGCGAACCTAAAAACTGACTGGAGAAAGTTCCCGAAACGGTAACTGCCGAGGTGCCACGGCAATATGCTGCGTCTATTCTTCATCTCGATGACTCTGTTGGATGCATCGTCAGAGCTATTGATTCTGCTGGTCTCAAAGAACAAACCCTCATCGTATTTAACATTGATAACGGCGGCTCAACCGCCCAAAACAACGACACCCAGTATCCCGACGACCAGTACCTCAATGGACCTCTAACCGGAAACAACTTACCCTACCGTGGGCAGAAGGGAGCTTTCTACGAAGGCGGAACGAGGGTACCCACGATCGCTCGATGGCCTGGCAAACTACCAGCAGGAACAGCCTGCGAAACACCAGTTCATATTGTGGATAGGATGCCTACTTTCGCTGCTCTCGCGAAATACTCCAAAGACACCGCCCGCCCAAGGTGGGATGGCACCAATATCTGGCCGCTTCTGGAAGGAACCGGGCAACTCCAGGAGCGCCAAATCTATTTGGCTGGTCCGGGTTTCCAAAGCCGCTCTTTGCGCGATGGCAGCTGGAAGCTTATCGTTTTTAATGGAAAAAGGGGCAGCCCGGAAAAAAACGAACTTTTTAATATATCCCTGGATCCAGCCGAAAAGCACGACCTATCTCGAATGTTTCTTGATAAAGTGATAGAACTACACACTAAATTAAACGTTACTTCAGCTTCTGACTAGGATTCGAATGCCGCCCAATAACCAAATCACGATTAATATGTTATGAATGAAAATAACCCATGGCTGGAACTTCTGACCCTGCAACGCTGGGCCGCTCTAGGCACCATTAGTGATGAGGGAGTCCCTTATGTTTCGAGTGTCGCTTATACTTTGATTTCGAGCACCCAACCCGGACTCTTGATGCATCTTTCCCAGTTGGCAGCCCATACGGGTTACCTTCAAAAGAAACCGGCCTGTTCGCTGCTCATTGCCAAACCCGATGATGGAACAGAAGATCCTCAGACTTTACCCCGTTTTACCCTTGTCGGAACTGCCAGACGGGTTGATCGCGATAGTGGGGAATTTGCCAACGCAGCACGCTGTTATATCAGACGATTCCCACACTCAGAAATGAGATTCGGGCTGGGGGACTTTCATTTGTTTCATTTCACACCTAAAAAAGGCATTTTTGTGGGCGGATTCGGGGGACTCGACGACCCAACCCAACCCGAGCTTTGGTCGGAAAGCTTTGCCCTTTCGGAGAACACGTTTACCAATCAGGTCATCGACCAACTGATCGCCAAAGCAAAAGCCACCCGATCTGGAAAGTTCCGCCAATCATCTCTCGCCACGCTTGCCAAAATGTACCGGAACTCGGAAAACAAAACTTGGTCAAAGAGTTCCGAAATCGCCAACTATCTGGAAAGCTGCTTCCAGGATAAGAGAGTCGATAAAAAAGCTAATTAATGAGTCCCTCCGGGAAGCGATTAAGATTCAAAATGTTTCTTCCGTGCTCAACTCTCTCCTCGAAAAACCTGAATTTGAACGATTCCTTCTCGAATAAGTAGATCGAGATCCCCTCCCCTTAAACGCAGTTGAACCCTTAATTCACATCTCAACAGACGATGCTGAGACACCTGAGACAAGGATCCGAGCAGGGACAATTCTCGCCCGCAACTCAAACATTCTGGCGATGCGCCGCACATTTGAAATGGCCACCATCTCGCAGGATTTTCTAACTGACGCCACCATCTCACTTCAACTGATCCAGGCCATGAACAGCAACCCTGGTTGGCTGACCCAAATAGAGTGGCTGAAAGAAAAAACAACTTCTCCTCTAAAAAATGAAAGAGAGCTGTCCTGGCAAATACTAACTACTCTGATGGAGAAATCCACCACAAGCCAGACACAAATTGAACAAATCACCTCCTGAATTTTGGAAAAAGAAAAAGAATCAAGGCCCTCCCTTCTATCTCTGATTGCAAAGGCTGCTGACGATTCAAAAAGTCTGATCAATAGGGGAGTCATTGATCGTGCCCCTTCCAATAAGTCTCCCGGATACTCGAAACACTTCAGAAAACTTCAGAAAAATCATTTCGAAGAATACCTGATAAACAAATACTTATTGGCATCACTATCAGCGAGATTCGATCCAAATTAAAGTCTTTCGCTAAGGTTGATCTGAAACGCGGAAAAGCTCATACTTTGCAATATTGCACAATCTGTCACGACAAAAAAGCACCGATTCTTACGGGTGTTAACCATCATGACCCATTAGAGGCAATCCTCATTCCAGATGCCCAAATTACCGAAGGCTATGAAACCCTTCGATTTACACTGAAAGATGGAAACAGCGACTTTGGTTTTATCGCCGAAGAAACTGAAACGCTGATTGATGTCGTTGATCAAACCGGTACCTCACTGATTCTGCAAAATGAAGAAATTGCCTTTCATCAAGTAGTCGCCTATTCAACAATGCCGATCAATCTTATCGATATTCTTTCGTTTCAGGATGTCGCCGACCTTCTCGGCTATCTAAAATCCCTCGCCGTTTTGGGAGTTAACTCAAATGAATGGGTCAAACCCGATTAAATGCGCTCGATCAACACTCCAATTTCAACACCTCATCCACCGATTCGCTAACCTTCACTTCGATTTTTCGAAGATGAGGATGTTCACTGATTGACCAAGGCAATTTCTTAAGGCAATTAGCTCCCATTTTTACAACCGTCGGTGTCATGTCCGAGGTATAGGCCCACACGTTTGAAAGTGAGACCACACGTGGATATCCGGAACTGTTTGTGATTTGCAACGAAGCCCGGCCATTTACCAGACAGATATTAACTTCCACACCTTTTTTATTATACAATGGAATGCGAATTTGTGAAATTGCAGATTTTGTCATCTCCTTAACAATTGGTTCTAGTTTCTTGGAAAAGTGTTGTTCAATTGCCTTCCCTTAAGGTTTAGACGATTCAGCAGTGTATTATGTTAAAGAATCCGATTGGATTTGGTGTTATTTTTATTAACCCGACCATTCTGGTTATTCTTTAACTTCGTTTGCAATCGAAACAAAACACTCCATCGTGTTAGATGAGTTTTTGGGATATTACAGAGGATCAGCTTAACGCGCACAGAAAGTTTGTCAGTTCCAATGGAGCCACTGGCTCCCGTCTTTCAAAGCAGGGTGGAAACTATGTCGGGAAAGACCTTTCGGGAATGATACTTGATCACGGATATTTTCAGGGAGCAGATTTTACCGGTGCCAATCTGGAGAGCATTTCCTTTGCTGGGGCGGATTTTAGCGGGGCCTGCTTCGACAACGCCAATTTGAGAGGAGCTAATTTTCATGGTGCAGATCTTGGTGGCACCACTTTCAAAGGCACAGATTTAACTGGTGCCAACCTGTCCACAGCAGATTGTTCGGGCGCTTCATTTGAAGGAGCCAATCTAACCAATGCCAATTGCCTGAACACCGACCTGATTGCCGCGAATTTAACGGGTGCCACCCAAACCGGAATCAACCTTCAGGGAGCAATCACCACCGATGCCCGTGGAATTTCTAGCTGATCAAGCAATACAAATCCAGTCATTGTACCCTGTTTAATCGGTCATCATACCCTGTATAATCAGGGAAGCGACAACTTGGGGAAACAAAAGGACTTCCTGTTCATTAATTCTTTTTTGCAGAGCAAAAACATCGTCTCCGGGAAAGATGGGCACTTTTGCCTGCTGGATGATTTCTCCTGTATCCACCCCTCCGTCCACGTAGTGGATGGTGCACCCCGATTCGTTCACACCCGCCTCAATTGCTTGCTGGCAGGCGTTTCGCCCCGGAAAACTCGGCAGCAAAGAGGGATGGATATTGATGATTTTGCGGGGGAAATCGCACAAGATTGGGTCCCGGAGGATTCGCATAAATCCACACAGGGCTATGAGATCAACTCTAGCGGATTTTAGCTTGTCGGCGATTTCCTTGCAGGCGGCATCTGTGAGTCGCCCCGGTTTGTCCGTTCCCGGCTCGATGTAAATTGCGGGAACCCCTGCCTGCATCGCAAAAGCCAAAACACCGGAATCTTTGACATCGGAAATCACCAGACTAATCTCCGCGGGGATGACTTCGGTTTTGACTGCTTCTTCGGGAGCGACTGCCTTATGCCCTTGCGCCGCGGCCCAAGCTCGGCGAGAAGCCGAAAGATCAATGCCCTGCGCACCAGGAAGCAAGTGCATGAACATGAGCCCCATGACGCCTAAACCGATGACTGAAACCGTTTCGTCTCCTCTTAGGTGAAGTCGATTCACAGCCTTAACCACACAGGCGAGGGGCTCTATCAGGGCAGCTTCTTGAGGACGAAGATCGTTGACGTCAAGGCAGTCGGTGAGGTTTGCGGCGGGAACACCAAAGTAGTCGGCCATCCCTCCTGGCACCAGCTTGGTGGCACGCCATAGGGGGTCATGAACCTCGGCTCCTCTTTTACTTAGAGCTGATGTCGGGTCGGGAGCGTGATGATGAGGGAAGACCCTCATTCCCACCGGAAAACGCTCGTCTTGAGATTCAATAACTTCAGCGCAGACTTCGTGGCCTAGCACATGGGGAATCTT
>JBGSJM010000119.1:0-9983 GCA_041742015.1 Verrucomicrobiales bacterium | reverse complement strand
AGGGAAGATGGAAAACCCGAAATGGCCATCCTCGTCGCGGTGATGAGAAAGCTGGTCCACTGCATTTTCGGCATCCTCAAAAATAATCAGCCTTTTAACCCAAATATTCCTTGCCAAATTTAACACCACATCTGTTGCATCACCGATCATACCCTGTTGAGTCCGCTCTCTAGGCCAGTAATTCTTTGACCACATAAGCTGGCTCAACGCCAGTTAGTTTCATATCCAGGCCCTGAAATTTGTAGGTAAAGCGATTATGATCTATCCCGAAGAGATGAAGCATGGTGGCATGGAGGTCGTGTACCGTCACTACGTTCTCCACTGCATGGTATCCAAACTCATCGGTGGCCCCATGGGTAACCCCGCCTTTGATGCCGGCACCCGCCATCCAGAGTGAAAAACCTTTAATGTGGTGATCCCGGCCCGAGCCCTGTGCCATCGGGGTGCGCCCGAACTCCCCACCCCACACCACCAGCGTATCTTTGAGCATGCCTCTTCTTTTTAGATCCTCAACGAGAGCCCATGATCCCTGATCGACCAGTTTCGCAGTGGTCTCCACACCTTTTTTAACACCTCCATGATGATCCCAACCCCTGTGATAAAGCTGGATGAATCTCACTCCTCTTTCTGCTAGCCGTCTGGCTAACAGACAGTTACTGGCAAAGGAACCATCGCCTGGAACGGCCCCATACATATCCAGAAGTTCTTTGGGTTCGTCTTTCAAATCGACCAATTCAGGAACGCTGGCCTGCATCTGAAAGGCCAGCTCATACTGGTTAATCTTTGCATCGATTTCAGGATCAGAGACAGATCTGGTCCGGAGCCGATTCAGGGAATTAATGGCATCGACCACAGCTCTTTGTTCATAGCGCTCGACGCCTGGCGGATTACTCACATACAGAACAGGGTCGCCCTTGGACTGAAATTGGACTCCTTGAAATCGACTCGGCAAAAATCCACTGTGCCATTGCCTGGCAGCGATCGGCTGACTCTGACCGCCACCAACGGAAGTCAGAACCACAAAACCTGGGAGGTTTTGCGAAACACTGCCCAGTCCGTAATTGATCCATGAACCCATACTAGGTCGCCCAGAAATCTGGGTTCCGGTATTCAAAAATGTGTGAGCCGGATCGTGGTTGATTTGTTTGGTCGTCATCGAATTCACAATGGCGATGTCGTCAGCCAGTTTAGCGATATTTGGGAGCACATCGGAGATCATTTGTCCAGACTGACCATGGCGATTAAAGGGGTGTTGTGGCCCCAAAATCTTCAACTCCTTTTGCCCCTGCAATTGGGCGATGGGCTGACCTTCGGTTACCGATTTCGGCATCGACTGACCGTCCAGTTTGATCAATTCTGGCTTGTAGTCGAGCGTTTCTATATGGGATGGCCCACCCGCCATACATAGAAAAATCACTCGCTTGGCTTTGGCAGGATGATGGGGCTGAACAGCCCCCGTCCACTGTTCACCCAATCCACCTTCTGCGAACAGTTGGTGGGCCAAAGCAGCGCTGCCTATACCAACCGCTGATCGATTGATAAATGCCCTTCGGGACAAGTAAGTATCAAAGTTCATTTTAATCGGCTGGTCGGTTGGGAATGATCAGGGGATTGGTCGATTTGATATTAGAAAAAGAACTGAAATCCCGGTCGGCACTCCAAAAATCCGTCACTCCATGATTGATACAAATCGCTGCGATGCGAATATTTTCAATCTCCGGACCCACGGGGTTTTGCTCTGAGGCAAGTTTGCGGAATTTTTCGTAAAAACCGGGGACTTCACCAATAAATCTCAATTCAGAGGACTTCCGCCATCGATCCAGAGCCTTAAAACATTGCTCCATGGTGGACGGAGGGCTATAGGGACGTTGAGGCGAAACAGTTACTAAAAACTCACTCACACATGGCCATGGAATCGCCCAGGGTTGGTTACTTTTTATCAATCGATCAATTGCTACCTTTGCCTTAACCTGATAGGGCGAGTCCAGACGATGGTAATAGACAAGAATATCTGTATCCACTGCAATCATTAGTTCCGGGAAGTGGTTTCGTAGCAGTTTAAAATGGCCCTCGTTACCTGAGTCCAAGCGGCTGCTTCTCCCGGACTCTGTAACCCATCACTGGGGGCATCCCCCACACTTAAGAGTTTTTTGGCCTCCTCTTCCAATTTGGAATATGCCAATTTTTGGGTTTGATAGAGTTCAGAAAGGATTGTAACCTCTTCTTCGTTAGCTGCCCGGCTGGTAGCTTCTTTCCAGACAAACTGAATTTTTGCCTTCTCATCCCCGGGGACTTTCAACACCCGGTCAGCAAATTTACGGGCGGCTTCGACATAAGAAGGATCGTTCATCAGGACAAGCGCCTGCTGTGGGATGTTGGAACGAGAGCGCTGCGAACAACATTCCTCACGACTGGGGGCATCGAAAGAAACCATCGCCGGATGGGGAAAACTGCGGCACCGGAAAGTGTAGAGACCTCGCCGATAAAGATCCGAGTTTTTGCCGTTTTCCCATTCGCGCGGGGGAAAATTCAAATGCTGCCAGTAGCCAGCGGGCTGATATGGTTTGACACTCTTTCCGCCCTCCTGCATCACCAGCAGGGCACCTAACTGGAGGGCAGTGTCCCGGATAAACTCGGAATCAAGCCGCCAACGCCCCTGTCTACCCCAGAGAAGATTGGTTGGATCCACTTTCAACAGTTCGGGAGAAACCGTTGAAGCCTGACGATAGGTGTCCGACATGAGAATCTCTTTAATCAACCCTTTTACATTCCAGCCATGGTCACGAAAACCGACCGCAAGTTGATCGAGTAATTCTGGATGAGTTGGTGGTTCCCCTTGCCCACCGAGATCATCCACATTACGGGAAAGCCCACTTCCGAAGAAAAGCATCCAAATTCGGTTTACGAAAGTCCGAGAGGTTAAGGGATTGTCAGGCTCAACGATCCATCTTGCAAGGTCAAGCCGACTGCCCCGACGATCTGCGGGTAACTCTCTTGCTCGGGGAAGAAAGGCGGGGAGGGCTGGCTGGACTATTTCACCTTTTTTATCCATCCAATCCCCTCGATTTAATATTCGGGTAATTCTAGGCTCGCGCAATGATTCAGACACCAGCATGGTTTTGACGGATCGGTTAAGTGCTTCCAAATCAGCCTTTAGTTTCTTATTTTCACCAACCAGTGGGGCTAGAAGGGGGCTAATTGAGTGGAAATAATCGATCAACTTGGTCTTTTGGAGCACCGTCCTTTGCTCTACCGGAACTTTCAGTGCAACAATAACATCTGCCGGCATTGCCAAGATACCTTTGATTGACGGCGTCAACGAATCGGTGACGCTGATACGTAAACGCCCAATATTGTGGCCCGCATAATTGGATTGATGGCGAAGCTCGATTGTTAATTGGCCCTTTTCCCCAAGATCCAGGGGTTGCTCAAACACAAAAACAGCCTGCCGATTCGCTGCCTTATCAGTGTGACCGTCCACGGCCCATCCGGTTTCATCTTTACCATCGATTGCAGCACTAACCGGCCAGTCCTTTTGCTCGTAATCAGTCAAGGCATTGACCACTTTGACCTTGTTCCCCAGGTGAGAAATGAACATCTCGGAAAGAATGAAATTCCCATTGGAGCGGGAAAGGCGTTTGCCCGGGAAACTATCATCCATCAGCGCCTCCAATCGAATCGCAGATACTTTTCCGGAGTTCTCGATAATAAACTTGTAATTGTCCTTTGGCGGATTGGGGCCTGACGTAAGGATCGAATCGTCAGCCAAGACTTTCAAAACCTGTCCGCCTGAAGTTTGCATTGAGTTTGGTTTTTTAATCTTCCACTCATCGGACGATTCATTGGAAAAGATCGCTTGAGTCTCGGTCTCCCAAATTTGTCTTTCCAATTCCACCTTATTCTTAAGTGTCGAATCCCTGGCCAGGGCAGCCTCAAGCATTGTTTCCTTTATTCTCCTTTCCAGGTGAGCAATCTTATCCCGTTCTTCATTGGTGGGAAGCGACAAATTGGGCTCCCGTTTGCCTATGGGCTTCTCTTTTAAGTCGGCAAAAAATGCTGCGAAAGTGTAAAAATCCCGTGAGGTGAAGGGATCATATTTGTGATCGTGACACTGGGCACAACCAATCGTCGATCCAAGCCAGACTCCAGATACATTGCGAACCCGGTCAGCCGAATGAATCACGATATATTCCTCTGCCTGAGCACCACCTTCTTCGGTGGTTTGAAGGAGAAGATTGTATCCCGATGCGATTTTCTGTTGTAAGCTTGGATTGGGCAATAGATCCCCGGCAAGCTGCTCAATCGTGAACTGGTCAAATGGAAGATTCCGATTAAAAGCGGATATAACATAGTCCCGGTAAGACGAAACTTCCATAAAGTTGTCTGAATGATACCCAATCGTATCAGCGTACCGAACCAAATCGAGCCAATAAACTGCCATTCGCTCACCAAAAGCAGGATTGGCGAGCAGCTTGTCAACAAGCGATTCATAGGCAGAGGGCGATTCATCAGTCACAAATCGCTCCACCGCTTCAGTTGAAGGCGGCAGCCCTAGAAGATCGAAATATAACCGTCGAACCAGGGTAATTCTATCGGATGAGGCCGAAAGCTTAAAACCATTCCTAGTTAACCCTTCGGTCACATAATGATCGATTAACCTTTCGCCCAGAGTTAAGACCTTTTTTTGCAGAGGTGTGTAGGCCCAATGAGTTTGATACTCTGCACCCTCCGAGATCCATTGTCGGATCAGTTCTTTTTCTGCCGGGTTGAGGGTTTTGTGAAACTTGGGAGGGGGCATGATTTCATCTTCATCCTCGGAACTAATCCGAATCCAAGCCTCACTGTTTCTTAAATCTCCTGGTTTTATGGCCACATAACCTCCCAGATCTTTGCGGGAGCCTTCCTGGGTGTCGAGCCTTAAATCCGCTTTGCGATCATGCTCATCGAATCCATGACAAGCAAAGCATTTATCGGAAAGAATCGGGCGAATATCCCGATTAAAATCCACAGCTCCGCTCAAAGCAGAAAGAGACAGAATCAATGATATATAACCCAGCAATTTACCAATCACAAAGGCAGCTAAGCACAGGCCGACTCTAATGTCACCACCCTTTTTATGGTAGAATCATGGACTTGAACTATCAGTTGGATCTTACCCAAGCGACCTTCAATCTAAGCGTTTTCCCTTCGCTTTTTCATGGATCGCCATCTCAATAATTTTAGTAGCATGGTTGACTAGTGCAGGTAGCTGGTTCCGGGCCTCCCTAATTTGAGCAAACTTCAATTCCTGACTTATGTTCATAAATGACCGCACTTCCTCAGTCAGCAGATCTGAAAATTTGATTGAATCCGACATTGTAGGCAGACTAATTCTCCTCAAATACTCTTCCGCCGTCTCAAAGCGGATAGGATCCTGATATTGAGCCCTCAGGAAGTCTTTAACGGCCTCGGAAATTTCTAAACTGACTTTATTTGGTGGCTCATTCTCCATCTCCAAACCGATCTGCTGCAATCGACTTCGAGCAATCAATTCCGGTGGAACGCTTCCCATCTCAGGTTGCCTGGTTAAAATACGTTTGATAGCGGATACTCCAATCATGAGGGCACCGAGCAATACAACAATCGACAAGATAACGGGAAAAACACTCGTCGACGGTCGTTTCACCATGATATCCCTTATGTCTTCAACTGCCATCTGCCCACCACTTTGGGCATGAACTTCATTCACTAAAAAGAGAAAAAGAACACCTCCGAGAACGAGGCATTTGCTGCATTTAGAAGATCCAGTATCTACGGAATAGTCAGTCATCCAAAACGATGCCCTTTTCCAAGAGATATTCTCTTAAGTCATCGTCTTTTAGCACTTTCCCTCCAGCAATGACAAGAGAATATTCCCCTCCTGTACCTTTAGCTATCCGATAAAGTGGCACCGATGCCCCCGGAACCATCAGCGCGATGGTGTTGATTTGGGTTGCCCCGCCGCGTTCCCTAGCCATTTCAACTATTTCCTCGGCGACCTGATCCTGCCTGGCGGTTTCACCATCTGTGAGAAAATAGATGCATTTCGGAACCGGCTCTAAATTCAAAGCCATGGTTAATGGCAAATGCCAAGTGGTTCCATAAGATTTGCCTACCGCCTCAATGTCTGCCAGAGTGGCAGAAATCGTTTTGGGGTTGGCTTCACGCCATTCACTTGAAGGAAGATTAGTATTCCCATCCTCATACTCAAATCCACCAAAACCACTATTCCAACGGAGATTCATAGCCCCATCGGCAATCACGACATCCTCACCACGAGCACCTCCTACGACCATTCGTTGGTGAGCGAACCATGTGGGACCAGAGAAAAAAATCACCTGGTATAAAGTTCCTTCAGGCAAAGCACAAACGGCCATACTCAATTCCGTTTTACTCAGCCTCAATTGAGCCGGTGTTAATGAGCGGGAAACATCCATGATAAAGACAACCCGTCGATCCTCCGGCTTCCCATTCTTTCCTCCAAAAACACGCTCGAAATCCTCGGCAGAACCGAAAATTCCTTTGGGGTCTTCGGTAGGCAGATCATCCGATTCAACGATTTCCGCTCTATCCTTTGGCTCCAATTTTGGTTTAACCAGAACGTTTTTGATTTCCAATGCGTTGGAAACCACATCCTCCTTTTTGGCACCCAATGCAGAAATGCCACTCCATTTTGTCCAGTCAATATCTCCAAGACCAAAACGTGAGGCAAAAAACTTTCTCTGAGCCCCTTTAAGACCGTTGACCTGATCGAAGGTAAAGATCCCATCGGAGTTGAGACGAGATTCTGCCTTGCTATCAATGCCAGGAAGTTGAGTCAAATCGTCCACAACTTCTGGTTTTTTCCGATATACGATCCCCAACTCTGGATCTACTTTCACGCTTCCAAATCCAAACTTGGTTTTAACGAGCTCCTCAGCCTCTATTTTGTAATCTTCCAATTCGGCTAATTCCGAAGCTTGAGGCACCCATTGCTCCCTGTTGATGCGTCCCGGAATTGCCAGATCCTTGCCGAATGCCCAGACATTATAGGTATTCCAATTGGAAATTTGTTTGAAACGATACACTCCACGGGAGTTTAACTGATTCTCGAGAGACTTCCCAATCCCACGAATCCTCTTCAAGTCATCTTGAACAGGGGGGAGCCCTGTGTAAACAACACCTAAATTTTCATTGATCTCAACATCTTCACCTTCAAAAGAGCCCAGAGTTTCCGAGTAACTGATGGTGCCAGGCCTCTCTGGTTCCACCTCCGACATATCGAAACCCTGATCAACAGAGCTATTCTCAAAACCACCGACCGTAAAAGTTGAAAGACCAGCCGAGGAAATGGTCAGGTTCTGCTCCGTAGCATTCTCGTCGTTCTTCACAACGTCAGACACACTAGAAACCGCTCCCGAATCTGCCCATTTTCCCCAATCGATATCTCCCCACCCAAACTTCGATTTCACTTCTTCCCGCTTTTCCTCTGGAAGGTTTTCAAGTTGTCGAAATGTGTAAACCCCTTCAGAATTTAAGCGCGCAGCATCTTCGGAAGAGATTCCTTCAAGTTTGGTCAAATCATCTGTATGAATCGGTTTCTCCCTAAATGTATACCCCCATCTCCAATCTGAATTCGCACCTTCATCATTCAGAACTGGTAATTGAATCTTTTGAGTTTCATTCGATAAACTACCCTTCAATTTAGCAGGAGATATTGTAGTGATCTGAACGTCTTCAGGAACTCCTTCCTGCATCACTGCAGGAAGCTCGCCCCAGATCAGTTCGGACAATTTAAACTTCCTGCTAAACCTTTCTCGCTCATCATCGCTCAATTCTGCAAGCTGGGAAAATTTATAAATACCGGCACGACGCAGTTCTGCAGCCTTCTCCTCATTGATACCTTCCAATCGGGTGAAATCGTCTGCATCATCGGGAGGTACCGTGTAAACCGTCGATAAATCAATCTGAGATTCTTTATCATTGTGAACCAACAACGAAGCCCCCAAACCTCCACCTGCAACTAACCCGGCAAGTTCAGACCATTTACCCCAATTAAAATCATTGAAACTAAATTTTTCGCTTAATGCGTCACGCTGCTCTTCATTAAGATTCTCAAGTTCACAGAATTTATGAATCCCGGCTCGGTGTAATTCCGCAGCTTTTTCATCATCAATCCCTTCCAGTAGGGTAAAGTCATCAGCGTCTTCGGGAATTTTAACGGAAACTTTGGATCCAACCTCCTCAGGAGATGCAACTTGGGGAATTTGTAGCCTAGACTCTTCTTCCTCGTCCACTTCTTCCCGAATTGCCGAAACAAGGCCTGCTCCAGGTGCCGCAGGACCTGCTAACTCACCCAAATTTAAATCAGGGAAGCTGAATTGTTTGCCGTCAGTTTCCAGTTGTTCTTCGTTGAGATCTGGCATCTGTGGTATTTCAAAAATCCCAGATTTCCCCAACACTTTTGCTTTTTCTTTGTCAATCCCCACAAGTTGAGTCAAGTCATCATCATCTTCATGAGCCTCGGCATCAACCATTGGCGACGTCAGAATGATTTCCCCTTCGCCAATTTTCTCAAGTTGCGTCAGGTCATCTGTGTCATTGGTGGCAGATGTGTAGACGGCAGGAAGTTCGAAGTCGTCCTCTCTTTTGGGGTTCTCCGCCCCTTCCTCAATCCCTCGATCTAAAGTCGCATCCATATTAGATGTTTGAACAGGAAATGGTTGATCAAAGGTAGCGACTTCCGGCAAATGCTTATAACATTCACCGATCAATTCAGGCTTGATCTCACGCCCCAATAGAAAACCAGTCCCCGCTGCGATTGCTTCCCAAGCTCCCCAATTAATATTTTGCCAGCCAAATTTAAAGCCAATCTTCCTCCTACCCTCTTCGTCAAGTCCTTGCAGCTGGGAAAACTTATATATTCCGGCTCCATTCAATTCTTTGGCCCTATCGTCATCAATGCCCTCTAGAAGGGTTAAATCATCAGCGTCGGCAGGTTTCACGCTATAAACATCCTTAATCGGAAATCCATCATCGACGAAAGGTTCCCAACTTGGTGTTGGCACCCTATCTGAATTTGCTTTAACGGTGTCTGTAGAAATTTGAGTAACGGGCTTGGGCTTAGCTAATGAGGTTTCCCCAATATTCTTGATCTCGATATCCCCTGCTCTAAGTTCATCCCGTACTTTCTCCAATATCGCAATTCGACGGGCAGAACGATACCAAGATATGTATGCAGTTATCAAACCAAACAAGAAACCTAACAACGCCAGGTAACACACCCACATGGGGTAAATATCGAAAATGATCTTTGGATCCAGATATAGATCTAAATTCTTGGTGAAATCCATTGTGGTTTAATGCTTAAAATTGATGGATCTAAACGGCTGATTGTTTCGCACGTATTTTTGCGTTTTCAGCTTCAACTTGGTCGCACCTTTTTTTGCAATTACGCCACATAAGCCAACCCAAAAACAATCCAATTAGACTTGAAATCGAAAGAATAACGAAAGCTAAAATAAACTCATTAAAGAAGCCATCCCGGAGGTTGCCGTTTTCCGTGTAGTCGAAAAATGAGGTAATAATGTTCATGCTCGTTTAAATTTTCGTGCTCCTAGTTTTTGGGCTATTCCAAGATTCGAACGTCACTCCTGCGGTATTGTTGATAGGTTTTTCCATTTGGCACACCTCCACGGCCTACTACTGAAACAATTCGACTTTGATCGATCCCATTCTCAATCAAAAAGGATTTGATTCTTTTTGCTCTCTCTTCACTGAGGTACACATTTAATTCATCCGATCCACGCTCATCAGCAAAGCCATCAATTACGATCTTGCCCTTGGTGGCACTGGCTCTTGATAGCAATTGGGAGGTTCTTGCGTCTTGATTTTCCCGGATGTGAAATTCACCAGTGTTGAAAAAGATGGAATGCAATTCTCCTTCTTTAAACTCGCCTCCAAACTTCCCATTTGCTGGCATACTC
>JBGSJM010000118.1:0-5765 GCA_041742015.1 Verrucomicrobiales bacterium | reverse complement strand
CAAAGTGTTCGCGGTTTGCGGCAAAGATGCTATCAACTTCGACACATCCCCCATGCGATGGGCATAACGGTCCAGAATCCGCTGGATCCAGGGCTGATCATCGGCCTCTTCAGCCCGCAGAAACTCCTGTTCCAGGTCCTTGATGGTGTTTGCGTCGTAGAGAAACCTCGCCCGGCACAACAACTCCGCCTTGGTCAGGGATCGAAGGGTGGCTGGGTTCGGTTGTTCGACCAGAAGATGAATATGATTGCCCATCACACAAAAGGTGACCACATCAAGCCCGGTGAAGCCAGGCAACCGACGAAGCAGTTGGCAAAAATGCTCTTTCTCGTTGTCTTCAAAGATAGATCGCCGATCCACGATCCTCGAAATCGTGTGGACAAAATAGGTACCTTCTCCTCTCAAACGTGACTGCCTAATGTTTGGAAGGACAGTGTTATTAAAACCACATTCAAGCAAGCGGAAATTCACTAAAATTTGTCTTTCGCCGGACTGCGTAAATTGATTGTCAAAGGTTATTGATATTTTGCTGTTGACTGCAAATACTTTGCCTGTCCCCAGGACCCCCAACAGAAAGCGCCAAAGTTCTGAATGGACTGATAAAAGCCCTACGCGGAAGCACCCCTCCAGTCTAAAGCCTAAAGCCTCCAGCCTCCTTCCCATCGAGACGATGGAACCAATCGATAACCCGCTGACCTGTAGTTGGTACGACCAGATAGGCCCTCCACCGCAGGAATGGTGGACGGAGGGTGATCAAGGCCTGGCACGCTCCCGAACTACCGCTCGATGATGGTCTGACTCTCGTTTTCGATGCTGACAACTTAGTAACTTACGACGAACTCCCGGTCTTTTTGATCGATTAATCCGTTGGTGGTTGAGGGCAGAGTCCCTTCCTCGACATTTGACCCTGGGACCGGCACTGGCTCGATGTCATCGCACCGGATGATCCGCAGGTCAGCATTGGCAGCGCCTTCCTCGTCGTCGGTCCTTATGACGACGTGAAAAACCAGGGCCCCGTAGCGCAGGCGAAAATCCGCGCCGCCACGCTCGACGACATGATCACCGCCACCAGCGAGCACCTACCGCATGCTCTTTCAGCGAGAACCCTCCTCCACCTTTGAGCCGGGCCAATTGTTTTTCCGTCCCCTCGCTACCGCATGCTATTTCAGCGAGAACCCTCCTCCACCGAATCTGAAGCAGCCTGTCACTTGATCGCACGGCATGGACTCGATACCTTCTGCCGCGCCATCCTTAACAGCAATGAACTTATTGACCTTGAGTAAAATCCTCGCTACATTTTAGGCTGAATAAATTTCTGAAAAACCGGTTTTCGCTATGATACAAACATGGTAAAAGAAAACATATGAGTATCGAAGCAAAACTTGCGGCCCTGGGACTTGAATTACCACCTCCACCACCTAAAGGAGGAGTCTATAAACCTCTCGTAGTCGTTAATAATTTGGCCTATCTTTCCGGCCACGGCCCCTATCAGTCAGACGGCACTTACATCAAAGGCCGACTCGGCGAAGATATGACACTAGAGGAAGGTCAAGCCGCTGCGAGGCAGGTAGGTCTTGCCCTGCTCGCCACCATAAAGGCTGAATTGGGATCACTCGACCGGGTCAAGCGAGTGATTAAAACCCTCGCCCTTGTCAACAGCACGTCCGACTTTGTGCAACAGCCCCAGACCATCAACGGGTATAGCGAACTTTTTGCGTCGGTTTTTGGTGACGACTGTGGCATCGGCGCTCGCAGTGCGATCGGAACCAATGTCCTTCCCGGAAACATCGCAGTGGAGATAGAGGTAATTCTAGAAATCGAGTAGCCAAAATTTCCGCAGGACAAAACAAAAATTCGCAGTATTATCACTTTAAGATGAGAAACTTTTTGCTTTGGGGATTATTTGGAACGCTTATCTCAGGGTCCGTGTTCGCTAAGACTTGGAAGAGTGCCGACGGCTCTAAAACATTTGAAGCCACTTTTCGCTCTTATGATAAAAACCGGGGAACCGTCAGCGTAGTTACCCAAGACGGTAAATTACTAACCTTCAAACAGGAAATTCTTTCTGGTGAAGACCGGGAATTTATTCTTTCCCAGGAAGCAGCCCAATCATCCCCAGCCCAACCTGCTGATTTCACCGCCGAACTCGAAAAGACCAAAGTGGGCAAACAAGTAGCCAACGCAAAACTAAAGTTGGTTGATAAAAAGCGCTTTGCTTCAGCCAAACTCGCAAAAGCACCAGAATTCTACATTCTCTATTTTTCCGCTTCGTGGTGAGGACCCTGCCGCGCCGCTGCTCCACAGTTAGTGGAGAAATATAAGACAACAGTTGAAGGAAATCCAAAAGTTGAAATGATTCATGTCTCACTTGATCAAAGTGAAAGTGCCGCTGAAGATTGGGCTGTAAAGGAACAGTTCCCTTGGTATACGGTGGTTCCAGATGATGTTCAAAGAAGCGGTCTGCGTGAATACAAAACCACCAATTTTGTGCCTGAATACGCACTACTAAACGCAAATGGCGAGCGAATCGGCTCTGGGGCTAATGTGTTTGAGCAAGTCAAGGGGCTAATCAAATAGCGACAGCTTCTAAAGCGGTTTCGGGCTTCCCACTCTCCATTTTGGGGCAATTTGGATTTCCCCCAAATTTTCGTGGATTATAACGATAAATCGTCGTTAGCTTCTACTAAAATGATTTCCCGTAAATACCTCTTTGATGGAAGAGTTCAAGGCGTGGGTTTTCGCTACGCAACCAAACAGATCGCCAAAGGTTTTGATGTCGTGGGAACCGTCCGAAATCTGGAGGATGGCCGAGTCGAGTTAAAACTTATGGGGGAAGCCAGCGAATTGGAAGCCTTTATCGAAGAAATCCACAACAGTTCCCTGGGGCACCATATCCTAAACCAGGAGGAATTTAATATTGCCTTCCTCGAAGACATTCGCGGTTTTCAAATTATCGACTGAAACATGAGTACATCTGCGGTTGAAGTCAAAAACCTGACCAAAATATTTCAAACCAGTTCTTATAGTGCCAATGTATTCAAAAAGGGCATCACCTCCTCCTACCTGGTAGCGGTCGACAATCTGTCCTTCACCGTCAAAGCTGGAGAAGTCTATGGACTAATCGGACCAAATGGTTCCGGCAAATCAACCAGCATGAAAGTAGTGCTCGGCCTGATGGCTCCCACCAAAGGCAGCGCTAAAGTCTTTGGGCTTGACACCAGTGATATCCGGGCTCGTAACGATATCGGTTTTCTTCCTGAAAACCCCTATTTTTATCGTCACCTCACCGGGGAAGAAACCCTCAGATTTTATGGCAAACTCTGCGGTCTCAAAGGCTCCGCATTGCAGGACCGCATTAGCGAGTTGCTCGCCCTCGTCGATCTGGAAGGGGCCCGGAAAAGGAGACTCGCCGGTTACTCCAAGGGCATGCTTCAGAGAATTGGTATTGCCCAGGCCATCATCCAGCGCCCCCGTCTCGTCATCCTCGACGAACCCACCGCAGGAGTTGATCCAGTTGGCTCCCGGCAAATCCGCGACCTGATCCTGAATTTCAAAAGAGAAGGCATCTCCGTTTTTCTCTGCTCCCACCTTCTCGAACAGGTGCAGGAGGTTTGTGATCGGGTGGGGATTATTTTCCAGGGACAAATGCACTCCGAAGGCACTCTGGATGAACTGATTTCCATCGGGAACCGTTATTCGTTCGTTCTGGAAAATGCCTCGCCATCGTTGATTAAGGAAATCCAAAAACTGGTCGCCAAAGAAAAAGGTGCCACCATCGCCGAGCAGGGTCATCCGAAAACAACCTTGGAACACCTCTTTTTGAAAATCGCCGGAACTAAAAAATAGGATAGATGACTACTTTTTCCGAAACCAAGATCAGAATCCCGGTTTTTTCGATCAGTCGGATCTGGACCATTGCCACCGGCACCATGACCCAGCTTGTCCGAATGAAGACCTTCTACTTTCTGATCGTATTTGCTGTGCTGGTCACTGCCTTGGGGCATATCGATATCATGAGCGCCTCGGCTGTTTCCCAACTGGAGACGATCAAGAAAGTGGCATTCGGGACGATGGACATTTTCGCCTGGCTTTATGCCGTGGTGGCGACGGCTCTCCTCATCCCTCGCGATCTTGAGGACCGCACGCTTTACACCATTTTGTCGAAACCCGTTTTGCGGATCGAATACCTGGTGGGAAAACTGCTTGGAGTTTTGCTTTTAATTGCTGCCTCTCTGGCTTTGATGTTTCTCGCCTGCCTCTTTATGCTCCATCTGAAACAGAGCAGTTTCGTAAGTAGTGAATTGATTGCCATTCAATCCGGCCCCTATATGACGGAAACTCAGATTAATGAACAAATTGCACTCATCAAACAACAGGGTGCCCGCCCTGTTTTGGCGATTGCCGCTCTCGCATCGTTTCTAAAGGCATCAGTCGTCGCAGCGATGACGATTCTTATCTCCACGTTTGCTTCCAGTTCGTTGTTTACGATTATCACCAGTATCTTTTTCTTTTTGATTGGCCATGCCCACGGGATGATGGCCGATTTCTGGCTGAACAAAAGCGATGGCAATTTTTTGGTCCGAATGCTCACGAAAATTTTCAAACTCTTGATTCCCGATTTCCAGCTTTTTTCCTTCAGTGAAGGCGTGGTTTCAGGCGCAACCATCATTCCCCAAGTAGTCTGGAGCATGGGATTCTTAACTGGCGGGTACCTTTTCGTGTTTCTGTTGATTTCTCTGATGATTTTTATGTACAAAGAATTTTGATCCCATGTTTCATAAAATTCCCAGATGGACGAGGATTCCAGTCATTTTGCTATTATTTGGACTGCTGCGTAGCCCCTTTGAAAGTGGTTTGCGAAAGGACATGACCTCTGTCGGCATGTTGCTACCCACTCCGGGACACACTGCCTTTACCAAGTTGGGTCAGTCCGCGCTCATCGGTGTCCTCGGTGGATTACGCCCTCTGGTCGCCACCGGCTATCTGCTGGAATCGTATCGCCACTTCGAAAACGACCAATGGGATGCCAATCGCAAAGCCCTCCTCCTCACCACCTATCTCGAACCGACTCAGGAATCTCATTGGGTCACCCTGGTCTGGCACCGGGGTATTAATGCGCCCGCCTGGCTGGAAACCCGCTCAAGACTCCCTGATATCGAAAAAAAGATTTTGTTTCACGAATACACCCGCGATGCGATCGCACTGGGGGAAGCAGGCCTCCAACAAATCCCAGATTCCGTCGAGATCCGCAAACAAATGGCAGAAGTTTATCGAGTGAAAATCAATGATCCCTGCGGCGTCGCCAAATTGTACGGCGAAATCATGAAACTACCAAACGCCCCGGTTTACGCCAAAAGGTTCTACGGCTATTTCCTCGCCGACTGCCCCGGGGAGAAGCAGGCTGCCTATCAGCATCTCTATCAGCTCTACTGGTCCAGCCCACAAAATCATCTTCCCACTTTGATCAAAAAAATTCTAACTCTCCAAAACGAACTCAACATCCCCACGCCTTTGTGGATTAGGGATCGGGATCCCGATTTACCCGCCAAGGCAAAAGCGCAGATCAAGTTGAGAAAACTGCGAGGTGGAATCGTTATACCTTAAATCTCTTTTGAACGGTCGACTTTTACTTCTTCTATTGGCCCTGACCCTTAATCAGAGCGTCACAGCCCAATCAATACCACCTTTTCAGGTTCCGGAAGGGTTTTCTGTTTCCCTTTTTGCAAAAGATGATCTGGCCCACGACATTTGGTGCCTGACCCTTG
>JBGSJM010000117.1:0-35053 GCA_041742015.1 Verrucomicrobiales bacterium | reverse complement strand
ATCATGAAAACTTTTGCGGCCCGCCTCAGGGAAGATGGAAAACCCGAAATGGCCATCCTCGTCGCGGTGATGAGAAAGCTGGTCCACTGCATTTTCGGCATCCTCAAAAATAATCAGCCTTTTAACCCAAATATTCCTTGTCAAATTTAACACCACATCTGTTGAGTCCCTCACTATACCCTATCATGTCGGCTCCCTGATTACACATTGGCGCAGGTGACAAACATCGACTTGAATTTGACGCGAAGATGCCTCATAATGATTCGCTGGCAGGCAAGTTCTTCAGAAACTTGAACCGCCCACAGAAAAGCCCGGATGGAAAAACTCATTGGGTGAACGAAACATGCAGGAAACCAAACCAGAAGAAAACCCGTTTCAAGGTATGCCCCGGGAGCCCATTCCGGAGATTCTTTATTCTTTTTACGAGGAGCGATCGTTTTTATGCTGCACCCGTTGCGGCGAGAGTCTGGCCGAATTTTCAAACGGCTACAAAGTGGCGAAGCATTTCAAAAAGGGAGAAGTCACAATTGAATACGCACTCTGTATGCCCTGTATCGACCGGATGATGGCTGAGGCTTCGGAGCATTCGCGGCGTGTCCTGAACGAATTTCAGCAAAAACGTTTCCGCTACGTCTCAGGTTTTAACGACTGCGCTCTCTGCGAAAAGACCCAGGAGACCGCGCGAGATGCGGAATTTTCCCTGACCGGAATCTGTCACGGCAAAGACATGGTTGATAGCGCCATGGTTTGTGTGGAGTGTATGGAGGAAATGTCAGAGATCATCTCCGAAGAAACCCGAGGAAAATGGAATCGTTTTCGCGAGGAGAATTTTCCCGGTGTCCCCGGTGATTTTCAACCCATGCCTGAAAAGCCAGTCCCTGTTGAACTGTAGGAAGAAAGCTTGCACTCCACTTCCGTTGTCCGTCCGGTTTTTCTCACCTACGCCATGACGCGATGGCGTCGCTTCTTTTTCTCAGAAACGCTGTAGAATGCCATATTGTTTTAAATTTGTTATGAAAAAGCTTCTCGCCATCACCACTGCTGCGGCTTTGTCGTGTACTCTAGTTTGTGCTGCTGAAAATTTTGATAAAGCAGTGGCAATCAAGAAAATTGACAAGCTGGTTCAGGCCGGGCTCGATAAAAATAGAATGACGAGGGGAGCGGCCATTGATGATACGGTTTTTGTGCGCCGCGCTTATCTGGACATCATCGGTCGGATTCCCACAATCGAAGAATCAGAGAATTTCCTAGGCTCAACTTACGAGCGGAAGCGGGAGCAACTCATTGCTGATCTCCTTGATAGCGACGGTCATGTCAGCCACGCCTACAACTTTTGGGCCGATGTCTTGCGGATCAATAACGCCTTGGGTGGAAACTCCGGTCAGGCGGAGGCCGCTTACCAACTATGGCTCAAAAAAGCGATCGAGGAAAATCGTCCTTATGACCAGGTGGTACGCGAAATGGTGGCTTCCACCGGAAAAATCTGGGAAAATGGGGCCGTTGGTTACTATATCCGGGATCGTGGGATGCCGCTCGACAACATGTCCAACACGGTCAGGGTTTTCTTGGGAACCCGCCTGGAGTGTGCCCAATGCCATAACCACCCGTTCGACAAATGGACCCAGATGGATTACTACAAGATGGCCGCTTTTTCCTATGGGATGGACGCGCGCAGCTACAACTCCAGGAACCGAGTTGCCTACAGCGACCATCAGCGCGGCGAGCGCAAAAAGATTCAGGACGATTTGTTGATCAAAGCGGGTTACGAAACCAAGGGGTTTCCCTCCATTCCTGACCAGCGCAGCCTGGATAAATTCACCCAGAGCAACAAGTATGAGAAATACCTGACCTCTCTGAAGATGACTGATAAGGAATTCCGAGATCTGGCCAATAAATCGATTGAGGCCATGGGAGACTTTTCTGAAAAGGGCAAAGCCGCCCAATACGCTCTCGGTCGGGTCTATCAGCAATTGCAGTATTTTTCTACCGAGGAAAACGCTAAAACCGTCAAGCTGCCGCACGACTATCAATACAGCGACGCCAAGCCCCTCTCACCCGTCAAAGCTGACACCATGTTTGGAGCCGACATTGATCTAGCCAATGTCGATGATAGTGCAGTTCAGGCTTATGCCAAGTGGATGACATCCAAGGACAATCCGACCTTTACCAAAGTGATCGCTAACCGACTCTGGAAAAAAGTCTTTGGTCACGGTGTATATGAGCCGGTTGATGAATTGACGGACCATACCTATGTGGCGAATCCAGAGCTGCTCAGCTACCTGGAGGAAATCATGCGTAGTCTCAACTATGACATGCGCGCCTACATGGACGTTCTCTATAACACCCGCACCTACCAGAGCGCCTCCTACAATGGAGAAATGGTTATGGGTGCGCCTTATCACTTCCCGGGGCCGGTTTTCCGTCGCCTGACTGCTGAACAGATTTGGGACTCGATTGTGGCCCTCGCTCTGCCGGAAGCCGACAGTTACCGTCCGCGTATCAAGACTCAACTCGCTTCGGTCGAAAAATATCGCCAGATGTACCTCACCCTTGAAGAAAAGCCAGAAAAGGAATACATCGCCATGGTTGAAGCCTTGGGCGAAGCCGTCAGCGATTTGATGCCCAAGCAGGAAAAAATTCGTCAGGAAATGTATGCTGCCCGCGACGCGAAAGACGAAGTCAAGATGGCGCAGTTACGCAAGGAACTGGGTCAACTGTCTCAGATTGAGCGGAAAACGATTGAAGATATTGCCTTCAAACATGTTGGGGACAAAGTTGATGCGGATACCCTTCTCACTGCCGTTGGAATGTCCGAAATGCAAATGACCGATGATTCAGGCATGGCCAAAGAGGATAATGTCGTTTTGACCAAGCTTCCCAAAGTAGACATGAAAACCGAGGCCCCTGTCGGCTTGGACAAGAATCAGAAGAAAGAATGGTATAATCAGCAGCGCAACCATTATCGCAACTACACAAGCTTGGTATCAACCATGGCGAGGGCTTCAGAACTGCAATCCCCAGCGCCCGCCGGCCATTTTCTTCGGGAATTTGGCCAGTCTGACCGGGAGGTGATCGAAAACGCTGGAGATGGTGCTTCGGTGCCCCAGGCTCTCAACCTGCTTAACGGAACCATCGTGGAAGCGCTCATCAACGAATACGCCGTGTTTGGCAGCCGCATCCATTCCGCTGGAGATGTTCGAGAAAAAACCAGAATGATCTTTCAGGCCATGTTGACCCGCGAACCCACTGAAAAAGAATTCGAAATGGTCCAGGCCGAAGTGGATGTCAAAGGCGAAAAAGCCTACGAAGGCATCGTCTGGGCGCTCCTGAATACCCAGCAATTTATTTTTGTGCAGTAAACTGATTCCGCATTTAACCAATAGTAAATAAAAATAACCGATGAACACCGCCTTTAAAGCCGACGAATTTTCTAGACGTCGTTTTATGGAAACCACTGCCAAAAGCCTTCTCGGCGTTGGGGCGGTGGGACTGACAACCCGCAGCGGACAAGCTGCACTTGGCCCAAATCTGGGTTTGCCTGATCGTATTGACGGAGCCAAGCAACTTATCTACCTCTACATGGGAGGGGGGATGACCCATTTGGATACGTTTGACACCAAGCCGGGACATAAAAATCAGGGTGAAACCAAGACCATCAATACCAATGTTGATGATATCAAACTTTCTGAGTATATGCCGACCCTTGCCCGGCGTGCCGACAAGCTCGCGATTGTCCGTTCGCTCACCTCGATAGCAGGGGCTCATGATCAGGGCAACTACTACATGCACACCAGTTACGACCAGCGGGCGACAATTCGTCACCCCGGATTGGGTGCTTGGGCGTTGAAGTACAAGGGGCGCATGAATCCCAATTTGCCGGGCACTGTCTTCATCGGTGGTAACAGCCGAATCGTTGGCGGTGGGGGTTTTTTTGAACCAGAGTATGAGCCGCTCGCCATCAGCGATCCTGCTTCGGGCTTGAAGAACTCGAAACTTCGTGGTGTTGACCAGGATGAATTTGACCATCGTCTTGATCTCGCCCGGAAATTTGATACCGATTTCCACCAGCGTTACGACGTCAAACAAGTTCGCGCCTACACCCAAATGTATGATGATGCGGTTCGCATCATGCAGAGCAAAGACCTCAAAGCCTTTAATCTAAGTGATGAAGACGAGGAGACCCGCGAGCGTTTCGGAAACAATTCGTTTGGTCAGGGGTGCCTTCTGGCCCGTCGCCTCATCGAAAACGATGTCCGTGCCGTTGAAGTTTCCCTGGGCGGTTGGGACATGCACAACAACGTCTTCATCGCCGCACCGGAGAAGTGTGCCATTCTCGATCAAGCCATGGCTGCTTTGCTGGATGATTTAGAGCGTCGCGGTCGGCTCGATTCCACAGTTGTTGTGCTGACGACTGAATTTGGCCGGACTCCGCAAATCAACCAGAACGCTGGGCGCGATCATTATCCGAAAGCTTTCAGTTCAGTATTGGCTGGCGGTGGTTTCAAAGGTGGATATGTCTATGGACGCACCGATGAGGGTGGTGAAAATGTGATTGAGAATCCCGTCAAGATTCCAGATTTCAACGCCACAATCGCTTACGCCATGGGAATGCCGCTCGACAACGTGATTTACAGCCCCTCGAAGCGACCCTTCACCGTGGCAGACAAAGGCAAGCCGGTTTTGAATCTGCTCGCCTAGAGCTAGACCAGATCGATTTAGAAGAGGCCGCTTGGTTTTTCCGGGCGGCCTTTTTGTATTTAATTTAACAGGGTCCGATCTGCCAGGTAACAGGGTACAGTCGCCCGTTCAACAGGGTTGAATATCCTTACAACTTTGGCCTACCGCCGAGGCAAGGCAGTGCTATGATTAATAATCTGTGAAACAATCAACCAAGTTTAATCATGAAAAACGCCACACCACTGGGAGCAAAGGCTCCTTTCTGGATTTTTATTGTCCTTCTCAGTTTTTTTCTCACTCCAATAGCTATGAGAGCAAACGATAAAGTTGGATTTATCGAGGAATTCGCCCTTGCCAAAGATCGGGAAGCTGTTCTCAAACAGCTCATTCCCGGAACGGAGGAGTATTACTATTTCCACGCTCTCCACTACCAAAATGAGAAACAATGGGAGCGACTCGCTGCCATCATGGATCCGTGGGTGAAGCGCTACGGCGAAACTCCGCAAGTCTGGGAAATTCGCAATCGCGAAGCCTTGGTCCGCTACCCGGATGACAATAAAAAGACGCTCGATTATCTCCAACAGCGCCTCGCCCTGCAATTTAATCTCCAACAGGAGCGGCTCGATGCCAAACCGGATCTTCCTGCCAGTCTCGACCAATCTTTGATCAGTTGGCAGGTTTTCCTCGACCAGGCCATGAGTCATTCCAGTCTGCTCGATTTGATTGATGTCCCCGGCCTGGACCAAATCCTGCGGAAAAACGTTGATCTGAATCCCGCCCGCCGCCGGGATCTTCTAAACCGCCTCGTATATCCGGATTACGAACAACTCGTCAATATGATTGCGGCGGATTTGCTCACCAATGAGAGCCGTGGTTTTGGTGAATTCAAAATCCATAACAATTTGTTACCCAGCCAGCTCGACGAACTCGAAAAGCTTCGTCCGACCCTGGCTCAGGATACCAATTTCATCTACACCAAAATCCGCAAACTCCATCCCAACGGGGATGTTGATCGGCGTAAAGATGCCGCAGAACGCGAAGCCTACCTCAACCGGGTTTGGAGTTATGTTAACACTTTTGATTCCGCCTTCAATTCGCTGAAGGCCCATGTTCTTTATCAACTGCTTAAGCACCATCGGCAAAAGGGTGAATACCCCGGCGAGTTGTGGATGACCTACTTGAAATTGCCCCGTCCCGCTGGGTATGTTGAGCCGCGTTATTTGAATTCCCCAGAGGGCCGGATGCATCAGGTTGATCTCAATGCCAATTTCACGGAAATTACTCGTTGTCCCCCCATCGGGAATGATGAATCGCTGGTTCGGGAATATTTGTTGCAGGCCTTTGTGGCTGCAGAAAACTACGAAGTTTTTAAACCACTGATTCGAGATGAGTATCTAAAGAAACTTTTTGCAGAGGCCAAATTGACCGCCGGGGTTGGGAATGGGGAAAGTTGGTATTCCCTGTTAACACCTTCGGAGGTGCAAGAACTCAAGGAAAGGGTTGATATTGAGTTCGCTCCCACCAATCAAATTCAATTTTTGCCGGGTGATGAGGTGAAGTTGAATTTGGATATCAAGAATGTTTCGGATTTGGTGGTCAAAGTCTATGAAGTTAACGCCCTGAACTATTACCTAGATCAAAAACGGGAGTTAAATACAGATCTGAATCTCGATGGTCTGAGCGCCAACGAGGAGTTCAAGTATCAATATGATTCGCCCGCTATCCAGCGCAAACGCCACACCTTTGAATTTAAATCGCTGAACAAGCGGGGCATCTGGATCATCGAATTCATTGGAAATGGGGTCAGTTCCCGGGCATTGGTTCGCAAGGGGCAACTCCAGTATTTGTCCCGGCCCACTGCAGCCGGTACCATGGTCACGGTTTTGGATGAATCAAATAAGTCGGTAAAGAATCCCGGAATCTGGTTTGGTGGCCGCCAATATCTTCCAGACGATAAGGGTAGAATTATACTTCCATTTTCTCAATCCGGGAACCAGCCCATCGTACTGACTGATGGTGACTTTGCCAGTTTTGAGACAATCGAACTTGCCCGTGAGAACTACACCCTGCAGGTTGGATTTCACGTTGAAAGGGAGATGTTACTAGCCGGAGCAGAAGCCACCGTTGTGGTTCGACCCACCTTACTTGCTGCCGGTCTCCCCGCCCCAATTGATCTACTGGAGGATGTGAAGTTGACGATTCGCTCAACCGATCTGGATGGGATAGCTTCTGCTCAGGAGGTTGCAAACTTCAAACTCTTTGATGACAGGGAATCAGTGCACATTTTCCGGGTTCCACCCCGGCTGCGGGGGCTTGAATTCTCCATATCGGGCAAAGTCGCACAAGTCTCGGAAGGCGGAGCCAAGAAAGAACTGGCTGATGGAAAATCCTTTGAAATCAATGGGATTGATGAAAGCGGGTTGGTGGGTGATCTTCATCTCAGTCAGGTCGACGGGAACTATATTATCGAGGTGTTGGGGAAATCAGGGGAGCCACTACCTGACCAGGGGGTAAACCTCACCTTCGATCACCGTGACTTTTTCCAATCGATATCAGTATCGCTAAAGAGTGATCAAAGCGGAAAGATTCCCCTTGGGCCACTGGCCGGGATCGAGCGGGTTGATGCGGAAAGCCGTTTTCATCAAAGAACCTGGACATTATTGGAGGATTTGGTTTCCCAGCCTGCTTCGATTCACTCCCGGGTTGGGGAAGTGGTGTCGATTGCTTTGGCAAAGACCGATTCGAAAGTTGCTTCCGAGACTTTTGCCATTCTCGAACATCGCAAGGGTACTTTTGTGGCGGATCATTTTACGAAGGGCCAGATCAAAAATGGCCTCCTGGAAATCACCGGGCTCACCCCGGGAGACTATGAAGTTTATCTGCGTGATACCAAGAAGTCTATCCAGCTCAAAATCACTGGTACTGAAACGATTGAAAGTGGCTATCTGCTTTCAAAGTATCGGCATCTCGAACTCGGGAATCACGCTCCGCTGCAAATTTCCCAGGTCACAGGTGATAAAGATGCGATCAAGCTATCGGTGATTAACGCCAGTCCGACCACTCGGGTGCATGTCTTTGCAAGCCGCTTTTTGCCGGAGTTTTCAATGGCGAGGAACCTCGTTGGACAGTTTGGTCAATCATTGATTGAAATTGACCGGGGCGGTTACGAATCCCGCTATCTTTCCGGCCGGGATATTGGGGAGGAATATCGCTATATCATTGAAAGGCGTGGGGCCAAAAAATTTCCGGGTAATATGGCCACCCGCCCGGGCTTGATTCTTAATCCATGGGCGCTAAGCGATACGAAAACCAACGTTGCTGATGCCGCCGAAGGCGAAGCTTATAAAAAGTCCCAAGCCATGGACAATTCGGTTCGCAGGCCTGCTTCGGCATCTGCCCCCATGGCTAAGTCTCCAGTAACATCTGATGATCTATCCACCAATCTTGATTTTCTTCCAAGTGTTGCGCCAATTCTGCTGAATCTCAAACCTGGTGAAGATGGAAGTATTACACTGAAGTGCTCTGATTTTGCGGATCGTCAGCATATTCATGTCGTGGCGATTGATGAAGATAATCTGGTTTACCGGCAGTTGGCTCTCACCGAGGAGAAGGGGATGGTCTATCGGGATTTGCGGCTCAAGCAATCACTAGACCCGGTCCGGCATTTTACCCAGCGTCGCCGGGTTACGGTTTTGGAACAGGGAGAGGCTTTCAAAATAGCGGATATCCGTTCCTCTGAGATGGAAACCTACGATACACTGGGCGGTATCTACTCCGTTTTCTCCGGAATTGCTGCGGATCGAAATCCCGAGGCATCCAAAGACCTGGGTGAATTCTCCTTCATTTTGGACTGGCCCACTCTCAAGGATGAACGCAAGCGTGAGCTTTATTCAAAGTACGCCTGTCATGAATTGAGTTTCTTTTTATCGAGGCGGGACAATGAATTTTTTACCCAAACCATTAAGCCATACCTTGCCAACAAGCGGGATAAAACTTTTTTGGATCATTACCTGCTGGGAAATGATCTGGCAAGTTTTCTGGAGCCCTGGAAATATGGGCGACTGAACATCGTCGAACGGATTCTGTTGGGCCGTCGTCTCGGGGGTGATAATGAAAAAGCGATGTCCCGTGCGGTCAAAGATTGGTTTTCTTTGTTACCCACTAACCCGGAAGAAGCCGATTTTAGGTATCGAAGCGCTCTGCGGGGTCGGCGGATGGCAGGTAGTATTGGTGAGGAGTTGGTGGTAGCAGGGGGCGGAACGGTCGTTAGCGGAACTGCGTCGTTCTCAGGGCTCACTCTTAGCACACCGATGGCTGTAGATGCATTTGCGGCTCCTCCAGCTTCTCCTGCGAGGGAAGCACAACTGGAAATGGTTCCGGCGGAACTCCCGCGTAGAGCAATCGCACTTTCAGATGTCAAAGAGCTAAGGAAATCATCCATCAACCAAGCCCTTTTTCGCAAGTTAGATACCACCAAAGAATGGGCTGAAAACAACTATTATCATCTACTTATTGCCCAACAGATCGGCGATCTCATTAACGTCAATGATTTTTGGAAAGACTATGCGGAGTGGAATGGGGCGGGTGGTTTTTATTCCCGACATTTTCCGGCTGCGACGGGGAATTTTGCGGAAATGATGCTGGCTCTCGCGGTGATGGATCTCCCATTTTCAGCCAAAGCGCAGGACATCAAAATAGAGAATGAAAGTCTCACTATCACGGCGAATTCTCCAGTGGTGGTATTTCATGAAGAGATCGAGGAGCGGGCACCAGCCGGGGAAAAGTCGGATATCCTAATCACTCAGAACTTCTTCCGTGCTGATGACCGCTTCCAGGTCGTTGAAGGGGTTCAAATCGATAAATTTGTGACCAAAGAATTCCTGACCGGCATCCACTACGGCTGCCAGGTCGTGATCACCAATCCGACTTCATCCCAGAAAAAGCTCGATCTCCTCTTTCAACTTCCCCAGGGCTCTGTCCCCTTGGAGTCAGCGGAATACACGAGGACTTTCCCGATTGATCTGGGTCCATTTAGCACGGAGAAATTGGAAGTCTCCTTCTATTTTCCGAAGCCATCCGGCGGCGAGGGTTTTGCCCATTACCCAGTTCACATCGCGAAAAATGAACAGCCGATCGCTTGGTCGGAGCCGTTTCGCTTTACAGTGGTCAATGTATTGACTGAAGTTGATAAAGCCTCCTGGGAATACCTGTCCCAATTTGGAACCAACCAACAGGTACTCGATTTTCTGGAGCAGAACAACGTTCACCTACTTAATCTAGATCGGATTGCCTGGCGGATGAAAAGCGATGTCGATTTTTTCCGAAAAGCGGTCACTTTGCTTCGCAATCGCCATGCCTATTCCGATACCATTTGGAGTTACTCGATTTTGCACAATGAAACGAGTGTGATTCGCGAGTATCTGACTCACCAGGAATCCTTCCTTCAAGAATGTGGGAAACAGTTGGAGTGTGAAATCGTCTCAATTAATCCGATTGATCGCCACTGGTATCAACACCTCGAATACACTCCCCTGGTGAATGCCCGTGTTCACCGGCTCGGTCGCGACAAGAAGATATTAAATAATCGTTTTCACGATCAGTATCACCAGTATATGACGAAGCTGGGTTATACTTCAAAACTTACTGCGACGGATCAATTGGGAGTCGCCTATTACCTTTTTCTCCAGGATCGGATCGAGGAGGGGCTGGAGTGGTTTGCCGCCCTGGATGTCGCTTCGATTGAAAGTAAACTCCAGTATGACTACTTGAAAGCCTACGCAGCGCTTTATCGGGAAGAACCGGCCATCGCGGCGGAACTGGCCGGGCAGTACAAAAACTACGGGGTGGACCGATGGCGGGAGCGCTTTGCTCTAATTGGGGATCACGTGCGGGAGATCCAGGGTGCTAATCCAAACCTCACCGATGGTGAGGACCGCGAGCAGCGCCAGGACCACCTCGCCTCGAAACAACCGGTATTGGATTTGAAAACCGAGGGTGCCAAAGTTGCTCTGTCTTATCAGAATCTCGCGTCGGTTACTCTTAACTACTACGAGATGGATTTGGAATTTCTTTTTTCCAGCCAGCCTTTTGTTTCAGCGGGTAGCGGACAGTTCAGCTACATTCGCCCGAATCTGACTGAGCAGCTTGCACTTCCGGCAGGTCAAAGTGTTCACGAGTTCGAGATTCCGCAGCGCTTTAGTGGCAAAAATGTATTGGTGGAAGCGGTCGCCTCTGGTCAGAAAAGGAGTTCGGCGGTCTATGCCAACACTCTGAAAGTTCAGATGGCGGAAAATTATGGTCGGCTCCAGGTCCGGAAAACAAACGATGACACGCCACTACCAAAAACCTATGTCAAAGTCTATGCTCGTTTCAAAAACGGTGAAGTGAAATTCTTCAAAGACGGTTATACCGATTTGAGAGGGAAATTTGATTACGTAAGCTTGAGTACGGATGAAATGAGCCAGGTGGATCGATTCAGCGTCCTGATCATGAGTGAAAATGACGGTGCTGTGGTCCGGGAAGTCGCCCCTCCCCAGATGTAGAAATCGATAAGTTGCGATTTTATGCCTCAAAACACCATCATCCTCGCCATTGAGACTTCCTGCGATGAAACAGCGGTAGCCATCGCTGAGGGGACTCGTCGGATTTTGGTGAGCGAAATCGCCTCGCAAGTTGACCTTCATTCACCCTACGGCGGGGTGGTACCGGAGTTGGCTTCACGCAACCACAATCTTAATCTTCGACCGCTTATCTCTTCAGCCCTTGAAAAAGCAGGATTGCGGATGGCGGATATAGATGCGGTTGCCGCCACCTCCGGTCCGGGGCTGGCCAGCTCGCTGCTCATTGGAGACACCACTGCCAAGGCGATCTCCATCGCCATCCAGAAGCCCTTTTTCTCCATTAATCACATGGAGGGTCATCTGCTCTCTCCCTTCATCGGTGTGGAAAGCGGGGTTTTGCCAAATATTTCGCTGGTGGTCAGTGGTGGACATACCATGATCGTAAAGGTCGAGGCCGTCGGCAAATACCAGGTTCTCGGTTCGACCCGGGACGACGCCGCTGGCGAAGCCTTCGATAAGGCTGGAAAGATGATGGGCCTGCCCTATCCGGGTGGTCCCGAAATCGACAGGCGGTCCAGTTTCGGAAATCCCAAAGCTTTTGATTTTCCCCGGTCCATGCTAAAAAGCGGTGATCATCATTTTAGTTTCAGTGGCTTAAAAACCGCGATGAGCCACCGGCTCGCCAGTCTCGGCGAGAGTTGGAATAACGGAGGTGATGAATCACTTTGCAACGATCTTTGCGCCTCGTTCCAGGCTGCGATCATTGACGTCCTGGTCGGCAAAACCATCGCAGCAGCCGCGGAGACGGGTGCCCGTATGATCACGGTAAGTGGCGGGGTAAGCTGCAATCGTGGGCTGCGTGCTGAGATGGCCATCGCCGCAGCAAACAGCGGCCTCCACCTTCTCCTCGCCACTCCGGGACACTCTACTGACAACGCCGCCATGATCGCCTTTGCCGCTGCCTGTCGGCTGGAAGCGGGTTGTGCCAACAACAGCCTGGCCCAGGATATCAATCCGAATCTGAAGCTGGTCTAAACACAATTGCTCGGAAATGGAGGCTATCGCTTTCCGGTTACTCCCTCTTTCCTGGCTTTTTTGGCAAGGTGCAGGGCTTTGTCTTCGCCATAGCGGGTGATGGAAAATTTGGCTGTCTTCCGTCGGTTGGCCTCATCCACCCAGGCTGCCTGCCAATAGTCATAATCTTTGCCATTAACCGATTTTGATACCACATGGGTCACACCGGTGATTCCAGACTTCTTGATGGGGCGCTTTTTTTTTGAAGCAGCTTCCTGCTTCGATTCGGGCAGTTTTGCCACAATTTCATCGCGGTAATCTCTTGCAGCCTTCAAGGCTTTGGCCTTTCCGCCGCAGGATTTATCAGGAAAATATTTTTGGTATCGATTACCTTCGTGGGTTATTCGGACGTAGTAACCGTGGTTTTTTTTGTCTGGTTGATCAATTCGGGTGATGCCGTAGTCCGGCCGTGGTGGTGTGCTCATTTTCGTTTCGTGAGTTAACTCTGCTGTTTTGACAGAAATCGGAGATCGAAACAAGCAGAAAACCACCGAATTATGCCAACGCTATTTGGCGTATTGCCTCATAGGCAACAATTCCCACTGCCGTAGCCAGGTTTAAACTGCGGCCATTGGTCTGGGGAATAGTCAGGCAATTCTCAGGATTATTTTGTAACAATGAGCCGGGTAGCCCGCGAGTTTCTGGACCAAAGACCAGGCTGTCTCCCGGCCCAAATGCCTGATCCCAATAGGGCTTTTGGGCTTTTGTGGTCAAAAAATACTTGATGGCCCCGGGAGATAGCGACTGTTCCCAGTCGGAGTAGGATTTCCAGGTCACTACATCAAGCTCTGGCCAGTAATCAAGTCCAGCCCGACGCAGGGATTTCTCATTGATCGAAAAGCCGAGCGGTTCGATGAGGTGTAATCTCAAACCAGCCGCGTGGCAAAGCCGACCGATGTTTCCGGTATTCGGGGGAATTTCCGGCTCGTAGAGTACGATATTTATCATACTAAACGAGGGAAATCACCAGGATTGGTTGATGCGATCCTCGTCCTCGATGGAATCGTTGTAACGGTAGTTGGCGCAGGGAATAAAAGTGACTGGAGGCACGGCTTCGCCATCCAGGTATTTCAAAAACGCAGAAACGGTGCCATGGGCCATCTTTTTCGGAAATTGCCTGGGGGTATCATACAACTTTTTCTCGAATACCCCCTGTTTCCCGGCTGGTGATGCATCAAAGGCGACGATGGTGATTTGCCCGGTTTTGCTGGCTTTTTGCACAGCGGAATAAGCTCCCAGACCAGAAGGGTCGTTAATCGCAAAGATGCCGTTGATATCGGGATGGGCCTGAAGAACGTCGGTGGCCACTTTGAACCCTTCATCTCTGCGACCTTTGCCTGATAATTCGGTCACGATCCTAATTGGGCTCCCGGCTTCTTTTAATTCATCCTTAAATCCATTTACCCGAAGAATGCAGGAGGAAACCTCGGGAAGGGAGATAACAGCGACAGTTCCAGTATTACCCAAGGCATCCATCATGCTCCTGCCAGCGAGTCGTCCGCCCTGATAGTTGTCGCTCCCGATATGGGAGACCACGAGTTCTTTGGCTTCCTGATCTGTGATTTGGATATCAAAGGTGAAAACCGGGATTCCTGCGGCATGAGCCTTTTTAACGCCCTGTCCCGCAGAAACCGAATCAACGGGGTTCAGAAAAATAGCTTTATATCCCTGCGCTACAAAATCGCTGATCTGGTTGTTTTGGAGATTCGGCTCATTATCTCCACTCAGGGAAACCAGTTCGTAGCCATGTTTTTTGACCTCTTTTTCCATCTCATTGGCGATCAGTTGGAAAAAGGGATTTCCCAGATCCATGCAGGTCATCCCGATCCGGCCTTTGCTGGAAGAGCCATTTCCGCCGCCACATCCCTGGAAACACAGGGCTATCAGCGAACTTAGCAAAAGGAGGTTAATCGATTTCATTTTTTTACCCCAATCTTGACATCACCGCTTTGGAAAGAGCCTTTCCATCAGCTCTTCCTCCGGTGGTTTCCTGAAGTAGTTTCATCACCAGACTCATTTCTTTTTTCGAAGTCGCCCCGACTTCGGCGATGGCAGCATCCACAGCCTTGAGGATTTCTGCCTCGCTAAGTTGGGCAGGGAGATAACGCTGCAAAATCTCAATTTCTATCTTTTCTGTCTCAGCCAGCTCAGTTCGACCGGCCTTTTCATATTGTTCAATCGAGTCCTGCCGTTTTTTGACTTCTTTTCGGATTACGTTGGAGATTTCAGCATCGGTTAATACCGCATCAGCCCCTCCTTTTTCGATGGCCGCATTTTTGATGGATGATTTCAGCATGCGTATGGTTCCCAAGGTAGCTTTATCCTGTTCACGCATCGCTGTTTTCATGTCATCCGTAAGTTGTTGAGATAAATTGCTCATTGGAGCTACAGTATCCACACTTTAACCTTTCGCTAAGTGAAAAAGTTACCAAATCAGGGAAGTCAGTTGGCCGGGAAACTCTGGATGATCAGTATGGGATTGTTCCTCATGGCTTTGGGGAGTTTTTTCATGTGGTATCTGTGGGCTTTTTTCCAAAAATCAAGCCGCATGGACCATTGGGTTGAAACACCTTGCCTGATTGAAAAATCCGAAATCGAAACCGGACTAAACCAACGCCACGGGAAAAAATACACGTTGGTGACGGCTTATCGCTACCAGTTTAATGGACACGAATATCTGGGGAACCGTTTCAAACGCATTCAACCGGTAAGTTCTCACCAGGAAAAAATTGCATCTCTGGTAGAAGAAACCCCGGTGGGGACAAAATTGGTTTGTTTGGTTGATCCAGCCAATCCCGGGAGTGCCGTGCTAAAAAAGGATACCAAAAGAGCGATTTTTTCCATCTGGTTTCCCGGATTATTCGCCCTGGGAGGTCTGGGCATTGTGATTTCGACTATTCGCCAGGGTTGATAGCAGAAGAAAAAAATACTGGTTCAAGTGGGGGCGATTTCCAGTTAGGCCGTTGCAGTCATGGACCATTGCTGACCAACTATTTTTGACCGAATTCCGGCCAGGGCTTGCGGCACCCATTCAGCCTTGCACCCTGATTCTTGTTGAGATCCTTCCCAAAAAAGGCTAAGTGAAAGAGGGGAGAGGGTATCGAATTCAAAAGAATCGGAAAACGACACGCAAAATGAAAAAATGGCTTAAGCAACAGCTTGATATTTTTCTCCCCAAAGGTCATTGCATTTTCGAGTCGCCAAACGGGATCACACCATTCAGTTTACTCATTTTTTTCCTTTTTCTGGGCACAACATCAACAACAGCGCTGGCTCAGTCGAGGGTTTGGATATCCAATCCGACAAATTATCAGATTAACTACAAGCTATTGTTTGCGAATAGTTCCCAAAACTTCACGATCCCTCCCGGTCTGAGAAATGAACACGCTTCCATGGAATACCCGCCGACCTTTTTGGTTGATATCAATACCAATTTGAGTGGTTATCCGCAAATCAAACGCTTCAGACTGGAGCCTCAACGCACTTATTATTTTCAACTCTCCGGCACTCAACTTCACCTTCTCAAGCAGCCACTCCATGGTTATGGTAATACACCTGTATTTGCTCCGGTAACGGCGAAGGTTCTGGTCTATGCTCTGGGAGGCCCTCGACCTTTGTACCACAGTAGCATTATTTTGTACAACACTTCAGATCCATACATTAATGGGCAAGAGTGGGGGTTTTGGCCTCAAGGAAACGTTATGATTGGTAACATCGGGTACATCGCCGGAGGGCGAGTGGTTTCTGGAAGACCTTCCGGAGTCGGGAATCCGATCAGAACTTTTAATCTGACGACCCAACATAACCCACAGGTGGCAGCCGCCATTTTCAATGATGTGCGCAACCGTTGGAATCAGAGACCGTACCGGGCGCTGGATTCGAACTGCAATCATTTTGTCAATGATGTCATGGCTGCATTGGGGGTGGGCATGCATCCCGCGCAATACCAAAATTCATGGGGCGCTCAGGCTCCGATGACTCAGGTCCAGTCAGCGTTCGAAAATAACTATGGAGTGTCCTGTGGGCATGTTGGCCACAGCGGGCACGGATTGAATCAGCCTGGTCCTCACAATTACAATCAGCCAAACCAGCCCTCTGATGTAAAAAGAGAAATCATAAACAGAGTGCTGAGAAAAATAGGCCTTTGAAGTAACAACGAATTAATAATTGTTTACCGACAAATCGAAAATTTGCCCAATAGATATGAAGAAAATCTTTAAATTCGTTCCCCTATTCCTGATTGTTTTAATCGTTTACAACATTGTCATTTTTGCCAAGCCTCAATGGTTGCTTGAACCTGAACTGTTTGATTCCACCCATTCATTGAAACAGGCTCCGATACCTGCCGAAGTCGCTCAACCGGCTGCGGTTGCCCCACCTACCGAAGCTGCTGAACCTGCGCAGTCTGCTGAAAATGCGCCTCCAATTGTTGCTAGCGAGCCGGAAGTTCCCGAAGAATTCGCTTCTGAGTATATCAATCTTAGCGCCCGCCCTATCGTGAGTATTTCCATGCCGTCGGGAGTAAAATGGAAACCGATAGCATCAGATGTCCTGCTGTTTTTTGCCGTTTTGGTTCTCTATGCGGAGCTTTACAAAACGACCCGCATGGGTTCAATGGCGAAATTTGAACATTTTGTCTCGTTCTTAGTTTTCTTGGTATTTCTCGCGGAGTTTTTGATGATCAGGCAATGTGCAACATCCGCATTTTGTATCGTCATGTTACTTTCATTGGTTGATGTGATTGGCGGCATTGCCATTTCCATGGCGATGCGAGAAAGGAAGGTATAGGCTTTGACCATACCCTGTTGAGTCAGCGATTGTACCCTGTTTAATCAGAAATCCCAACTTCTATCTACGAGCGTTGCGCCTCGCGGATAGCGATCAACTCCTTCATGACATGATTGATTTTCCCTGACCATTCTGCGGTCCCGAATCCATCGTGGAGAGTTCGGTAAAGTTCATAGATCTGGGCGTAATCCTTTTGATTCTCTGGGTTCGGCTGGTAAATGAGGTCTCGCACCCGGCAACAGGTGCTCTGGGCTTCGCTGATGGTCATTTTTCCGCTGCTGGCGGCACCGAAAATCGCCGCTCCCAGCGCACAGGTTTGATCGCTCGCGGCGACTTTTAAGGGCTTGCCGATAATGTCGGCGTAGATTTGCATCAAAGTTGCGTTTTTGACGGCAAGACCGCCGGTGTTGACTACTTCATCGATGACGACCCCGTATTCCTCCATCCGCTTGATGATGGTCAGCGCACCAAAGGCGGTGGCTTCGATGAGGGCTTTATAAATTTCGTGTGCACGGGTGTGAAGAGTTTGGCCGAGGATAAGGCCGGAAAGTCGAACATCGGTGAGAATGGTCCGGTTTCCGTTGTTCCAATCCAGGGCCAGCAGTCCGGTATCTCCGGGCTTGCTACCGGAGAGTTGCTTCTCCATATTGATAAATTTCTCGTCCTGAGTCGCGCCGTAGCTGTCGGGAACGAGGTGATTGACAAACCAGAGGAAAATGTCGCCCACAGCCGACTGGCCCGCTTCAATTCCGAAAGCTCCGGGCAGAACCGATCCATCAACGATCCCGCAAACCCCGGGAATATCAGCGAGGGGTTTGTCATTTGGTGACACGGTGATGTCGCAGGTGCTGGTGCCCAAAATTTTCACCAGAGTTCCCTTGGTAACTCCGGCTCCGACTGCCCCCATGTGCGCATCAAAAGCCCCGACTGCGACGGCAGTTCCTGCGGGAATCCCGAGGATCACAGCCCATTCCTCCGTCAACGATCCGGCCCGGACATTGGAAGACACTGCTTTTTGGAAAAGCCGATCCCGCAACTGCGCCAGCGCAGGATCCAGAGATCGCAGAAATTCTTGATCGGGTAGTCCGCCCCATTCTTCGCAATACATCGCTTTGTGTCCGGCTGCACAAATCCCGCGGCCCATTTTTTCCGGCTTGTCGTTGCCGGTTAAAACGGCTGGCAGCCAGTCACAATGCTCCACCCACGAATAAGCGGCTTTAAAAACAGCAGGGTCGACATTTTTGCATCGCCAGATTTTGCTCCACCACCATTCGCTGGAGTAGGTTCCGCCGCATTTGGCCAGGTATTGGGGGCGGATCTGGCTGGCCAGGGCGGTGATGGCGGCAGCTTCAGCATGGGCCGTGTGGTCCTTCCAAAGCCACACCTGGGCGTTCAGATTTTGAGAAAATTCGGGAAGCAGGGCGAGGGGACAACCATCAGCATTTACGGGAATAACCGTGCTTCCGGTGGTGTCGATCCCGATCCCGATGATCTCCGCCGGGTCAAAACCGGCCCGCTTTTCTCTGGCCTGTTCAATCGCTCCTTTCACGATGGCGATCATCCCAACCAGATAATCCTGAGGATTTTGCCGGGCCACGTTTGGATCTGCCGGGTCGGTTAAAATACCGAGGACCCCGGATGGGTAGGGGAAAACCACGGAACCCAGTTCCTCTCCATTTTGCAAATCCACCAGCAGTGACCGGCAGGAATTCGTGCCATAATCTAGACCAATCGCGTAACTCATTTTATTGCCTTCGTATTACGGGAGAAATTAAACCAGTGCAAACTTTGATTAACGTGGCAAACCCGGCCCAATCCGAAAATCAACCACTACCGCCCGATGATCTGAGCCCAGATGGGGGCTGATTTCCCGATTCGTAACCAGAATCGACGGTTTGTGAAAAATGTGATCCAGAGGCAACCCGAGCAGAATGGTCGCCCCCGTCCAGGTCGGAAAAATCCCAAAACCGCGCGCCGAGTCCTGGAGGCCCGCCCCGGACATAAAATCCTTCAAAAAAGGCGACCAGGGTGAGCAATTGAGATCCCCGCAAAGTATCAAAGGCTCCTTTGCCCCGGCAATTTCCCTGGTCAAAGCCGCCAGCTGGAAGTTGCGGGAACGCGAGTATTCCGGGTTCATTGGTGGCACGGGGTGGGTGCCGATCACTCGAAACTCATCAAAAGACAAATCCAAACTCGGCACTTCCTCCCCGATTTCCCGGATTTGGGCGGACTTAAAGGGTCGCTTGCTGAAGGCGGCTATCCCAAAATTATCCTCCCGGCTTTCGATGATTTGGTAGGGATGGGTCACGGATAATCGCCGAACCATCGCCTGCTCCCATTGAGAATCGACCTCGGCGAGGACGACCGCATCTGGATTCATTTTCAGAATATAGTCCGCCACCTGATCCTTCGCCGGGTTGGAGGTTAGCACATTTAGAAACAAAAGCCGCTTTTCCGAACCAGTGGGCGCAGCCGGTTTCCCGATAAAATAGCCGATTACATTCACCGACAGAGCGAGCCCTATTATCAGGGCGAAAAGGCCATACCATTTCGGTCGGGTCAGCAGCACGAGAAACAACCCACATACCACCAGAGCAATGATCGCCTGGAGCCGGAAGTGGGTGCAGATCTCAAAAAGGTAATGAAACCGGGCCAGCAAACCAGCCCCGACTCCCAGAAGGGCCAAAAAAGAAATGAACTGAAGTCGGCGCTTCAGAAAATTAATCCACCAATCAGTTTTCATTTTGCAGCATTTTCATCGCAATTCGCCGCGCTTCTTCTACCAAAAGCGCATCACCCAGATATTCGGGAAACTTCATCGCTGGAAGGCCGCTTTGCTGCGTTCCCAGAACGTCGCCGGGGCCGCGCTGAATCAGATCTTCCTCGGCGATGCGGAAGCCGTCGCGGGTTTTTTCCATGATTCTGAGCCGGTCAATGGCCTCGACCGCTTCGGGATCACACATCAAAACACAGTAGCTTTTGTGCTCGCCTCGACCGATCCGCCCGCGCAACTGGTGGAGTTGGGCGAGTCCAAATCGCTCGGCGTTGTAAATGAGCATCACGCTGGCATTGGGGACATCGACACCCACCTCGATCACCGTCGTGGAAATCAGGACCTGGATCATTTGAGCCCGGAATTGCTCCATAATCGTCTCCTTTTCTTCTGCGCCCATTTTACCGTGGAGCAGGCCGCATTTGAAATCCTTGAGGCGCGCCTCCCATTGCTCGAACTCCTTGGTCACCGCCCCGGATTTAATCTTTTCCGACTCCTCGATCAGCGGGTAAACGATGTAGATCTGCCGCCCCGCAGTCAGCTCATCGCGAAGGAACTCGGCGGCCTTGTCGGTCTGGGACGTCAACCGGATTCCGGTGATGATCTTGCCCCGTCCCTTGGGCAGTTCATCGAGGATGGAAACATCCAAATCACCATAAAATGCCAGCGTCAACGTCCGCGGGATCGGAGTGGCCGTCATCACCAGCAGATCTGGACGATCACCGCGATTGACCAAAGCCTGGCGCTGGCTGACGCCAAATTTGTGTTGTTCATCGATGATCGCCAGCCCCAGCCCGTTTTCGAAGCCTTCTTTGCGGTGAATCAGGGCATGGGTTCCGATTGTCATGCTTC
The DNA here is from genome assembly GCA_041742015.1 of Verrucomicrobiales bacterium. Classification (GTDB taxonomy): domain Bacteria; phylum Verrucomicrobiota; class Verrucomicrobiia; order Verrucomicrobiales; family DEV007; genus Arctic95D-9. The sequence continues at coordinate 14,329 of JBGSJM010000117.1, read as the reverse complement.
CCAGATGTTTTTTTTGCGCGGCGAAACTGTCAAACAGCGGTAGCACCCCGCCTCCAGAATCCTTCGTCCCGGTTTGCAGGTGAACTTCGATGCCGAGAGGCTCAAACCACTGTTGGAAATTTTGAAAATGCTGCTCGGCGAGAATTTGGGTGGGAGCCATCAACGCCACATCAAATCCCGCTTCGATCACATAAAGCGCTGCCGCCGCCGCAACCAGGGTTTTTCCCGCCCCCACATCGCCCTGGAGCAGGCGCGTCATCGGCCGGGTCGAAGCCAGATCACTGCGAATTTCCTCGATGACACGAGTCTGGGCACCCGTGGGTTCAAAAGGTAGATTATCGAGGTAGCGGCCCGTTAAGAGTCCCTCGCCACAATGGGGCACCCCGCCCGCATCTTCCAGCCCCTTCTTTTTGCGAAGCAGTTTCAGTTGCAGCCAGGTGAATTCCTCCAGTGCGAGATAGCGTTTGGCCGGCTCGATTATCTCCATGGTCTCCGGGTAGTGCACGGTTCGGATCGCCCGAATCCGACTCATTTCACCGATCGAGGTGTCGCGGGGCAGGGTATTTGGCACCAGCCCGTCCGGGAGAGACTCCAGCACCCGGTAAATCAAGGTCCGGAGCGGCTTTTGGCTGATTCCCGCCGTCAACGGATACACCGGCACGATCCGGCCCATGTGCGCGGCGAGCGCCTCATCCGGCCCTTCTTCATCGATGATTTCATACTCCGGGTGATCCATCACCAAGCGTCGCCCGCTCATTTTTGGTCGGCCAAAGAGCACCACTTCCTGCCCCACCAGAAAAACCTTTTTCATATAAGGCATGTTAAACCACCGGCAGCCGATCGTTTGGTCAAAGACCGAATCCCCCTGCGGCCTGATGGTCATTTCAAAATAACGTCTCCCAGATCCGGCGAATTTGGTTTCGCAATCATCCACCACCCCACAGATACAGACCGAGGCCTCCGTCGGGTGATTGGGAAACTGGTCGAAGTTTTTCCGATTTTCGTGGCGATTGGGAAAGTGCCCGATGAGATCTTCCACATTGCGGAGGCCCATTTTCACCAGCGCCGCGAGGGCCTTGGGATCCAGCCGGGTTCCGGGAATTTTGGTGACCGCAGTGGAAAGGGTGAGATCTGGAATCAGGAAGGACATGAAATTTGCGCCCGCTTAGATAGCGCCTCAACGGCCCCGGCACAAATGGAAGTGAAAGGTATGTTTAAAAAAATACTGGGTCTATACCGTGCCTGTTATCAGTGCTTTATGGTAAAGTTAGGGACCGGATCTCGGGCTCGCAGCGTGTTCCCCGGACAAAATGGGGCAGGTCCCGTACAAAATGGGAAAGGTCCTGGACGAAATGGGGACGACCCCGGACGAAATGGGGACGACCCCGGACGAAATGGGGACGACCCCGGACGAAATGGGGACGACCCCGGACGAAATGGGGACGATCCCGGACAAAATGGGGACGACCCCGTACAAAATGGGAAAGGTCCCGTACAAAATGGGGACGACCCCGGACGAAATGGGGACGATCCCGGACAAAATGGGGACGACCCCGGACGAAAGGGGGACGACCCCGGACGAAAGGGGGACGACCCCGGAAATCAACTAAACAGGGTTGAATGGGGGATTGAACAGTGTACAATCGGCGACTATACAGGGTACAATTTGCAGTCTTATTTTAAAAGCCAGTCCACCGCAGCAGTCTGACTGGCTTCTTTAACCGCCACCAATTCACTGAATTTTGCGCTGAAAGTTTCGGGCTTTTCTCCCTCGCCGCTAAGCCAGGTGGCTCGCGGGGCATTTAGGGTGATCAGGCCGGGCAGATCAAGATATTTGGCTCCACCGGGCAGGAACATAGGGGCGCGATAGTCAAGCAGCTTGCCAAACCGGAAACCACCGGTGTCAGCCGCGACCCGGTCAATCGCAGCTCCGGCCAGGGCTCCGGCGGCCAAAGCCACCGGACCAGTCTGGCCCCAGGCAGCAACAGAGACCTTTTGCGGACTGGGATGACTGCCCACTTTGGTGTTGCGGAGGAAGCTAACCAGTGAAAGGACATCATGGGTGCGCTGGGCGAACAGGGTGTGATTGTAACCGTGGGTATAGCCAGCAAATTGGCGGGGATTTGCGACCACCGGGGTCTGTTTGATTGGCTCGCCTCCCTGTAGGAGAAGGTCGGCACCGAGCACAGCAGTTCCTTCAGCGACCAACCGGGAAACCTCGGCATTTCCCTTGATGGCAGTCTTGCCTGAGTCATCAAGCCATACAACGACATGGCCATTCCAATTTTTGGGGTATTGCCAAAGGACATTAAGTTTTTCTTCGTGAGTTTCATTGGCCAGAACCCCGCTCATTTCAAGATGATTACCTCGATCTTGTTTGTCAGTCAGTTCCCAGGCGACTTTGCCAGCCTGATCGTAGGTCCGGCCGATGATGACTTCCACGGCGGGCCGCAGCACTTTCTCCAAGCCCTCGGGAGTGCTGGCGGCAGTGGTGAGTTGTTTGCGGGCGTCTTCGGCCAGCCATTTTAACAATTGCCGCTCAAATTCAGGGTCTTCAGCTTTGGGTGCGGGATGTTGATCATCCCAGACACTGAGGTCTTTGGGATCAATCGGGACAAAATCCTGCTCGATTACCGGATTGGTCTGGCCAAGTTTAAATTGCTGGTTCAGAAAGGTGTAAAAGGCCGAGCGAGTCACCGCATTGTAGTTGTGCGGAAAATGCTCCCCGCGCAACAGCATGACCTTGTCTTTGGCACCGAACATTTCGTAAAGCTTGGTAAGCTCAGGGAAACCTTTGGTGGAGAGTTCTTTGGTCCAGTCGTTGGCGGTGTTCATGCCCTGCGGTTTGGGGGCGAAAAGACCGGCAAACTCGATGTTCCCCGTGTTGACCCGCAGCAGGCTGGAATTCTCACAGGTGCAGCCGCCCTGCATCGCCGTGCTGACCATGACCACGGGGAAGGAAAGCTGGATACGCTCGTCGATGGCCGCCAGCAGCATCGTCTGGGTCCCGCCCCCGCTGGCCCCGGTGATGGCGGTACGCTGCGGATCAACCTCCGGCAGAGTCATGAGGAAATCGAGGCCGCGAACTGCGTTGAGAGTCTGCAGGCCCATGATGCTTTGGCAATTAGCCTCCGCCTGCGGGCTGTACAGCCCCCAATTTTCGAGGGTGTTGGCCTCCGGTCGCTGTTTGGCAAATGTGTGAACGATTTCACGGGAGAACTGTTTGGAGTCCGAATCACTGAGCATATCCCACTGCCAGACCACACAACCCATCCGGGCGAGTTGTACGCAAAGTGATTGAAAGATGCTGCGGGCACCTTCCTCAAAGCGCTCAGCACCACTGGCGATTTCGCGGCGGACAAGTGCGGCATCAGCCAGGGAGAGACGGGCGTCCTTCCAGTGACCGTGGGCGAACATGACGGCAGGAACCTTGCCCTTCGGCTGGGTGGGACGGTAAAGGTTGCCGGTAACGAAAAAGCCGGGAGCACTCTCAAAATAGACCTTTTCAATGGTATAACCTTCGCGCTCAATTTTCCCGTGGATCACCGCATTTAGCGGCGTTTTTTCTGGCATGGGCCAGAGCCCCTGAGAAATGAGAATCTGGCGGCGCACGTAGTCTTTTCGCGTTTCCCATTGATCAAGAGATGCCGGAGGATGGAAAGGGAAATACCCGTTGAGGTCCTTGGGTGGCAGAAGGCGGCGGTCCTCGGCAACGGCCACCAGACTGATGTTTAACCAAACGGCAGCGAAGGCGAAAAGAGTTTGCGTTTTCATCGTGATGATATTGATACTGGAAGACAGAGCGGTTCTTGGCAAGCCTGTCGCGATACTGGTTTGCGCCTCTCCGGGAGTTCATCCAGATTTTTGGCAATGACTCACATACCTGAACGCGCCCTTTCCGTCTGGAGTGCAATCAACCATCTTACTGAAAGCGAAGATTTGAGAATGCCAGTTCCACTTAATTTTGTGAAATTACTCTGCCTGCTGTTTTTCTTGGTGGGCGGGTCGCTCAATGCCAGCGATCCGGCCAGAGCGACCTACAATCGGGATGTGCAGCCGATCCTGTCGGACAAGTGTTTCCACTGCCATGGGCCGGATCCCAAAACCCGTGAAGCTGGCCTGCGATTGGATGTCCGGGCGGATGCGATCAAAGACGGCCATATCACCCCAGGTGCTCCAGAGAAGAGTTTGATTCTCGAACGGGCCATCAGTCACGATCCCGAGGAGCGAATGCCACCGGCGAAAAGCAAGCTGGAACCACTCACTGCCGCCGAAGTGGATACCTTGCGCCGCTGGATCTCACAGGGCGCAGAATACGAAGCCCACTGGAGTTTTATTTCCCTGAAACCCGATGCGGCGAAGAACTCGATTGATCACATCGTCTCCGCCGGATTGTCAACGCGGGGGTTGAAACTCCAGCCCCGAGCCAACTCGGAAACACTGATACGGAGGATTAGTTTTGACTTGACTGGCCTGCCACCAAGCGTAGCGGAAGTGAAAGCTTTTGTTGCGGCTCATCAGACCGATCCGGCGGGAGCTGTGGAAAAGCTGGTTAACACGCTACTGGCTTCCCCACATTACGGAGAGCGAATGGCGGTGGACTGGCTGGATGTGGCTCGCTATTCCGACAGCTATGGTTTTCAGGTGGACCGCGAGCGCGAAGTCTGGCCGTGGCGGGATTGGGTAGTTAAAGCGTTTAATGAAAATCTGCCCTACGACCAATTTATCACGTGGCAGATGGCGGGGGATTTGCTCCCCAATCCATCCGATCAACAAGTGCTGGCAACGGCTTTTAATCGCCTTCACCAACAGGAAACCGAGGGTGGCAGCGTCGAGGAGGAATACCGGGTTGAATACGTGGCGGATCGCACCCAGACGGTGGCCACGGCTTTCCTAGGCCTGACCTTCGAGTGCTCCCGCTGCCATGATCACAAATTTGATCCCATTCTCCAGAAAGATTACTACGGCCTTTTCTCCCTGATGCAGAACATCGATGAGGCTGGGCTTTATTCCTATTTTACGCCCTCCGTTCCCACGCCGACCCTGATGCTCACGAATCAGCCGGCAAAAGACAAGCTAGTGGAGCTTCAAGAAAAAGTGAACATAATCGAGGCACGCCTACCGGCTGCTCAAAGCGCATTTGAACTGGCGCACAGTGAACTGGCGCATTTTACGTTTGATGAGTTGGTTTCAAACCGACTGGCGGATTCCCTTCACCCCTCGCCACCTCCGGCACCCAAAAAAGATCCCAAAGATCCCGCGCCAAAAGATCCCGCCGCCGTGTTAAAGGGTGGCAATAAATTGATCCCCGGAAAGCTGGGGCAGGCTTTCGAATTCACCGGGGATGATGCCGTGGATACGCCGGTGGGTAACTTTGACCGGCACGAGCCCTTTAGCGTTTCGCTTTGGCTCCAGACGCCAGATACCAAGGAGCGAGCAGTTGTTTTTCATCGTTCCCAGGCTTGGACGGATGCTGCCAGCCGCGGCTACGAACTGCTCATCGAAGAAGGAAAACTAAAATGGTCTCTCATTCACTTTTGGCCTGGAAATGCCATCAGCATCTGCACCAAAGAATCGATCCCACTGAAGCAATGGCAACACGTTGTGGTGACGAATGATGGCAGCAGTCGAGCCGCTGGATTGAAGATTTTTGTCGATGGGAAACTGGCTGAAGTTGAAGTGATTCGGGATAATTTGACAAAAAACATCACTGGTGGTGGCCATGACTTTATCAGCCTCGGTGAACGGATGAGGGATAGGGGCTTCAAAAATGGTCAGGTCGATGATTTTCGGGTGTTTTCTCGGGATGTTTCGATGCCGTTTGATGAAAAAATCGAGCCAATCGTTGCAGAACTCAAAGAAGCGCGGGCTGCTCTAAACAAACTAGCTGACAGTCAGAAGGAAATCATGGTTATGCGGGAACTGCCCCAACCAAAAGACACCTACATCCTGACGCGGGGGGAATATGACAAGCGGGCAGAGAAAGTCGGTCCTCGAACTCCAGATTTCCTGCCGCCCCTGCCTGCGGGCGCTCCGATGAATCGTCTGGGTTACGCCCGCTGGCTAACTATGCCAGAACATCCCCTAACGGCGCGGGTCACGGTGAATCGCCTGTGGCATAATCTCTTTGGCCGGGGACTGGTCAAAACCACGGAAGACTTTGGCAGCCAAGGGGAACGCCCCCTTTATCCTGAACTGCTCGATTACCTGGCCCAGCGGTTTATCCAGAGTGGCTGGGACATAAAAGCACTGGTTAAGGAAATCGTTATGAGTCAGGTCTATCAGCAGCAAAGCATCGCCACCCCCGCCATCATGGCGGATGATCCTGACAACCAATGGCTCGCTCGCGGCCCCCGCTTCCGGCTACCCGCCGAGATGATCCGGGACAACGCCCTGGCGGCCTCGGGTCTTCTCAAACTCACGATCGGCGGTCCTGCGGTTAACCCCTACGAAATGGCGGAGGCGTTTAAGCCTGTTACACCGGGCGGTGGGAATGCCGGTTATCGCCGCAGTCTTTACACCAACTGGCGGCGCACCAGTCCTCCTCCTGCGCTCCTGACCTTTGATGCCCCGCGCCGGGCGGTCTGTGTGTCGCGCCGGGAGCGCACCGATTCCCCTCTGCAGGCGCTTATTTTGCTCAATGGGGTTCAATATGTGGAGGCGGCGCGAGTGCTTGGTGAAAAATTACATTTCGAGGCCAACGGAGATCTGGCCCAGATGATCGATCTTGGATTCCTGCGCTGTCTCAGCCGCCTGCCAGATGCCCGTGAAAAAGCAATCACGAACCAGCTTTATCATGAGCAACTGGCGTATTATCAATCAAAACCCGATGAGGCCAAAGCGCTGCTTGCGGTGGGCTCAGCGAAGCGAGAATCCAGCCTTAATTTGCCCGAAGCTGCCGCAGCAACGGTCCTGGCTCAAGCTTTGTTGAACCACGATGCTTGTGTGGTAAAACGATAAATCATGAATTCTTTATACGAATTTTCCCGTCGTCATCTCCTCAGTCGCTTTGGCATGGGCCTGGGCGGCTTGGCGCTGAATGAACTGCTTGCCAAGGAAAACCCCGATTCAACAGGGTACAATGACCCATTAAACAGGGTACAATCCACATCGGTGGATCGCGGCATTCTTGGTGGCACTCATCATACCCCGAAGGCAAAACGGATTATTTACCTCTTTATGTCGGGTGGACCTTCCCATCTCGATCTTTTTGATTACAAACCGCTTTTGAATCAACGTCACGGGGAGCAGCTCCCCGACTCGGTTCGAGGTGGGCAGCGGCTCACTGGCATGTCGGGGAATCAATCTTCCATCCCGATGGTGGGTTCGCCCTTCAAATTTACCCAGCACGGTCAGGCGGGCGGCTGGTTCAGTGAACTGGTACCCCACACAGCCTCAATAGCGGATGACATCTGTGTGGTGCGCTCCATGTTTACGGAATCGATTAACCACGGTCCAGGAGTCACTTTTTTCCAGACGGGATCACAGATCGCTGGTCGTCCCAGCATGGGAGCCTGGCTGAGTTATGGGCTGGGGGTTGAAAACGCCAATCTGCCATCGTTTACGGTGTTAATCACCAAAGGGAAGGGTGGGCAACCTCTCGGTTCGCATCTCTGGGGAAGTGGTTTTTTGCCAACCCGGCATCAAGGCGTCCAATTTCGAGCGGCCAAAGATCCAGTATTGTACTTGGGGAATCCTGCCGGAGTCAGCGGAGAAAGCCGCCGTCTCATGCTTGATCGGCTGAAGGAACTCCATGAGCATCAATTCGAAACCACGCCCGATACCGAGATCCAAAACCGGATCGACCATTATGAAATGGCCTACCGGATGCAAAGCAGCATCCCTGAAGTCGCTGATCTGAGTGCTGAACCCGCCGAAGTACTTGATAGTTATGGTCCCGATGTGCGCACCCCCGGCTCCTTTGCGGCCAATTGCCTTCAGGCTCGCCGACTCGCGGAAAAAGGGGTGCGATTTATCCAGCTTTATCATCAAGACTGGGACCACCACGGTGGGCTGCCCGGGGCTTTACCCAAATTGTGCCAGGAAACCGATCAACCCGCCGCCGCACTGGTGAAAGACCTGAAACAGCGGGGGTTACTGGATGAAACCCTTGTCGTCTGGGGAGGTGAGTTTGGGAGGACCGCTTATTGCCAGGGGAAAATCAGCGCCAATTTTGGCCGTGATCACCATCCTCGTTGTTTTAGCGCCTGGTTTGCTGGCGGGGGGATCAAAGCGGGGTCCGTGTATGGCGAAACCGATGACTTTGGCTACAACACAGTAAAAGACGGTCTCCACATCCATGATTTTCACGCCACGCTGATGCACCTGTTGGGCATCGATCACGAGCGATTAACCTACAAATTCCAGGGGCGCCGCTACCGGTTGACCGATGTCCATGGGCATGTGGTAAAGGGGATTTTGGCGTGAATCCCATCCTCTTAGCCGTTCTGTTGCTGGTTTCATGCGCTGCTTGTAGCGATGAACCCCCAATCGTCGGTGCTATCCGTTGGGACGCATGGTATGCCGACGGGAGTGTGACAAAGGCCGTGGAGGCGTCACTCGGGCAGCCGAAGTATCATTTCCGACTCCCTTGGTTTGCCCGTGTCAACGGTGATGGCAAAGTCGGCATCAACGGCGACTCGCCGACGATCATGGACCAGGAGATCATTTATGCGGCGCAAGCGGGTCTGAACTACTGGGCTTTTGTCGACTACCTGGATCAAGCTCCGGGCATGAGCATCGGGTTAACCCGCTATCTGGCCGCGAAGGACAAGAAAGGCATCCGCTACTGCCTGGTCGAAGAAGGCGCGCGACTCGATGGCTCGGGACCAAAAGCTTTTAGCATGCTCGTGGAGCACTTCCAAAATCCTCATTACCAAACCGTGCTTGATGGCCGACCGCTGATGTTTTTGTTCGGGAAGACCACCAAGCTTGGCAAGGCGGAGTGGGACGATTTGAGGCGTCAAACCATCGCTGCTGGCCTCAAGGCACCCTATCTTGTGCTGATGGGTTGGGAGGCCGAAAAGGACCTTGCAACGTTCGGCTTCGACGCCATCTCTGAGTATGCTTGTGCGGGGAAAGGCTACACTCCCGATCCCGAAACCTATGCGCGGCTAATATCTCATCATGTGCGTGAGAAACTGTGGGACAAATGGAAGCGTAAGCGGACCCCCTGCATCACTTTTGCCACTGCAGGCTGGGACACCCGCCCAAGACAGGAGTTTCCGCCACCGTGGTGTTCGTGGCTTAAAGCCACACCCGATCCCACTCTGCCCGCACAACAAAAACCTCTCATCGACGCCACCACTGCGTCGCCCGATGAACTCGCGGCGCACATCCTCGCTGCTATCGAATGGACCCGGGCCAATCGCGATCTCAACCCCACCAATGCCGTCATCATCTATGCCTGGAACGAGCACGACGAAGGCGGCTGGCTTCAGCCCACGCTCGGCCCTAATGGCAAGCCAAATGAAGAGCGTATCTCTGCGTTGGGTAAAGTTTTGCATCATTAGTATTCAGTATTGTCGTTTTGGCAGGAAATTTTTAATTAATTTAAATTAAATTTAAAATTCTATTGATATCTTTAAAAAATTAGTTATAATTATTTAAAGATATTTAAAATATATCAGAATTAAAATTGAAAAATAATATGATTAAAAAACTATTGTCACACACCATCTTGGCTGCACTTTGCGCTCTTCCTGGATTTGCCTTCTCTGGCGACTTCCATTGTGCTGGTGCAAAAGATTCAACTTGCGGACCTACGGGTTATGTCTTCGGTTACGGAGGTTATTTTTTTGACGGCAACGTAGATGGTCACGAACCTCTTTTTCCTTCGAACGAACAAATCGATATGGATCAGGGATATATCTTCGGTGGCGGTGCTGGGGTTTACTCGGATCTTTTTTGCGGCACCCGGTTTGAAGTTGAAGGTCTGCGTGCGAAAAACGACATTGGCCGTATTACCAGTGATATTTTCGACGGAAACGGCTTTGTCGATTACGGTATCCGGGGGCAAATGCAAACCAATGCTATAATGGTGAACATGCTCAAAGAAATTCCGATGTGCGGCTTTACCGGTTACGTCGGCGGCGGTATCGGTTTTTCGGAAAACAACCTCACCCTCAATTTTGGGGCTCCAACTCCTCCTCTTGCTCCTGTTGCTTATGGAAGTCCCGAGTCGGCTACTGCACTGACCTATCAGTTTATCGCTGGTGTTGATGTGCCTGTTGCCAAATGTGTTGATGTGTTCCTTCAGTATAAGCTTCTCGGCGTGGGCGAAACCAGCTATGAGCACTTGGACTTTGTGATCGACCAACACTTCACTCACAATATGGTCTTCGGAGCCCGCTTATCCTTCTAATTTCTATTCGTTTAGAGAAATCCTCACGGATTTCTCTACCACCCCACTTCCAAACCCTCCAGACCCACATCGGTATTGATATATCGATGTGGGTTAATTCTTTAAAATAATCAACGATCCCTTTTTTTGTGATCCACCTTCAAAACGGCACTTTCCGGTTGCAAAATGTCCCTGTTACCGTGAGTGAGAAGCCATGTGGAAAGGCCGTTTTCAAGTTGAGACTTCGAATCTTGTTCAAATCTATGGTGAATCGATTTCATTCGATTGGCGCCTTTATCCCTATGATGTGGAGGGCTCCATTGCCCATGCCGCCGTGCTCCAGGCTGCCGGGATTTTGACTAAAGCAGAGGAGAAAGAAATCGCACGGGGGCTCCGGGAAATCAAAAAGCAAATCGACGTTGGTGAATTTGAGTTCAAAACCAGCCTTGAGGATATTCACATGAATATCGAAAAGGCTCTCACCGAGAAAATTGGAGATGTCGGGGCGAAGCTCCACACCGCGCGCAGTCGCAATGATCAGGTGGCGCTGGATATCCGGCTTTATTGCCGCGCCGAGTCGGAGGCCATATTCCAGCTCCTGGTCGGAATGCAGAAAGCGCTGCTTTACCTCGCCCAGCAGCACCCTGCTGCCGTGGTCCCAGGCTACACCCATCTGCAAAGGGGGCAGCCGGTTCTCTTTGCCCACCATCTTCTTGCTTATATCGAAATGCTGGAGCGGGACAAGGGCAGAATTGAAGATTGCTTCAAACGAATCAATGTGATGCCCCTGGGCTCCGGTGCCCTTGCCGGATCCACCATCCCGTTGGACCGGAATGTGGCTGCCGAAAAACTCAATTTCCCCGCGATTACCCAAAACAGCATGGACGCCGTGAGTGATCGTGATTTTGTGGCAGAGCTGATTTTTGTCATCTCCATGATCGGAATCCACCTGTCCCGTCTCAGTGAAGACGTCATCCTCTGGGCCACTGCGGAATTTGCCTTCATCGAGCTGAGTGATGCCCACACCACCGGATCGAGTCTAATGCCGCAGAAAAAGAACCCCGATGTCGCAGAATTAACCCGGGGGAAAACCGGGCGTCTCGTCGGGAATCTTATGTCGATCCTGACCACTTTGAAGGGTCTCCCCATGACTTACAATCGCGATTTGCAGGAGGATAAAGAACCGCTCTTTGACTCAATTGATACCGTAAAAATAGCCCTCGAAGTCTTTGCTGAAATGATGAAGGCAGCAAAAATCCGGGAAGCTGTCACCGCCGCCGCCACCGATGATCCCTTTCTACTGGCCACGGACATTGCTGATTATCTCGTTTTGAAACAGGTCCCTTTTCGCCATGCCCACGAAATCGTCGGTAAATTAACAGCCTGGTCGCTGAGTAATAAAATGGCCTTTCAAAATATCCCTCTGGAGCAATACCGCGCCTTTTCCGAGGTGTTTCGCGAAGATGTTTACCAGGTTCTGGATGTCCAAGCCGCTCTGAAAGCGAGGGTTGCGATTGGAGCTCCGTCCCCGGCAAACGTAAAAAAACAAATGGCCAGGTGGCAAAAAAAGTTGGAAAAAGTCGTTTCCTGGTAAGTTTTTAAACAAATCAAAATCGGTTCGTCGCTCTTGATCATGGGAAGATCGATGAGCGAAAAAGATGAATACATATCTCCGGAGGACCAAGATTTTTAGAACGAGTTGCGTCGACTCGTTCCCTCGAAACTCAGTGTCAATTTTATCAATGAACTGGCTCTTGAGTACACCAAACAGGCCTCCGCTCCGGTGATCAAACAACGCTCACGGTGGATGCTCCCCACTCTGGCTGCCTGTACTCTCGTTTTTTGCGGCACCACCTTTTGGAAGGTGCAAAGCGCAATGTCCAATCAGAAAACAACTGTTTCTAGCAAAACAGCCTCGCCTACCCAGACACGAAGCCAGGACGAGTTTTTTCCGGTGTCCAATGAGGGTCGCCTGATCAGAGCGTCCTCAGGCGGCATATTTGACTCCGAATCGGGGCCCCGGGAGCGGCTTGAATTGGACTTTGAAGATATCCATCACTGGCGTAATCCCAACACCGCTACCGATATCCGAATATTTACGCCTCGCCGTGAGGTCATTATGATTCCCATACAAACTGACTAAACTAAAACCAACTACTGAATGAAATGAATAAATATATCAAGTCTCTATTAATGCTCGCACTTGGCAGCGCACTGACATCTGTCGCCGCCCCGACCAACCCAGAGCCTGAACCGAAAAAAGAAATGCGTACCTGGCTGGGTGTTGCAACCTCCGAACTCCAGCCAGCATTGCGACAACACCTTGAACTGGGAGAGGGGTTCGGCATCCAAGTTGCCCACATCCCTTCGGATTCTCCCGCAGCCACAGCCGGCCTGAAAGCAGGGGATGTCCTGACCATGCTCGACAATCAAATCTTGACGACCCCTGAGCACCTCGCCACCCTGATCCGTGCGAAAAAGAAAGGGGATGCCGTTGAATTGACCTACATCAGAAAAGGAAGTGAACAAAAACTATCAGTCACTCTGGGAGAACATGAAATGCCAGTTATAGACCGTCATTTTGGGTTTCCGATGCCCGGCATGTCACCCGATCAACTTCGTCAGTGGCAAAATGAAATGCAGCGACATCATAAAGAGTTTAATCCGTTTGGCAGGATGCCGGAACCTCCCCGATTTGACAACCCGAGAGGACAGGATGAGGGCAGGAAAGATCGTACCCGCAATGAATCCTTTTCCCGCAATTCCATTTCAAAAAGTCAGTCCTCCGTACAAATCAATAACGATCAGGGCTCCGTGGTGATTTCACAAAACGATGGCAAAGGGCAAATTACCATCAGGAACAAAGAGGGTGAGGAAATATACAACGGCCCCTATGATGCAGGACGAGGAATCGAAGGACTTCCAGAAAATGCCCGGAATCATCTGAAGGAAATGAAGGTGGATCATATCGACATGCTGTCCACGCCTCCAACGCCGCCTCCAGGTGAACCAAAGCCGGAAGACCCTGCGCCAGAGGATCCGCCCAAGGCTGCTGAAGTGTTGTAACACGGGCCGAGGTCCGAGCCGATCAGGCTCGGACTTGCTGGTTTTAGGGATATTGCCTATTTACTTGCGAAACTGTGCCACCTGGAAAGTGCGGCCCATCATGGCCGGGTGGGTCAGGGTTTGGAACTGGCGGAGACGTGCCGCATCTTCTTTGCCGGGTGCTTGACCATCCAGACTTAGTAGCCACGGTTTTCCGACCTGGGTTAAAAACTTGGATTGATCGGTTATTTCACAAAATTCTAGCCCGGCATTTTCTGCCTCGTTGATCAGGTCGCTAAAATTCACATGGGCGGTGATATCGGTTGCCCCGGGGAGGGCGAGCGGGTTTTCGTGAGCACGATGTTGATGGTAACATTGCAATGTTCCGGTGCGCCGAGAATCCGCAAAATATTGATTCGCCTCAAACCCGTAATCGATCACCAGCCAGAAGCCGTTTTTTTCGAAAATCCGACTGCAATCCTGAACCCAGTTTTTTAATGTCGGGCAAAATTCAGTGACATACCCGTCTTCAAAAACTCGTTTCGGGCCGATCAATTTTTCGAACCTTGCAAAATCATCATCATTATCTTGTATTTCCATGGTACTCATGGTGAGTGATGTTCCATCGGGCGAAGCACGGACACAAAGATCCCGCCAGGTGCGATTCTGGTAGCTAAAACGGCGAACAGGGAAGGCATCCAGCAATTCATTGCAGAGAAAAATACCAGACTCCACCCGGACATCGTTGAGGGATGGTACAGGGTACAATGACAGATCGTACCCTGTACCATCAGCCATTTCCCTCAATTTTCTGCGGTTTGATTCGCTGGGTTCCACGATCCGGTATTCGAGATTTTCGAGCAAAGAACTATTCCGGGAGCGAAACCCGGCGAGAATATCGCGGGCTAGTTGGCCATCGTGAGCGCCCTGTTCGATAATCAC
>JBGSJM010000116.1:0-20662 GCA_041742015.1 Verrucomicrobiales bacterium | reverse complement strand
GTCTTGCGATTATGAATCTGGCCGGGGTTCCCTCGGTTGTGTTCGGTCTGTTTGGACTGGGCCTTTTCTGCCTGTTTTTCCCGGTGATCACAACCGCTTCCGAGTTGCGGGTTGAGGGCTGGCGTGCCATTGAGCTTTTTGGAACGGGACGATATCTCGCGTTTCAGGGTTGGGGAACCTGCTTGCTGGCCGGTGGGTGTACTCTCGCGGTCATGGTGCTGCCTGTAATCATCACCGCCTGTGAGGAGTCCCTGAAATCAATTCCCATGGGGTTTCGGGAAGCATCATTTGCTCTCGGTGCCACGAAATGGCAGACGATCTACAAATCGGTTTTGCCCTATGCTTTTCCGGGGATGCTGACCGCCTCCGTCCTTGGAATTACCCGGGTGGCAGGCGAGACCGCACCAATTATGTTCACAGCAGCTCTGGCCCACAAGGACAAATTACCTTGGGAAGGACTCAGTGGGATTGGGTTAAGCCCCATTGGCCAGGTCTTCGCATTTTTCTCCCAGGCAGTGCAGGCCATGCCCTACCATATCTACACCGTGGCCGCTCGAATTCCGCAGTCGAAGTACACTCAACCGATGCAATATGGTTCGGTATTTGTGTTCATGGTTTTAGTAATGATTTTAGCCGCTCTGTCAGTATTTCTCAGAATTCACTATCGGAGTAAAAACAAGTGGTAAATCAAATGAGCAGCAACAATATTCTTACACCAACAAAGATGGATCAAAGCACACCCTCAACGGAAGATCGAGTCACTTCATCCGGGCAAAACATGTCCGGTGGTGAAGTTGAAAAGGTGATCAAAGTTAATGATTTGAACTTTGCTTATGACGGCAAGAAAGACGTGTTAAAAAATATTTCCCTGGATATTTTAAAAGGTGAGGTAACGGCATTTATCGGACCCTCGGGTTGTGGTAAATCAACCCTGCTGCGCTGTTTCAACCGTATGAATGATCTCATTCCCACTGCCGCGATCACCAAGGGAAATATCGAAATTCTCGGAATCGATATTCATGATCCCTATGTTGATGAAATCGAATTACGTAAGAGTGTCGGAATGGTGTTTCAGAAATACAACCCATTTCCGAAAAGCATTTATGAAAATGTCGCCTTCGGGCTGCGCATGCAGGGAATCAAGGACAAGTCAATTCTTGATGAAAGAGTGGAGGAGAGTCTCAGAGGAGCGGGGCTTTGGGAAGAGGTTAAGGATCGGCTAAATAGCAGCGGTCTGAGTCTTTCCGGTGGTCAGCAGCAGCGTCTTTGTATTGCCCGAGCAATCTCGATACGGCCTGGGATTATTTTGATGGATGAGCCCTGCTCTGCGCTTGATCCGATTTCAACCGCTACGGTTGAGAACTTGATCATCCAATTAAAGGCGGATTACACGATCGTGATTGTGACACACAACATGCAACAGGCGACCCGGGTATCGGATAAAACCGCTTTTTTCTACTTGGGCGAGTTGATTGAGTACGATACAACCACTAACATTTTCAGGAATCCTTCTGTCAAAAAGACTGAAGACTATATATCCGGTCGTTTCGGTTGATTTCGATACCGAAGATAAGGCAGGCGATCAAGTCGACTGGAACAGGGGCCGGGGGTGTCAACCCAGAAACTGCGAGCAGCGATGGGATCGTAGGCACGCTGATGAGCCACTGCGGCTTTGACCACAATGACCGCAAGGCTGGCGGGATCGATCCCCTGGCTGAACCATTGTCCAAGATCAAAGGGTGGGGTCTTGTGGGAAGTGAGTAGAATCGTGACTCCTCCATGCCGGACCACGGCACAGGGACCCATGTCGAAGCTGTCCCCGGAAACCGAGGCGATGTGACTTTGCCTGTCCCGCAAGGGAAAACGGCCCTCGTTTCGAGAAACCAGTTCGACTTCGAGAACAAATGGTCCAGAATCGAGCCGACTGCCGCGACCGCCCAGCGGCAGGGTGATCCGCTCCCCCGGGGAAAGTCCCGCCAGTTGACTCACTGCGGAAGGATCATTGAGACAAACGGCGGCATTTGTAACGCCCCGCCCGACCAGTGCCCGCAATAAACCCGTGCCATCTCCTGGCGCACCGCCGCCGATGTTGTCACTGGGTTCAACGAGCACGGTTAATCCGGCAATGGGATCCTGCGCGAGGCGGTCGAGCGCTTCATCAACGGAGAGTTCGTTGATTTCGGGTTGCCGGGCATCGAGCTGGATTGCGAGAGCCTCCAGTTGATCAAGTGCGGTTGTGGTAGTGGCATCATCCGCAGTGGTGATGACTTGAAAACTGACCCCGGTATAGGGCGTGTCACCATAGGCGAAGCCAGCCGTGACATTGACGGTCCAGATCGCATCGTGGGCGGCTTCGATTTCGCGGGCGCAGCGCTCCAGCGAGGCCATCGGATCAGTTGCGGTGCCGGTGCGACTCGGGATCCAAATTAGCGAAGTGCGTCGCAGGGTGATGCGGGGCTTTTTCCCGGAATCCAGGCAGCGTTTCAAAAGGACGGCGGCACGGATCGCTGATTCGCGGGCATCCACATGGGGATTTTCCCGATAAGCCACCAGCGCATCTGCCATAGTCGCCATCGCGGGTGAAAAATTTGCATGCAGATCATAAACGCCAAAGACCGGCAACGCGGCCGCACCGGGCAACTTTCGCAGCCGCCCCAGGATCTCGCCCTCGACATCGGGGATCGATTCGGAAACCATGGCCCCGTGCAGGACCAGGTAAACGGCATCCAGATCCGGTTTCCACGCCGAGACAAAGTCTGCCCAAAAATTCTCGACCACCTCATCATCCACCAGCCCGCTGGGCATGGCCCGGTAATCAGTGGCGGGCACGATCTCCCAGCCTGCCTGGCGGGCAAAGTCGAGCACGCCCCCGAGCGGCGAGGCATCTCCCGAACAGGCGAAAAGATCAGCCCCCCTCCGAATTTCGAAATTAGCCAGTTGGGTACGGTCGTCCACAAAACAATGGGTCTCGTGAAAGAGACCTGCAATAAATACGCGGTGTGGCTTTACAGTGCTCACAAAATACCGTGTTTTGCGAAAACTTCAGCAACGGGGACACCAGCGGCGAGTTCCTCCCGCACGGTGTTTTCCCCGGAGACCTTTTCCCGGGCGAGCCGCAGGGTTTCCGTGGTGACCTCAGCAGGGATCACCACCACGCCATCCAGATCACCAAGGAGGTAATCCCCGTTTTTGATTTTTACTCCATCCAGCTCGATTGGTTCACCGATCCGCACCACATCCAGTCGTCCTTTGCTGTCGGCGGGCATCGCGCCAATGCCGAAAACAGGAAAACCCATCTGATTCAGTGCCCAAAGGTCGCGGGTGCAGCCACTCATCACAATCCCACGCACTCCCTTGGCCTGGCAGGCGGTGGAGAGCAATTCACCCCAAAAGGCGCAGGTGGTGTCGTGCCCCGCATCCACCACCAGAACATCGCCACGTTTCATTTGGTCGATGGCGGCCATTTCCAGTTTGTAGGGTTCCGCTGGAATGTGATCAACCACCTCGGCCGCAGCGGCGAAGATTCGCCCACAAATTCGACTGGAAGGCGTCAGCGAATGAATCCTGGCGCTGAGGCATTGGTTGCGGTAGCCCAAACCATCAAGCACATCAGCCACCACTGCGGAATAAAGACTCTCCAGAAGCGTTATCGGATCAGGTTCCATGATAAAAAGACACTTTCGCCTGTTCCGGGCAAACAAATCAAGGCTGAAATTAAGGCGCGTTTCCGCATCAAAGCGGACAACGCTACCTACTGATTTCTTGACGGAGGTGACGATCCATCGAAATTTAGATCATGCCTGCGGTCCATATTTCCTGAACCATTGAGATCGATGCACCGCCCCAGGTGGTTTTTGAGACCCTCAAAAATTTCAAAACCTGGCCAGCTTGGTCACCCTGGTTGCTGACTGAGCCCGATTGTTCAGTCCAGTATTCGCCCGACGGAAAAAGCTACTCCTGGGATGGAAAATATGTCGGAGCCAGGCAGGTGAGCCTCGTCGGAGCCCCACAAATAATCAACTGCTGAAAATTGATTTGCAGTTTTTAAAGCCATGGAAATCCGCTTTAAATTTGAGTAAGTAAACGACCATCCAGTTATTCGTCTTGCTCGGGGGGCGCAGCGGCTCTGAGTTCTTCCAGCATTTCATCGATATCATTGATGAATTTTTCAGGAGCCCGCCGACGCTGAATTTTGTTCCAAAGTATTTCCCGGAAGGCTTCCAGCATGGCGAGTGGTGGAATTTCGTAATTGATCCAGAATTCCTCGTTTTTGGGCCGGGAGTGAAAGGTCCATTTCCCGGCATGGTGATTTGCCCGGTAATAGATCTGCTGGTTGTCATCGTCCCGATCATGCCATTCGTGTCTAGTCATACTTTCAAAGTGAGGTCATATCAGCGAGGACTTCTTTCAGAGTTGCCACGCAGCGTTGGTTTTCACCGGGCTTACCCACGGAAATTCTTACCCATTCAGGCAGTTTGTAGGTTTGCATCGCCCGGATGATGACTCCCCGCTTGAGCATGCGTTGGAAGACTTCATCTCCATTGCCGACTTTTACCAACACAAAATTGGCAAAGCTTGGAACATACTCCAGACCCATTTCCTTGAACGCGGCATTATAAAAGGCCAGACCGATGCGGTTCATTTCCCGAGTCTTTTCCTGGTGATCCTGATCTTCCAGGCCTGCGAGGGCACCAGCTTGAGCTATGGCGTTGGCATTAAAAGGTTGGCGGCATTTCTGGAGCACTTGTGCGATTTCCGGGGTGGTGATGCCGTAGCCAATCCGGAGAGCGGCGAGGCCCTGGATTTTCGAAAAGGTCCGCATGATGACGACATTTCGGCCTTCGCGAATGAATTTCATGGTGTTGGGCGGTTCATCAAGAAACTCGTGGTAGGCTTCGTCAAAAATCACCATGACATGGTCGGGCACTTTGTCCATAAAACGATCAATCGCCTCCTGCCAAACCATGGTTCCAGTCGGGTTGTTAGGGTTGGCTATGAATACTTTCCGGGTTTTTGGGGTGATTGCTGCGGCCATGGCATCCAAATCATGAACAAAACCGGGATCGGGGACTTCGATGGTTTCAGCGCCGAAAAGCGTGGCCATGAGCTTGTAAACAACAAAGGCATGGGCGGCGGCAATGACGTTGTCGCCCGGTTTTAAAAAGCCGTGTCCGATGAGTTCGATGATTTCATTGGAGCCATTTCCCAGAATGATGTTTTCCCGTTGAAGTCCGTGTTTTTCGGCAATGGCGGTGCGCAGCTTGTAGCCGCCGCCATCGGGATAGATATGGGCGGATTCAAGAGCTTTCTTCATCGCCTCCACCGCTTTTGGGGAGGGACCCAGAGAGTTTTCATTGGATGCCAGTTTAATAATGTCTTCGGGACGGAGACCGATTTCCCGGGCGGTTTCATCGATGGGTTTGCCTGGATCGTAAACGACCAGATTATCGAGCCAGGGATGAGTTTGTTTCAAGATGGACATAAGGAGCAAATCAAACAACCTAACCATGAAAATCAAAGCAAAAAAATAATTTCGTGGAAAAGGCCCGAAAAAGCAGGAAATTTTTTAGACCAAAGTGGAATTTATCGAATAAAACCGTGGTTAGATTTTGGTCTTGTCCGTTTTTAGGATTGTGATCGTCGCGATGTCTGTTTCTCCGCTGGTGTAGCGGAAGATGCAAAATATTCCGACGGCTGCTGAAATCCCTCATGCAAAGCTGGTTTACATTCGAATTAGATGGAGAGATTTGCCGGATCGAAAATGAACCGGCGGCGATGACGCTGGCGCAATTCCTGGCAAATCTGGACCCTCAGTTTGCGCATTATGCGGATGTAAGTCCCTGGCAGGGTGGAGTACCGGTGATTCTGGGAGAAATCAATGGTGGGTTGCCGCGATTTCGGAGTGTGGATGCGAATTTGATTCTTCTGCCCATGCTGGCAGATGCGATGGTTTGGACTTCAGAGGGAATTGCAAATCTGGATCCCGGGCACCCGGCGGTTGGGATTCTCAATCTCGACCATGTGGAGTGCGGAAAGGCCCGGCGCATGGCGATTTTGGCTCTTTTTTTTGAAGGCTATTATCGGTCCGATCTGCGGCGGATCGGTCAGATGAACGAGCAGTTTGATTCGCTGGTTTCGAGGACTTCGGATGTGGCATCAATCAGGGAGGCTGGTGGGCGGCTTTTCGCCGGTGCTGAAACCCGCCGCCACGAAGCCAGTCAGCGAACGAGTCACTCTGGCCAGCAGAATGAAGTGTGGACAGGGAAGAAGGACATTTTTGGCGACCGGTTTACCAAGGCTCTGTTCATCAAAAAACCTGCGGAAAATTTGGATTATGTGGATCGG
This sequence comes from Verrucomicrobiales bacterium, assembly GCA_041742015.1. GTDB lineage: Bacteria > Verrucomicrobiota > Verrucomicrobiia > Verrucomicrobiales > DEV007 > Arctic95D-9. Next base: position 14,317 of record JBGSJM010000116.1, on the reverse strand, counting down.
CAGAAGCGGAGATTTCATCGTCCCAAGACGGTAGCAGATTTGCAAAGGCTCCTTGGGCAATATCCCGAGGCTCGGATCGTCGCCGGGGGAACCAGGCTGATTGAAGAAATCAAGACGATTGATTTTCAAAGTCTAATTTCGATCGAAGAAGTCGCCGAGATGCAAATGATCCGGACCAATCAGGAATTCTGGGAAATTGGGGCAGGGGTGAATCTCACAAGGATTGGGGAGGCGATTGGCGGGGAGTATCCTGCTTTTCTCAAGGCCCTCGGTAAATTTGCCTCTCGTCTCGTTCGAAACCGTGCGACCCTGGGCGGCTATGCTGCTGTGGCTTCAGATGCTGGGCAGCTTGCGCCGCTTCTCATCGCGATGGATGCCCGGTTGCTTCTCTTGTCGAGTGAAGGTGAACGGAATGCCCCGATTTCGCACTATTATGAAGGAAACGGGCGAACCATTCTTCGGCCTGGTGAAGTGATTCGATGCGTGGTGATCCCGAGAGCAAATGCTGCTGCCCTGGCCAACCGGGGGATGACCAGCCGGCTCTGCGATACTTATACGGTGGGTCCGCGCCGAAGTCTTTGCACTCCATTTGTGACCGGGGCGTTTGCCATTGAACTGCGTGAAAAGACGATTGCAAAGGCATGGATTGCCTTTAGTGGTATCGCTGATCGACCCATCCGTGCCCGGCAAACCGAAGAGTTTTTTTCAGGAAGGGCTTGGAACGAAGAAGTGCTTTTTGGAGCCTTAAATATTTTGTTTCAGGAGATCCGAGTTACAAAAACTGATGTGGGGCAAGCCAACGCCGATTACCGGAAGCAATTGGTCATGACTCTGATTCAGAAATTTTTCTATCAACATCCCACCTCCAACCACGTGAAACCTCTGGATCTTGGCATCACCCGGGAGATTTCCCGTCAGGATCAACCATTTTTTGACTCGGTTGGATGAGTAACGAACAGGATAACATCACGCCCTTTCCATTTCAGTTTGGACCTGGGCAGAAGCATTTACCGGAGCGTCCGGGTTCCGGTCCTGACCGGATTCAGACCCAGACCCGTCCCAGAGATAATACTCTTTATTCAGCAGGGCCGTCGTCGAATCACACGACGCTTCAATCTGACGACTGGCGTGCGTCGCATCGCCGACTTTTTGTCGTGTTGTTGGGGAGTCCTCATGCTTCAGGGGCGATTGCCCGGAAAGACGCTACCGCTGCCCGTGCTGTTCGAGGGATCGAGGCGGTGATGTTTGCGGAAGATCTCGGTCGTCACAATAACACGCTCGGCGAGCAATTTAAGAATGAGCCTCTACTCGCAGAGGATGAAGTGTGTTACGAAGGGCAGCCAGTCGCCATCATCGTTGGGCACGATCTGGAAGCTTGTTACCGGGCAAGAGTTGCGATTAAAATCGATTATCACGAGGTCCCGGGGATTTTGACTTTGGAACACGCCTTGGCTATGAAAAGTTACCATGGAGGGGCTCATAAAATCGAGCGGGGTAATGTTCCAGCAGGAATCGACGCATCGCCCCGTCGATTGAAGGGCTCGCTCATTATCAGTCCTCAGCGGCCATGTCCAGAATCTGCGCCACGGATCAAGGTGAGCTGGGTGAATGAGGGAAGGTCCATCGTCGTGAGTGCTCCGGCCTTGATGCCGACCGAGGTGAGAACGGCGGTGGCCAGGGCTGCGGGCATGTCAGAAAGTGCAGTGACACTCGATACCGGTGCCCTCACTGGTCCGGCTAACGCCATGGAGCTTGAGCCAGTGCGTCTCGCGGCTCTCGCGACCCATGCGGCGAAAAAGACCCGATCCAGTGTCGAGATTAAGCTGGACCCGGACTCTCCACTGTTCCGGGGCCAGCGCCACGCGACTCGGGCTTCTTTTGAAGTGGGATACGAAGTCGATGGCTATATTCATGCCGTTGATATTCGACTCGCCTTGGATGCTGGTTTTTTTGCCTCTGACTCGGATATCGTCCTCGACCGAGCGATTTTGCACAGCGATGGATGTTATGCTGTTCCTCATTTCAGAGTGCGCGCGGTACTTTGCAAGACCAATGGGATTTCCTCCAGCTCCATGCCCGCAGAAGGTGCCGCCCAGGGTTCCTGGGTGATGGAAGAGATCATCCAGCGGGTCGCTGATGAGATTGGCCTGCCTGCCCACGATGTTCGGGAGGTAAATTTTTACGACGACCGCTCCGAAGTCCGCACCGCACCTTATGGACAGCCCGTCAATTGTGTGGCGCTGAGCCGGGTCTGGGGCCATGTGATTAAACGCTCGGACTATTACAATCGCTATCTGGAAATTCAGGATTGGAATGATCAGCACCCAAACTGCAAACGTGGCATCGCAGTGACCCCGTTGCGATTTGGCCTCGGAGACCCCCGGCAGGAGCGGAACCGGGGGATGGTCCTCATGCAAATACTGCCGGATGGGTCCATTCAGGTTCGCCCCAGTGTGGTTGATCTCCAGGATGGCTTGAGTGGTCAAATCAAGGAGGAGGTGGCCGCCAGGCTGGGTGTGGGGGAAGACACGGTGCGGGTTCTCCCCGGGGATTTCGAAGTGCTGGCACAGGCAACTCCCGTGCTGGGGGTGGATGTGGCCGGCCTGATCCTGCGGGCGATTGATGATGCCTGTCAACAGCTCATCCGTAGCCTGCGGGGGGTGGCCCTGCAGATTTTCACGGCCCGGGGGGAAAACACGATTGAACTGGAGACGATAGTGTTTGCTAATGGCCTGGTCGGAACCCGGACTGGTAGTGTGAATCCACTTTCGTTTAATCAATTGATTGAGGGGGCCTGGATGAAGCGCGTCAACCTCATGGTCACGGGTTATCATCGCACGCCCAATCTTTGGTGGGACCGGGTCAGTGGCACGGGATGGCCCTTTTCTGCCTACACCTACGCAGCTGCGGTTAGCGAGGTGCAGATTGATACGTTTACTGGCGAAGTCGATGTTTTGAGAGTTGATATCGCCCATGAGGGCTCGCCGACCCTCAATCAGGGGGATCGGGATGCGGCCCAACTGGCGCGGGCCTTTGCCATAGGGTCAGGCTGGGTACTTTCCGAGGCAGTGCCGGATCCTGATGCTGAACCAAGTGAAATGTTTCCAGCTGAGCATGGGATAAAAGGCTTTAATGAGGCCCCCTGTATTTTTGAGTCCGACCGGCTCCGGCCATCCACAGATCCCACATCCGCCCCTGGTGATCCCTGCAGTGAAGCTCCGGTGTTGCTGGCAAGCTCCGTGAGGCAGGCCGTATGGCATGCCCTTCAAGAATTTGCGGGATCAACCCATTTGGATATAGATCTTCCTCTGCCAGCAACTCCGCCAACAGTGATTAATGCGTTGAAGGAAATTAGTCAAAGAATCAGGCAATCACAAATACCCGAAGCTCAAAACGATGACCATCGGAATTTGGGCTATTGAAGCGCAAGTTTTGTGTTCCAAGCAGAAACTTGGCTAGAGTTCAAGTTCTTTTTTGATGGTTTGACCCAATTCATCTCCACGAAGGTTGGTGGCGATGATTTTTCCTTCTTTGTTGATGAGAAAAGTCGCGGGAATGCCTTTAATTCCATATTCGCCAGCGAGAACATTGCCCCAGCTTTTTCCATCGAAATACTGGGGCCATTTCATACCATTGGCTTCAGTGAATTTTTTAAGGGCTGCCGCGTCTTCGTCCAGCGAGATTCCCACCACCTCAAAACCCTTGTCATGATAAGTTTCGTAGGCGGAAATGACATTGGGCATTTCTTCTACGCAGGGGCCGCACCAGGTGGCCCAGAAGTCAATTAAGACCACTTTTCCTTTCATGCTAGCTAGATCAACTTTGGTGCCGTCAGTCGCTTCAAATTTGATGTTGAGGGTGTCGCCGATTCCTGGAACGTAGAGGTCTGCTGCGATCTGATCAATGAATCCGTTGATACTTAGGGCTTCTGGGTGGGCGGCAAGATCATTTTTTAATTGGGCGACAAATTTTTTGCCTCGTTCTTTGCTTCCTTTTTGCGCACACATTTCGATATACGGGCGGCTGATTTCGCTAATCAGGGTTCCCAAGACTGCCTTTTCGCCTTTGGGAGCAATGGCGTAACACTTGTCCAGCGTATTGAGCACAGCATCCGTGTTTCCGAGAGTCATTTGAGCGTTGACCAAAATGGAATAAGCTTGTTCGATATCCTTGGCGGTGGGATTATCAGCGATGTATTTCTCGATTGCTTCGATCTTCTTGTTTTCAAAACCGGTTGCGATCTCGGCAGCATTTTGAGAGAAGCCAAAAATCGGCAAAACTGCAAAAGTGAGGATTCCGAAGCTGGGAGGCAGTAGTCTTTTCATATGGCGTTTGTGTTTGGAGGTAACGATTTAGCCCTCCTTCCCAAAAAACGCAACGTCAGAATTAAATGGAAACTCAATAACTGGGCAGTTCCAGATCCGCGTGGGAGGTAGCGCTGAAATATTCATCGCACTCTGGAACGGGCATTTGGAATTGAGTTTTGAAACCGTTAACGTCAACCAGATATTTTTGTCCAGGCATTAGTCCCAGAACTTCAAGCGGTACCCGGGTTTGAAATGGTGGGTTGGGAACTTTGTTTGTCCCGGTGCTTCCTCGCGGGGTTTGCTCGTTGACCTCAACCATAAGCAAATTTCCCTTGCCCCGGGATTGCTTGATGTCCACCAACTGCGCTGCGTTACTGGATAGTCGTCCCTTAATGTCGGCATAAACATCGGGGCGACCGTGGAACTCGGTGGTATCAATTTCGACAGACTGCACAAGCACAGGAACTGCCGGGGGGGCGTAAGGCATGGTTTGGCAACCCGCCAAAGCGAAAATCACCACCAAAAAAATTGAAGATAGGAAAAATGCTTTCAAATTCCCCCCCAATTTATCACCGGATTACTTAATATAAACTTAAATTTAATAAGATATAACTATCTGATTCTGGTGATTTGAAATTAGTTTTGATGAGTGATTGATTAAAATCAGAACGCTCCTACGATAATTTGCGTTTTAGCCGTTTTTGTTCAACTAACGCACCCTATGGAATTTGATTGGCTCAATTGTCCTTTTGATCTGAAGACAACTCCCCCTGGGGAGGTGGCAGAGGCATTTGAGGATCCGTTTTCGATTCGACTTCTACCTGAGTTGGATGAGGAAGGTGAGACCCGGTACTTCAATCTTGGTAAAACGGTGACGAACCGTTATTTGTTCTCAGTTTTCTGGACCAATGGCAAGGTGTACCGAGTTTTGGCATGCCGGGATTGCACGGATGAGGAGAGGTCGTTTTACGAACGCAAAAACGCCGAATGGCTTGCGTAGTGCTATTTTTTGTCTACAATGTGAACTAGTTTGAAGGTAACTCGCTGCTCCATGGGCACGGGTTTCTTTGTGTTGTCCGCTTTTGCGGGGGTTTGTACTACCATGGCCACATGGTGTTCACTGTAACGAGTCATCCCTAGAGCGGGGTCATAGACGAGGTTTCCAGATATTCTCGACCCTTGAAAGTCAACATTACGCCTTGATTCATCGGTGATGTCACCGGTCATTTGACCGCGGAATTCGATAACCAAGCACTCGTTCCCTTCATATTTCTGAAAGCCAAGATTCTTGTAACTGATCTCAAAACCAAGTTCACCAAGTTCGCCTACGGGCCGCTTACCGCGCAAAACCCATTCGTCGCCAACACTTACAGGATCGGGAGAATACCCCTGGGGAATGGAGTCAATGAGTTGGACAAGTTCTTCAGGACCGAAGCGCGGCAGGCCGGGCAACGGAGTTGCTCCAACGGAGCGGCCACCTTCTTGATGTGATAGAATTCTCAACTTTTCATCAAGCTCCAAGTCTACATAACGGTTTACGGTTGATTCAAAGTGTTTCCCAATGGTGGTTTGTTGGTTGTCTTTCGCCAAAGAATCGTAGGTCATGGATTTTTGGCCGGACTGAATGTTGACTAGGAGTTTTTCGGTGTAACCCCGCAGGGAGACACCCTTTAAATTGATAGTACCGGGTTTCACATCGTACCGGGCATGCTGTTCCAGGGTGATTTGGCGGGGTGCTTCTCCGGGAGGTTCCATTAAGACCTTATTGTTAGTGATGAATCGATAGGTTTTTCCTGTCTGGAAATTTGGTTTCAACAGTGTCGGGGGCCCGGATTGGGCATGGAGCGAAATCGCCGAGATCAAGAAGGTGAAAATGATTGTGATCCACTGCATAAGTTAATCAGTCTAATTGAAGTCTTCCGAAAAAGCAGTGTTAAATTAAAACAATGATGGTGGTTTTTGCAAAGGTGACGAATGAAAGGGACTCACCTCTGAGCCTATCAGAAGCCAGAGTTTAAATTTGATAGTAACCATGCTTATTGGGAATTTGGATTGCTGATACAGAGTTTAAGCTGGCACGGATGAACACTGAAAGACCGTAAAGACGGAAAAAAGGAGTTCGCCCAGGCTTCGATCAACTGGTAAGATCTTTATCATGAAAACTGATCATTCAACCGAGACTCCTGCCTTTTCTCGTCGCCACTTTCTCCAATCAACTGTGGTTCTTGGAGTAGGAGTGTTATCCAATGCTGCTGCGATCCGTGCGGCAACGAACAAAAATAGTCGCCTACGGATTTTTCAAATCGGCGTAAATGGCATCGGAAACCTGCAACGCAAAGAACTCAAGGATCACCCCATGGTTGAGTTTGCCGGTTTTTGCGATGTGGATAAAACCGCTTTTGCGAAAGTTGAAATGGATTTTGGTTCTGCCTGGAGAGTGAGTGATTATCGCGAAGCCTTTTCCAACCGGGTTGACCAGTTTGATGCGGTGATTGTTGATACACCGGATTTTCATCATTGTCCGATGATGGTCACGGCTCTAAAACACGGGAAACATGTTTATGGTCAAAAGCCTCTCGTGCACCAACTGGATGAGTTGCGCGTGATTCGTGAAGCTCTGGCCGCCCGCCCTGGACTCTACACCCAGATGGGAAACCAGCGGGCCTGTCTCACGGGTCGGATGCAGGCGGTTGAGCTTCTAAAGTCCAATCGTCTCGGGCGACCGGTCGAAGCGCATATTTGGACTGGTGGAATGAGTCGCGGCATGTATTTTGTTGAACCTTGGAGTCCGATCACAGCCGCCCGGCCCGTGCCTGAAACCATTAACTGGGATTTGTGGAATGGTCCTCTCACCGAGGCTCTGCCCTATAGCGAGGATCTTCATCCGCGCCGATGGCGTTCCTACTGGGCGACCGGTGGTGGGATGCTAGCAGATTGGGGGTGCCATCTCATTGACTTGCTTTATTTTGCGTATGATTTGTCGGCTCCACTAACCGTCCAAACCGACACGTTGAAGCCGTCAGACGTTTGCCATTCCGGTTACAACCGATCAACCCTAACCTATCAAGGTGGTGGGAATTTTGCGAAAGATAAGTTCACTTTGACTTACTGTGACAGCGGCATCCGGCCTTCGTTTGCATCGCTTGGGCTACCCGTATCGAAGGTCACTGGGACCTGCACCATGGTTGTTTGTGAAGAAGGTGCGCTTCTCCTGCAGCCAGGTGGAGAAATGGAAATCTATCGGAAGGGCCAGTTGGTGGAAAACGAACCACTTCCAGAAGTGGCTCCCCGCAATCACTGGAAGGACTGGGTTGATTGCTGTCTCGGAACCGAAAAACCGCTTTGGACGCAATTTGATATTGGTTCGCGGATCACCGAGCCAGCACTCTTGGCTACAAAAGCTACCCGCTTCCCTGGACGGGAATTGCACTGGGATGCCTCCAACTATCGCTTCTCCAACCATGATGAAGCTAACACCCAAGTTTTGTCGAGAACTTATCGGGAAGGATATGCGCCACCCAGCATGATTTAACAGGGTACAATCACCTTCTCAACAGGGTACAATCACCTTGACTGAACAGGGTACAACTTCGTGACGAAAAAAGCGCAAGGCTTTTTGCTTGCGCTTTTTTACATACTTTTCGGACGACCTTAGTATACGTCGCGCTGATAACGCTTCGCTTTCTTCATTTCGGCCAGGCAGGCTTCCGCCTCCTCTGCAGATTTAGCTCCTTGTTTGGCGATAATTTCGATCAAAGCTGAATTAACATCATGAGCCATGCGATTGGCGTCTCCACAGACGTAAACGCAGGCTCCGTCCGCAATCCACTTGTAAACTTCAGCAGAAGCCTGGAGAAGCTTGTGTTGTACATAAATCTTTTCCGGTTGGTCTCTGGAAAAGGCAACGTCAAGACGGTTTAATACACCTTCTTTGAGAAAATTCTGCCACTCCAGTTGATAGAGGAAGTCGTAACTGTAGTGCTGATCACCGAAGAATAACCAATTTTTGCCGGTTGCTCCGATGGCTTGGCGCTCTTCGACAAATGCACGGAAAGGAGCTATGCCGGTGCCGGGCCCAATCATGATGATGGGAGTCGAAGGATCTACTGGAAGGCGGAAATTCTTGTTTGAGTGAACATATACCGGAATTTTATCTCCTTTCTCCACCAGATCTGCTGTGTAGGTCGAGGCCACCCCGACCCGACTCTTTCCATGGGTTTGATAGCGGACCGCAGCGATTGTAAGGTGGACTTCGTTCTCATGGGCCTTTGGGCTGGAAGCAATGGAATAAAGTCTTGGGGCCATTCCTCTCAGCAAACCGGTCAAGCTGTCGGCGGTGAGGGTTTTGCATGGAAAGTCCTCCAGCAAATCGATGAACTGCCGTCCGTATGACCATTCGGCGAATTGCTTTTTGTTCTCAGGATCAAGTAGAGCGGTTAACTTGGTGTCTTTTGCAATCTCGTTGTATTTTCCAGCAATTCTCGAGGTCAACGATGTGATGTCAAAATCGTGTTTTATTGCTTCTGCCAGGGTCTTGTCTCCAAGTTTTGTGTTAGCGTCTAATCCAGTAGCTAGAAGCACCCACTCGACGTCCTGGTCCCGGTTGGTTGGGACTATGGCTAGAGCATCACCCACTTCGTATTGAAGCCCGGAGCCTTCCAGATTCAACTCCAAGTGGAGAGTTTCCTTGGCGCTTCCGGTTCCGTTGAGAAGAATTTTCTCTTCGAGAATAGCCGGGAAGGGGTTTTTCTTTCCAAACCCCTCACTGGCTGCGGCTGCAGTGGCAACTACAGTGGTCTGCGGCGCAGAACTGGTTCCGACGGGAAATGCCTTAAGCGCCCCGGCGGACCAAGTTTCCCAGTTTGCTTCGTAATTGACATCGCAATCGACCCGGTCGAAGACTCGTTTCCCCCCCAATTCTTCGAGACGCCGGTCGATTTTTTTTCCGATTTCGCAGAACTTTTCGTAGCTGGAATCCCCAAGAGCGAGCACTGAAAAACTGGTGTTACTGAATTTGGCAGCCCCATCACCCATCAGTTCTTTGTAGAAGCCAGTTGCTGTATCTGGCGGATCGCCATCCCCCCAGGTGCTGACTATGACCAGCAGATTTTTTGAAGCGGATAGTTTTTTTGTGTCGGTCTCCGACATATTGACGACTTTGGACTTGTAGCCATATTTTGCCGCCAACTTTTTGGTGCGATCAGCCAGTTCTTCGCTATTTCCGCTTTCGGTTCCGAAAAGGATCGTCAATTCAGGAGCTGTTGCGGTTTGGGCTGTAGATGCGGCAGCACTTGAAACGATGCCACTAAAGAATCCACTAACCCATGTTTGCTGAGCAGGATTCAAGGCTGCCAGAATGCTGTTTAACTTGGTTCGCTGTTCCAGAGTAAAAGGTGCGTTTTCGGGTATTTGCATGATTTGGAATTTTTTTGAATCAGGGTGCGGTTATTCTATCCTAACTAAGCACCGAGAGCTTCCGGTTTTAAATCTTTATGGAAATCATGGCCGACATTTGTCGCATTAACATACCCCTGACGGATCACAAAATCACCGAAACGCTCACCGCTTTTACGGTTGTGAGCATAGTCACGGATAATAGGCCCTATCACAGCTTTTATATCAGTTGATTTTACGGATTGTCGATACAGTTTGTTCAAACGATCACCGCAAAAGCCAGCCCCAAGATAGAGATTGTATGTGCCGGGGCCACGTCCGACAAAACCGATTTCGGCGATATAGGGGCGGGCACAGCCATTGGGACAACCCGTCATTCGCACGGTGATTGCATCGTGGCGAAGGCCTGCTTGTTCGAGTACCTCATCTAGCTCCGAGATAAGGTCTGGCAAGTATCTTTCACTCTCAGCAAGGGAAAGTCCACAGGTCGGTAGTGCTACGCAGGCCATTGAATTGAGTCTCAGGCCGGAAGCACCATTTGCATCCAGGATTTTGTAGTCTTTCAGCAGCTTTTCGATTTTGGGTTTGGCGGCTTTGCTGACATTTCCAATCTGGAGATTCTGGTTCGCGGTCAGGCGGAAATCTCCCCTGTGGACCTTCGCGATTTCGCGAAGTCCAGTCATCATCTGGTACTCATCCGTATCGAGAACCCGACCATTGGCGATAAACATCGTGTAGTGAAAATTGCCCTTGTGGTCTTTGGTCCATCCAAACCGGTCACCATTATGCTCAAATTTAAATGGTCTTGGCTTTCCCAGCTTGTAACCGAGGAGTCGCTCAACTTCATTACGGAAACTATCGATACCCATGCGCTCGACGGTATATTTGAGGCGGGCATTTTTACGATCCTCCCGATTCCCAAAAATTTTCTGAGCGATTACCACAGCTTCTGCCACCGCCACGGCTTGGTCCGGGGTGCAAAAACCCATCACATCAGCCAGTCTTGGAAAGGTGTCTTCACTTCCGTGAGTCATTCCCATCCCACCGCCGACGGTAACATTATAACCGACGACTTTTTTCTGCTCGACAATGGCAATGTAGCCCAGGCAGTGTGCAAAGATATCAACATCATTGCTGGGGGGCACCGCGACAACCGTCTTAAATTTCCTCGGAAGGTAATGTTTTCCGTAGATAGGTTCCTCCGCAGTGTCAAAATGATCGAGAATTGGCGGGTCATAAGTGACTTTTTGTTTTTCGCCACTCCCATCGTCGATCCAGATTTCGTGATAGGCTCCGGTCCGGGGAGACAGATGATTGGAAATCCGGCTGGCCAGCTCCTGAACTTCTGCATGAACTTCGGATTCATCAGGATTCGGATTACACATAACGTTGCGGTTGACATCTCCACAGGCTGCGAGCGTGTCAAAGAGTGACTGGTTGATTTCGTAAACAGTCTTTTTTAGATTGCTTTTTATCACACCGTGGAACTGGAAAGCCTGGCGGGTCGTAAGTTTAAGCGTTCCATTTGCGTAGGTGTGGGCGAGGCGATCCATTTCAAGCCACTGTTCCGGGGTTGACACCCCACCTGGAACCCGAACCCGAATCATAAATGAGTAGGCAGGTTCCAGCTTTTTCTTCCGCCGTTCGGCGCGAACATCCCGGTTGTCCTGCTGGTAGATACCGTGGAATTTGGTTAATTGAGTATCATCATCGCAAAGTGCCCCGGTGGACGTGTCAGCAAGTCCCTCCAGAAGAGTTCCCCTCAGATAATTACTGGCATCTTTAATTTTTTCGTTCCCCGCCATAATTTTTACTTTTATTTGCTATTTTTGGATATTATCGCAAAAGTAACATTTTATTTGGCGCAAAATATAGCCTTGTGGTGATAAATCACACCATTTTTTCAGACAAATAACGTTTTTTAATGTTGGCAAAAACTGGAGCGTTCAGGTTCTCAAATTACTTGGGCATGAGAACAACCCTAAATCCGACATCATTTCCGTCTTTTTGAGATGGATTTCCACCGCGACGATAAGGGATTGCTAGGTCGACCTTGGTGGATCGCAACCAAGACCCGCCTCTAAGGACTTTGCGATCAGTTCCAATCCATTCTCTCCGAACCAGCGCGCCTTCCTTTTCGGCCCGGTTGACAATTTGTTGAGAAAACCAGTCCTGAACCCACTCAGTTAAATTTCCGCGAATGTCATATAAACCGTATTCGTTTGGCGCGGCGCTCCCAGCCGGCTTTGAAGATTGGTGCCGGGTGTAGGCGCTGGTGATTTCACCGGTCAGGCTCGGTTCCCCAGCGAACGTAGACCATTCCTGGTCAGTGGGGAGTCGGTATACATAACCAGATGGAACATTCCCGAGGCTAGATTCCAAGGTCGTTAATGTCTCACAGTATCGGGTTGAATCATACCAGTTTACGCTGTCCACGGGATGGGTTGGATTCTTCGTATCGCTGGGGTTCGATTTGGTTATCATTTCATAGGCCAATTGCAGAGTTTCAGTATCTGCGACCCAGCCATTTAAGCTGTTGAACCAGATCATCTTCTGACCAACTCCATTGGTAAAGTTTCTAGATACATTTGGAGTTTGATTGGGGATTAAATTCGCATTAAATGCCAGTTTCCCTCCGGGTTCAACGATGCCGGAAAGATTAGCTGGTTTGTAATTCTCCTTGGAAATGGTGTAAGAATAGGTGCCGGGAGGTTGTACGTTTCGTGTGAGGGGAGTGCGTCCGATTGGCTGGCCGTTGGCGATCACCGCGGCCCCGGGTGGGGTGCTTTCGATTGATACCGAGCCATATGCAAACGCAAAGTTGATTTGTTGACTCTGTGCACCGTCAATGTAGGTTGGTGACGAAACGGAGTTGAGGCCTTGAAATCGAGCTTCAAATGAATAGTCTCCCTCAGGAATCTCCTCAGAAAAAGGGGTCACCGAAGAGCCCGTTCCGATCCGCCGGTGGTTATGATAAATGGCCGCTCCTTCGGGATCGCTGGTGAATGTCACCATGGATCGCTTCCAACCAAATTCTAGATTCTGGGTGACATTGCCTCTAACCTCCAGGGTGCGCCTGATTGGAACCCAGTCCTGATAACGGACTTCGATCTGGTGCCGACCTGGCAGGAGATCGGGGATGGTTAGGGGAGTCAGACCTCGTTTTTTGAAGGGGGCTGAACCCGGTGTAGCCCAGATTTCAGCCCCGATTGGGTCGCTTGTGATATTGACACCGCCCTTGGCGAAAATAGCAGATACTGACGCGCTGCGATTGTGTTCCACTTTGATTTTCTCAGAATGAGGAGGCCAACCCGCCATTGTCACAAGAACCTCATACTCTCCGGTGATTAAATCTTCGATGAGAGATGGGGTCTGCCCTGTTTTTACCAATTCCCCCATTTCATCGCCGCCACGAGGGGATGTACGTATTATTTTGTATTCAGCTCCCGGTGGTTCGGAGACCAATTCAATTTTGCCGACAGTTTTTTCCAAGGCCACTTTCGGTAACATCGTAGTTTGTCTCTCAAGGACATCAACCCAAGTAACAACGGGTTTAAAACCGCTCATTTCAATTCGAACCTCGGTTTCCCCCGCTGGGAGTTCTTTGATTTCGACAGGTGTGAGCATTGGCTCTCTACCCTCAATCATGACTTTTGCGCCAGCTGGTTCCGAGGTGATGACCAAATGGCCGTTGGCATCATGAAGGTGTTTTTCAATGAGGGGTAGAGATGCTTTAGCCTCCTCATTGTTAGGATCAAGTTTGAGGATGGAACGATAGTGATCGCCCGCTCTGCTCCACTGGCTTTCGGCAATCGCTGCTCTGGCTTCGATCAGCTTGCGCTCAAGAGTTGGAGTAACCGCAGAATTGACGGTTGCGGGAGAGGAACTTTCCTGGGGGTGGTGTTTGCCGAACCACGTTCCAATTGCGCCGCCGCCGATCAGAGCAAAGACGGTAATCAAAATCCAGAGAAAGTGATTCGGTGAATTTTGCTTATTCTTCCTCGGAGGAGGAAGATCGATACTGATTTCAGTGCGACTCATTCGAAGACTTATTGCTTCAATTGAACTTTTCACCAATCTTAAATGTGTGACAGAAAAGTCGAGTCTTTCTCTTCAATTGTCTCATATTATTGGCGTATCGGCACTGAGTTGGGAGTATCTAATAAGCTTCAGATTTCGATCATTGCACATGCCTTGTCTAACATTATGTTTACGCGATGAGCGACCGGATCCATATCAAAGAGCTGATTCTCCCCACCTTCATCGGTGTTTCTGATGCTGAGAGAGAGTTTCCTCAAAGCATCTCTTTGAATGCGACCTTATTTCTCGTCCGCTCATTACGCGATCTTAACGACGATATTGAACGCACGGTTGACTATTTTGAACTCACTCAGGTTCTGCGAAGTGTTGCGGCGGAAGGCGAACGCAAATTGATTGAAACTCTGGCTGAGGACCTTGCCGGGGCGATTTTAACATTCGGGGGGGTTGGGGCGGTGACATTGGAAATCCGCAAATTCATTCTTCCGAATTGTGGGTATGTAAGCGTAGAAATTGATCGATCAAAATGTTAACCATACCCTGTCTGGTTGGGGATTGTACCCTGTTAAGTTGAACTT
>JBGSJM010000115.1:0-4019 GCA_041742015.1 Verrucomicrobiales bacterium | reverse complement strand
CTTTTCGATGGATTTTTCGACATCACGTAACTCATCCAAAGCCTGGGCGACCTGATCGCGGGCTTTGGCGGCTTCTTTCATCCGGTCTTTTTTCTCATCTGTCACAGGGATCAAGTCTGCGGACTGCTGAGCTGTGGCGATTTCTTCTTTGGCGATGTTTTCGAGAGCTTCGGTCTGGGGTTTAAACACAGAATTTTCGAGTTTTTCGGCGACTTCCTTGATGGCTTCCTCGGCCTCTTTGGCTTCCTGACGGAAACGCTCCAGATCGCGCTCGGCCTCCGGGGTGACTTCGTCTTTTCTCGCCAATTCACGCTCAGCGTTGGTGATGTCCCCCTTGGCCCGTTCCAGATCCTCGCGAACCTGCCGAATCGCCTGGGTCAAATCCTGTTTCTGGGCTTCGATGGTTTGTTCGGCAAGTGATTTGGCATTTTGATCGATAAGAATGACAATCACTTCGCTTAGGCCTTCGCCGGGGCCATCGTAATTGGCAGGTCGGTTATCGCGAGCCCGGATTTGGACCTGAAGCTGATTGTGGTGGGGTTCCAGTTTGAGGGAGGCAAGATTCAGGGCTGCGTTCCCTTTCCACATTCCGCTTTTTTCGTCACGGATGGGCGGTGATTGGACGATGACTCTGGGATTGGTTTCTCCATTCGGGGTGACCAGAATGGCGGTCTCACTGAAGCCAAAATCCTCAATGATGTCAAATTCCATGGGCAGGACTTCGACCGGTTTGAGGCGAAGCTGCGAGACAGTTGGGTTGGTGATCCGAATGGCAGGGGCTTTGTCAGGTAAAGACTGAATGGGGAAGGGGAGGCGCTCATTGGTAAATTCGTCGAGGTCTTCGAGATCCAACCGCCAGGTTCCGTTGGTGGAATTTTTCAAGGGAAAGGTGGTGGTGACGACATTTTTATCGATATTGGTATCGCCCAATTCATCGGCATTGTTGAGGATGGTTTTCGCTTTCCAGACTTCTTTGTTGACCACGGAGGTGATGGTCATGCTGGTGTTGGTCACCGCCCGGATTTCGCCGGTGATGCTTTCTTCTTCGCGGCTGCCGAGGCCAGTGTATTCGGGGTAGTCGTAGCGAATGGTTCGCTTTTCCACAACTGGAGGCGGGACGGCCTCAACTTGATAGTATTCACTCAAAGCAGCTCCGGCCCGGACTCGGTATCTGAAGTCCTCCTGGACACCGGGGAAGGTGATTGAAAATTTCTGGGCCCCGTCTTCGGTTTTGCCCATCAAAGTCATTCGCTCGACTGATTCAGAACCGACGATGAGAATTCGGCGCAATTCGGCTCGGCGTAACTTATCGTGCCGGATTTGCATTTCGATGGTGAGTTCCCTGCCCTTGGCAATCCGGGTGTTTCCAGGTTTGACCACCATGGTGTCAGCATAGGCATTTCCGATATTCAAAAAAGGAGCTACGGCGCGGGCTAGTAGTTTCCATCCGTGGTTGGGAAATACGAGAAGGATTGTGGCCAGAGCAGCGAGGCAAAGGGCAGTAAGTTTCACAAACTTCATCGCCCGACCACCCTTAAATTCGTGTCTAGGGTCAACATTCTGCACATCCAGCACTGCGGAGTCAACCACGGCTTTGATGAGTTCTTCCGAACCCTTGATTTCCTCTGGGTCTTTGCTGCTGAGCAATTCCACGGCCGTGGAGATTCGCTCCTGCAATTCGGGATGCCGAACCTCCAGAATACGCGCGACATAGGTGAGGCTGAGCTTGCGAGAGAGCGGGCGGATGAGGTACCACCATCCTGCAGCCACGGTAATGAGAAGGCCGAGAATTGTCATTCCCCAGCGAATCACATTGGAAAAAATCGTTACCGTGGCATCAACAGCCATGATCGAAAGAAGGCAAAGCAGACCAACTGCCAGTGTAGCAAAAATACCCCGGACAATCAGGAGGCGCCTAACCCTCCAGATAATAGACTGCAATTTATCCAGGATCGGTTTGGGAAGTTGTTCGAGCGTAGCTTCGAAAGTACTCATATAGGCGCAAACTGCCAGAGGAAATCAGAGGTGGCAAGACCCATATTAGCGTGTAGCAAATGTCTTTTATGAACCAAAAGGCATGGGGGTGGTCGTGATGGGCTCGATCAATTTCAAAGGAACGGAACAAAAAAATTGTCTTTGCAAGTTTAAAATCACGTATAGCTTGGCGCGAAAGTTATCGTTCTGTATGATTTGTAAAAAATTGGGGATTGGGTTCCTCGTGTTGGTTTTGGGGCCTTTGCAGGTCTCAAGTCAGGTCATTAACAGGGAGAAGGTTGATTTTGCTGTTATCGAAGAGTTTGCCAAGGCAGCTTCCAAAACGGCATTTCGGCGTCCCTCTGAAAGTCGACCCATTCCAGGTGATCTGGAAAAGCTCAGTTACAGTGCCTATCGAAAAATACAGTTTCAAAAGGATAAGGCACCCTGGAAGGGGGACAATCTCAACTTTCAGCTTCATTTTTTTCATCCCGGCTACATTTACAAGGACACTGTGATCCTGCATGAGTATACCAATAGTCATGTGCAGCAAATTCGGTTCATGAATCAACTTTTTGATTATGCTGACAGTGGGGTGAGCGGGGACAACCTTCCAGAAAAGCTGGGTTACGCGGGATTTCGCCTGCTTTTCCCATTAAACAATCCCCAGGCTTATGACGAAGTGTCGGTTTTCCAGGGGGCCAGTTATTATCGGATGCTGGCGGCTGGCCAACAATATGGGCTTTCGGCGCGGGGGCTGGCTTTAAACAGCGGACGCACGGATGTGAGTGAAGAATTTCCCATTTTTACAAAATTCTGGATCGGAAAACCGACAGGAAAAGACAACAACGTTCATCTTTACGCCCTGCTTGAAAGTGAAAGTGTGACTGGGGCCTATGAATTCGATATTCGTCCCGGTGCGGTGACTGTGGCTGATATTCGTGCGACCTTGTTTTTCCGAGCCCTCCCGAAATCGATTGGTCTGGCTCCATTGACCAGTATGTTTTGGTTTGGTGAAAATTCGAAGCAAAAGCCAGATGATTTTCGACCAGAAGTGCATGATTCGGACGGATTGGTGATTAAAACCGGAAATGGAGAGTGCATTTGGCGTCCGGCATCAATGGATCCGAGTCGCATACACTTTAATTCCTTTGCGGTAGAGGGCTTAAAGGGTTTTGGACTTTTGCAGCGGGATAGGGAAATTTCCAATTATCAGGACGCCGAGGCGAACTACCATCGCCGTCCTGGAGTGTGGATTGAACCCAAGGAAGGGTTTGCGGCAGGAAATGTGGTGTTGGTGGAATTGCCCACAGGGGATGAAACAGCAGACAATCTCGTTGCCTATTGGGAACCTCGCGAAGCACCGGTCGTCAATGTGCCGTATCAGATCAGCTACAGGCAGACTTGGTCAAATGTTACCAACCCGGCCGAGGCTGGGGCTATCACCCACTCCACCAGGACTGGATTGTTTCCCTGGCGACCCGGTGAGCGCATGGTTCTGGTTGATTTTCAGGGTAAATCGCTGGAGGCGCTCACCGAGGCTACACCTCCTGAAGCGGTTGTGGAAGTGATGAGTCCGAAAGTGGCTGAGGTGGCTGACGTGACGCTGCATTATGTCGATTCATTGAAACGCTGGCGTCTTACCTTTTTCGTTCGGCCTCATGGGTTCACCGCTACTGAAGGTCAGCGAGGCTTGATTCCACCGGCTCTAAAGGAAAGCGTCGAAATTCGAGCTTTCCTTAAGAAAGGCAAAGACATTTTGAGTGAATCATGGACCTACCGGATAGATCGCTAGTCGAAGTCGACCCATATGAGATTCCCGGTTTGGATGAGCCTAATCACGAAGGTTGGGAACAGGCCTACGTCGCTGCGGAGAGTTATTTCTGTTCGCTCGGGATTCAGGATCGTCTTTTGATGGCACATCTCATCGGACAGGTGTTGAGGGCTGCGGCAAAGCGAATCACCCGTGGCGAAGACGCTGAGCCTGCTCCTTTGGTCATGGAAGAAGCCCGAGGGGTGATCGTGGATTGGTTTCAACGAGTCAC
>JBGSJM010000114.1:0-10147 GCA_041742015.1 Verrucomicrobiales bacterium | reverse complement strand
GCTTTGGGTTGGCAACAAATCGCCTTCGTCAGGACATCCCACAGGAATTAACCACCGCGACACCCTGAAAATGAATTGGAGCCACGGACACAACAACACCATTCACAACGGCATTTCCCGAATCGGCTTTTACACGGGAGGCGAGGCGGCTCGTTTCCGGGACGAAGACCTGGCGGACGCGTGGATCAAACAAACCAAAGAATGGATTACCGAGAATAAAAACAATCCGTTTTTCCTGTTCTTTGCCTCCCATGACATCCACGTCCCCCGGATTCCCCATGAGAGATTCCAGGGTGCCACAGCACTCGGCTACAGGGGCGATTGCATCATCCAACTCGACTGGTGCGTGGGAGAAATCATGAAAACACTAGACGATAACGAGCTCGCCGAGAATACCCTTGTCATTTTCTGCTCGGACAATGGCCCCGTTTTGGACGATGGCTACGCCGATGGTGCCATCGAGAAAAATGGAAACCACCAACCGGCGGGGCCTTTTCGGGGTGGAAAATACAGTGTCTATGAAGGGGGTACCCGAATCCCCATTATCACCCGCTGGAAGGACAAGATCCGACCGGGGGTTTCAGATCAAGTGGTTTGCACCATCGACCTGGCGAGCAGCCTGGCAACCTACCTGGGATTCGATATCCCGGAAGATGCCGCTCTCGACAGCCTGGATGTCATGAGCGCACTTCTGGGAGAACCAGATGCAAAAGGCCGCGATCACATCCTTCAACAGGGCAACAGTGACGAACCCCTCGGACTTCGCCAAGGAAACTGGAAACTTTTGAGACACAACAATCAACAAGGTCGAAATCTGGAGGTCAACAAGCAACTTGCAAACACCAGGGTGCCCAAATTCCAACTCTTCGACTTGTCAAAAGACCCCGGCGAGAAAACCAACCTGATCGAAACCAACCCCGAGGTGGCGGAGCAAATGAAGAGCCACCTCGAAAAAGTTATTTCTGATGGCAGAACCCGGCCGAAATGATCTCCCTTTTCAGGCCTAAGTGGCAGGAATAAAGCGCTGCGCCACCAGCGTCAGCCCGAAACAAATTAGGCAGAATACACCCGCCTGCCAGTCCAATAACACCGCAACAGAAGCATCGTAGAGAGCTAGGCCAGCTATCGCATAACCGATGCCCTGCATCGTTTTTCCAGAACTGAGCAACGCCCGAAAAAAGACAATCCAAAGGGACGACACACTCATCCCAAGCAAAAGATATGGGATTGATATATCGAATGTTTGCTCACAATTATGGACCAAAAAAGGAAAACATATTGGTATTAATAAAAGCAGACGCGGAAGAGTCTCGATTCCGCTGGCCGATTTCCCGCGCTCGGTGCGAGCCGCAAGAGTCATCCCTGCGATGTAAAGCAGCACCCCCCCACCCAAAAGATAAACCAGAGGCGAAGTGGAATTAAGCCGCATATCTGCCCGAGCTGCCCCCCATGGAAGCAAATAAACCAAAGCCCGACACAGCCCCATAATCACAACCGCTCCTTTCCACTTTTTATGAGTCAAATCATACAAAAGAACCGCACAAACCAAAGCAGCTAATACAATCACATCAGGATGAGATTTCCAAAACAGCAGCGCGATGCCCCCGGCCATTTCCAGCACGCCGATCACCCAGGTTGCCGCCAGAGAGATGGCTCCACTGGGAATCGGTCGATCCGGAGCATGTTTTCGATCCCAACTGACATCACAGGCATCGTTGATCGTCATCCCAGAAAGGTAAATTAGACTCACGCCAGCCATCAACCAAAGCACTTCTAACTCAATGATCCCACCACCGACCAACCAGCCCACCATGACATTCGTCCAGACTGTGGGCAGGTTGGAGACTCGCCCCAGAACCAGTATTGATCGTAAAAGCTTCAAATCAAAAAAGAAGTATTGTTGCAGGGTCTCCCCCAGAGTCAACCTACCGGAGAAAGGTTATTTGCATTTTCAAAGAGGCACCAAAAATTCGCAAATCACCATCCGATGATCCGAATGCTCATTTGGGCGGGTGTAGGTTTTCAACAACTGCACCTCATTGGAAATCCAGATGTAATCCAGGCGCAAAAGCCCAAAATTTTCCGGATAAGTATGGCCAAGTCCCAATCCAGCTTCTTGAAAGGCATCGAATAATCCCGCTTGAATAAGTGGGCGGAAAACATCATCTCCGGGCGGAGTCGAGAAATCTCCTGCCACGATTCTTATTGGTTGATTCGTATTGGGCAAATAACCGTTAATGAAACTCCTCACCGATTTACGGTTTTGAATCCGGTTCATGGTCATCTTCCGCCGGACTTCCTCCCAAAAGACTTCAGCTTCTGGCATCAATGGGGGGAGTTGGACATTACTGAGATCGATCAGGGTTCCATTCCCAAGTTTGAGCCGGGAATGAACGGTCGGAGTGGTATCATCAAACGCCTTGGTAAGGAATTCACCTTTGGCGAGGATCGCGTTCGAGGTGGAGGCCACAAAATTACCTTTTTCGCCGAAAACCCGGCGGGTTAATTCTTCGAGATGACGCGACTCGGGTGCTTCCTGAAGCAAAATAATGTCCGGTGCAATTGTCGCGACCTCGTGAGCAGCTCGAAGGTTGCCGTTGTTGCAGTTAATGCTCACCAGCCTGACCGTCACTTGACCAGCCACCTGAACTGAATCCTTTTTCTTGTCAGGCGTTAGAGATCGCAATAGTCCACTAGTTTCGGCGGTCGCAAAGATAGCCGTAACCAACCATACCAAAAGCACAGTCAAGCTAAACCAGGATCGAATCAAAAGCAGAGCTGTTGACGCAATAAGAATTCCGGGAACCGCCAGGATCCAGAACGGAACCACAGTGATGAAAGTGAGAGAGTCCCACTGATTCCATTTGCACACCCAGACCACTAGATAAGCAGTCAGAAGAAGCGCTGGAACCAGAAATGTAAGTAGGATTTTGAAACGACGCCACACAACCGAACAGTAGCTTGAAATCCGGATGCTTGCAAAAATCCCCAACAGGTTTTGATTCCACTCATGTTGGAAAATTTAAAGGATGAAGTGCTTAGAGCCAACCTCATGTTAGAATCCGAGCAGTTGGTGCGGCTAACTTGGGGAAATGTGTCGGGGATTGATCGTGCAAAGGGACTCTTTGTCATCAAGCCCAGCGGGGTTCCTTATTCCGCTCTGAAGGTAGGGCACCTTGTCGTCATGGATCTCGAGGGAAAGCAAGTCGAGGGGGAACTCAATCCATCCTCGGATACCCCCACTCACCTGGTTTTGTATCGGGAGTTCCAGGAAATCGGGGGGATTACGCACACCCATTCCCCTTACGCCACTATGTTTTCCCAGGCTGGAGTTGAATTGCCCTGTCAGGGAACCACTCATGCTGATCATT
The DNA here is from genome assembly GCA_041742015.1 of Verrucomicrobiales bacterium. Lineage (GTDB taxonomy): Bacteria > Verrucomicrobiota > Verrucomicrobiia > Verrucomicrobiales > DEV007 > Arctic95D-9. The sequence goes on along the minus strand of JBGSJM010000114.1, from coordinate 6,776 downwards.
TTTATGGCACCGTGCCAGTGGTTAGGGAACTGACCCCTGTCGAGGTTGAGGAAGACTATGAAAGCAATACTGGAGTCGCCATCGTCGAGTGTTTCAGAGATCGGAAGATCAACCCCATTGAAATGCCTGCCTGTTTTCAGAAATACCATGCTCCCTTCACTTGGGGGAAAGATGCCATTGATTCTGTGAAAAACTCCGTGGCCTTGGAGGTCTGCGCACAAATGGCCCTGGGTACCTGGCAGCTCACCCCAAACCAAAATGACATCCCAAACCACATTTTGAATAAACATTATCTAAGAAAACATGGTCCTGGAGCCTATTACGGCCAGAAGTCCTGACACTGAAAATTGCCCTTGTGACAAACTGATTTTCTGTCTTTAGTTGCAACCGTGGATATTGAACTTAAGAGGAAGAAGTATTTCCCCGTCAGCGACGGATTTTCGGGCTACCTCGCAACCTACGGGCGAACCTTCGATTTCCCTTCGATTTACGAAGATCTTCATCGTTATTCCGAATTTTTTCCTCTTTATGACCGGGAGGGAAATGACACACTTTGGAAGACTTGTCGGTATGACGATTCCATTCGCGCGAGTCTTCAAAAGAAGCTGACCACCATCTATTCACTTCTCAAGACCGGCGGACCCACCGTTGTCAAACATCTCGCCCTGCAGCGGGTCGACTTTTGTGAATTCGGCAATTCACAGCCATTCAGGATTCGAATTGTAAACCTTTACAATGATAATTATGATAATTTTTATGTGAAAGTTGCCGACGCCTCACGGATTTACGGGCTAGAGTTGGAACATATTCTCTCTCCCAATCGCATGAATTACCTCGTCCACGGCAATACCCTGATTGAGGAGCATATTGCCGGAATCCCCGGCGATGTTTTTATTCGCAATTATTTCGACCGCCCCGAAACCAATCGAGTCCGAATCGCCAAGGAATTTGTAAAATTCAATGAACGATGTTTCATCCGCCTCCTTGGCGACATGCGGAGCTACAACTATGTGGTCGATATCACCCCGGATTTTGAAGAAATTCAGTATCGGGTAAGGGCCATAGATTTCGATCAGCAAAGTTATGAAGGCAAAAAAGAGATGTACCTTCCACAATTTTTCACCGAAAATAAACCTGTTGTGGATCTCTGCGCCTCGCATTTGAATTACCAAACCATGAACCAGTACAAAGACGAGGAACGCACCTTGGTTTCCCGACGGGTTCAAGCCTCCTCCCGTCGACTGAACCTGTTTTGGGATGCGATTGTTCCGGATACCATTTCCACGCCTGAAAAAGTTGAAACCCTTAAAGAAGACCTAAATAGCTTTCATGAAACCAACCTTTTCTCACACTGTCGCACCATGGGCGAATTGGTGAAGCAAAACGTCGAATACTCCCTCTCCCAATCTGCCAGTTCACGGCCGTGAAGATATCTTTAATTGTGGCGATTTCCCAAAATAACGTAATCGGAACCGGGAACGATTCTATTCCCTGGAAGCTCCCACGCGATACCACCCATTTCCGATCCTACACCCGTGGAAAATGGATGCTCTTAGGCAGAAAGACTTACCTCGAAATGATCGGATGGTTCACCGACCAGACCCCACTTGTCCTGACCGGAAATCCCGAGTTTTCGTTGGCGAATGGCTTTGTAGCTAACTCTATACCTGAGGCCATCAGCCTCGCCCGGCATCATAATGTGCCAGAATTAGTCGTTTCAGGCGGTGCTACCGCCTACAAGGCAAGCATGCCCTGGGTTGACACCCTCATCATTACCCGAGTTGAAGCAACCATATCTGGAAGCATACGTTTTCCTGAGTATGATACCACGAACTGGAAGATCATCGAAAGCCAGTCCTGGTCCGCTGATCAAGAAAACAATTACGCCATGACTTTTCAAACCTACATTCGATGCGGATAGCTCAAAAATAGCCTCGGATCAGATATTTCAACATTGAAATATTTGACATAAAACTAAAATGAGGTGAATCTGCGCCAGTGATTCAGTCAAGAAAATGAATGCAGCTTACCCTGTGGCAAAAGACATCATCCAAATTTCCGGTCAATTTAGAGAAGCCGCTGAAACAGTGAGTAACCTAATGCGCCCTACCCTAAAAGGCTTGGAAAAGTCGCAGTGGAAGCGCATTCATGACTATCTTTTCGACATCCTTGTCAACAGCAACGACATCAAGTGCCGGATTGAACTTTACTGCGAAATTGGCAGAGTTCCCGCCAGCGAAGTCAAGTCTCTGTCCGCCAAGATTGAAAAGAATATTGATGATATTTCTTCAATGAAAAATCATCTGCGCCCATGGGTGAACAACGAAAACCTTTACTCATGCCTCGATCGATTGACTAGCACCAGTTCGCATTTGCTTAAACGAATAAAGGAACTGAAAGCCTTCCGCCATGCGGTCGTTTAACCTGCCATTCTCCAGCTTTTCGTACCAAATAATTAGAGATTGCACCCTGTTTAATCTGCGATTGTACCCTGTTTGATCGCACTTTCAAAAGGAACGGGGCTTTGTTGGAGTTGTTCCTTAATCCAGTTCCAGCAAGCCCGCGCACTACCCAGAACCGGAATCGGCCGAACGGAATAGAGGGCCAGACGGGAACAAATTTCCTCGGTTTGCGAGCGGAACCGAAGGCGGAAATCAATCACATTCAGATGGCGTGAACTTGCCTCAGCCTGCAGAGTGATTGACGGCAAGAGAAGCCCTTTCCGGGCACATGCCTCCACTCCAGTCAGACAAATAGTCGCCCTTTTTGCTGGCAAAATCAGCCATGGGCTCCAGGTGAATACCAAAGTATCACCAACCCGTGTGATGCGACCGTAAGTACGGGGTTTCACACCGGGAAAATGGCTGGTGGTAAAACATTTTAGTTCCTCACGGGGATGTAGCGGACGACTAAAAGCTCCCGTAAAAAAGTCTTTTACAAACAAAGTACCAAAAACATTCCACCTAAATGACCATCCAAAAATCAAGACACACAACCCTATAATTGCCAGCGACACAGTTAACGCAATCCAAGGGTTCAGGGCCGCAACCGCAACGAACAGGGCCATGAATCCACCTTTCACCAGGGCTATCCCTGAATTAATCAGACTGGAAGGACTCATCACTTTGATACTGCTTAGAGCGCTAAACGCAAACCAAACCACGGTAAAAATGCTCACTACCAAAACAACCAGGAGAACCGGAAAAACAAAGGGGATCGTCGCCACTGAACCGTCCGCTGAATCACTGGGTTGAAGGTTTTTAAATTCATTTAATACCCATGGGGGAATCACCGCCAAAGCCACAATCAAAGCGCTGGCTTTATCAGTTAATGAATCAAGCACCGTGATCGGCTTTTTGACTAGTTCTGGAATCCACGCACCTGCGGTGTCATTTGATTTAAGCAACAAAAAGACAACCAGACACGTGCCCCAAACCCATGGATTCGAGTACCACGGCAGACTATCTCGATCCACATCATCCGCCTTGTAATATTGCCAGGCACCCAGTGCACCCATTCCCAAAAGTGGGGACATGGCGATCCCGGTGGATTGAGATATCGTCTGACTCAGGGCTAACGCAGTGCCGAATTCCGTATCATTGTAGGTCTCCACATCTGGATTAGGCGTTGGCGAAGAGGCTGGAAAATCATCCAGAGGGCTGGGAGCTTGCGCCATAAGAGGAAGGCTGGTTGCGACTAGAAAAAGGAGGACAAAAAATCTAATTTCCCCTTTCACTCTAAATTTCCAGAATTTCATTTGCCCAAACCCTTAATTATGGTTCAAAAGAGCGAATTGTCCCAAAATATTCCTCATCAAAAAGCGCATTCAGTCGTCGTATCATTAACAACCAAAGCCAAGCCAAGCCATGACAACAACAGACTCCCATAGAAAAATGGCGCTGAGCCCGAACGAATTCACAGGCTACTATGTGGCCTCTCTGAAGCAAGCCTCTCCAGGACTGGAGGTGGAAGTGGTTCACGAACTCGAACTCAAAGTAAGCGAAGAAGGTAGCGAAAACCAATTTCAAACCTTCCTCGACAACGCCTACGCTGCCTATATTAATGACCAGGCCTCGCGTGATGAAATCATAGACCAATTCGTAGCAAGTCAGATCGAGACCTTCGAGATGCACAAGCGCCCCGGTATTGATCCAGATCGCATAGTGCCAATCATTAAGGATCGGACCTGGATGTCTGCAGTACTGGCATCAATGCAGCAAAATTCAGCGGATTTTCCGACGCCTTTGTTTGAGGACTATAATTCGGAGCTGCAGGTATTTTTTGCCGAAGACAGTGAGCATAACATCCGATACCTGAACCAGGAAAACATTGAGGGGTTACCTTTCACCCGTGCAAGACTATACGAAGTTGCCTGTGCCAACTTGAAACGAATGCTCGAAGACCAAATCGAAGTTTCCGGTAGTGACGGCATCTATATGCTGACAGCAGGTGGTAACTATGAAACTTCTCTCATGCTTTTTGCCTCGCTGTGGAGGGGGAATTTCCTCGACGTCATTGGCCGAACCGTAATTTCGATCCCAACCCGCGACCTTCTCCTGGTGACAGGCTCGGATGACGATGAGGGTATCGCCCGGATTCGTGATGTGGCTGCGAAAGCCATGGCGGACACCCCTTACACCGTGTCTCCAGTCTTATTTGTCTGGGATGATGGGAAGTTCGAGGTCTTTGAAGGCTGATAAGAAGGTATTTATCACCACCGATCAACAGCTTAAAGCGGCTTAACCATCGCCCCTCCTTCTGGGACTTCCGGGAGTGATCCAGGATCGTTTTTTCATCCACTCGGAGGTGCGATACATTTCCAAGTGATAGCGCCACCACCCGGTGTTTTTACCGGAGCTTCGAGCCCAAACTCGACGGTGAAGTCTCTGCATGGACCTTGGGTTGGCGAGAATTTCCAGTGCCTCTGTTCGATTCAGTGATTTCGGTCCATTCAAAATCAAGCGATCCTCCAACTCTGCATTTTCAGCACAGTCTTCAATTTGGTCACTGGCAGTAGGCTGTTTGAGTAATGTGATATGAGTGGCATTAACGTAAGGATCAACCACCGCAGCCGTAATCCCGCTGTGTTCCGCCTCAGGAAAGATGAATCGAAGGGAGTCGAAATGATGTATATCCGGTTCGATTTCGGTGAGCACTTGCGCTGGTTTCGTGGTTTCCGGAGTGTGGAAGAATCCGAGTTTTGCAAACCACCGCCCCACTTTCTCGCTGCTACTAATCACTGATAGAGGAATGGAAAAAACCAGACCCGCATTGATCGGCAGCATCCACCAAAAGAGACTCTCATCTAGCCAGTATGAAACGAGGATAAACGCCAGTCCGGCAATAGTTTGACCTCCGTGTGTTTGAGTTGCTTCACTCCAAGTGGTCCCCTCCGCATCTCGGTTTTGGGTCGTCCAGGACACACTGCGACCAGCGAGAAGCCAGAAAAAGAACTTGGAATGAAACATCATCAATACCGGAGCGATCAAAGTAAAGAAGATTGTCTCAATCACCGAACTGATTAGCGCGCGAATTAAGCCACCAAATTCCTTGAGTCGCCGACAACAGATAATGTCTAGAATGGCAAAAATCTTCGGACTAAAAAGCAAAAACAAGGTGAAGCCAAAAAGAACCAACCCATGGTCCTTCAAATCGAGTTTCAGCCAATGCCCGGTCCAGCCATCCACCGGAAGTAGACTTATCCCACTGGCTTTGTCGAGCCAGGCAATCCAGAGGCTTAATAATAGGAAACAAAACCAAATACAGGAGCTGAGATACCCCATAACTCCCATAAAAAGATGAACCCAGTTGCAATTATGAATCCGCCTCGCAAACAAAATCCAGGTGTGCTGCAAGTTCCCCTGCATCCAGCGCCGGTCCCGTTTGGCATGATCGATAACGGTCGGAGGCCCCTCTTCCCAACTGTCTTCGATGTCGTAAGCCAGAAACACCTCCCAACCTGCTTTCACCATTAGAGCCGCCTCGACAAAATCGTGACTAAGGATCTTTCCGCCAAAGGGCTCTTTACCAGGAAGATCGGGTAGGTCACAATATTCCATAAAAGGCTCCACCCGGATAATGGCATTGTGCCCCCAGTAATTTCCAGCTTCGCCCTGCCACCAATCCAGCCCCGCCAGAAACACTGGACCATAAAACCGTGAGGCAAACTGTTGCACCCGAGAAACAAAGGACTGGCCGTTAAAAATCCGGGGAGCAGTCTGTATGATGCCCGCTTTGGGTCTCCGATCCATCATTCCAATGAGTTTGAGAATAGCATGCCCACCCAGAATCGAGTCGGCATCCATCGTAATCATGTAGGCATAGCCCCCACCCCATTTGGTACAGAAATCAGCGATATTTCCGGCCTTGCGATTGATGTTTTTGGTCCGGCGACGGTAAAAAATCCGGCCAAATCCATTGACCTGTCGGCAAAGCTGCAGCCAGGCCATCTCTTCTTTTACCCAGTTATCTGGATTGTTGCTGTCACTTAGGATGAAAATGTTTACATCGTGATTTGGGTCGCAACGATTCAAATCCTCGTAAACCGCTTTGATCCCTGCAAAAACCCGTTGGGGTTCTTCGTTATAGACGGGAAAGACCAAGGCCGTCCGACCGGAATGAACCGTCTCTTGCCGGGTTTGAGCCAACTCATCAGCCCTCACAATTCTCGATTTGAGCCCGACTATGCGACGGACCCAGAACCCCCAGAAGGCATGCGAAAACCCCGCGCTCACCAGGGTGAATAAAATACCGAAAAGGACTAGAAAAAGAATTCT
>JBGSJM010000113.1:0-10990 GCA_041742015.1 Verrucomicrobiales bacterium | reverse complement strand
CGGCATAGGCAGCGAGATCACAAGGCGAGAGAAATTCGGAGTTCTGGAAGAGAAACTCGGAGTTTCGGAAGAGAAAGTCGGAGTTAAGAACTCCGGTTTCGGAGCTAAGAACTCCAGCTTCGGAGCTAAGAACTCCGGCGTCAAAGCAAATACCTCCGGCTCCGAGGCAAAAAAATCGTTGTCGAAGCAAAAACCTCCGGCTTCGAAGCAAATACTCCGGCTTTGAAGCAAAAACCTCCGGCTTCGAGGCAAATAACTCCGATGTCGAAGCAAAAACCTCCGGCTTCGGAGCAAATACCTCCGGCTTCGGAGCAAATTGATAATTACCTTTCCACCTTGTTGGCCCAAATCTGCAGTGACACGTCCCCCAAGTCCTGTTATTCATCTATTCTTCCCCACTTCATAAATTCGGATTATGAATCCCGCCGGGGTTTCCGAATTTATGAAGTGGGGAAGAATAACCTGTCTCAAGTCACAGAGTTACTCAAAGAAGTTTCCAAGCTCGATGCGTTGGATCGCGCAGAATTGATTGCTTCGCTCCTTGAAGAGCTTGACCCCAGCCCTCACTACGTTAGCGATGAGGAGGCTTTACAACGCCTTCACGATTTGAGATCCGGAAGGGTTAAAGGGTTGTCTGAAGATGAGTTGAGAGTCCTTGGATGAGAGTTAACTATTATCAATCACCCAGCAACCCGGCGATTTCCTTCGCAAAGTAGGTCAAAATCATATCCGCCCCGGCGCGTTTGATTCCGATCAGTGACTCCAGGGCCACCTTCTTTTCGTCGATCCAACCATCTTTGGCGGCGGCTTTGATCATGAGATATTCGCCACTGACTTGGTAGGCGGCGATGGGCAGATCCGTTTCCCTGCGGATTCGCTGGATGATGTCCAGGTAGGGGCCCGCTGGCTTGATCATGAGGATGTCAGCACCCTCAGCTTCGTCGAGCCGGGCTTCCCGGATCGCTTCCCGCGAATTGGCCGGGTCCATTTGATAGGTTTTTTTATCACCGGCTTTGGGGGCGGAGTCGAGGGCTCCACGAAAAGGCCCGTAGTAGGCGGAGGCGAATTTCGCGGTGTAGCTCAGGATCGAGACATTTTCATAGCCCTCGTTGTCAAGAGCGGAGCGGATGGCGGCGACCCGGCCATCCATCATGTCGCTGGGGGCGACGATATCCGCCCCGGCCCGGGCGTGGCTCAGGGCCTGTTCGCAGAGAGTATCAACCGTCTGGTCGTTGATGATTTGGATTTCCCCGTTGGCGTCCTTTTGGACGATGCCATCGTGGCCTTCGGAATTGTAGGGATCCAGGGCCACATCAGTGATCACCACGGCATCGGGATATTTTTTCTTGATCGCGGCGATGGCCCTCGGCACCAGGCCTTTGGGATTGTAGGACTCCTCCGCCAGAGGCGTTTTTAGGTTGTCAGCGACGGCTGGAAACAGCACAAAAGCGGCGATTCCGACCTTGCGGGCTTCCCCGACTTCCCGGACGAGGCCTTTGAGACTCCAGCGATGGCAGCCGGGCATGGAGGCAATCGCATCATCCCCATCACCTTCCTGAATAAAAAGCGGATAAATCAGGTCGGCAGGGCTCAGCAGAGTTTCGCGAATCAAGCCGCGAATCGCTGGATTTTTTCGATTGCGGCGAGGCCGCACAGGCAAGGATCGTTTGGGCATATTGAGAAAATGAAAATTCCGGGCTAAGATAATCCAAAAGCTGGGATTCGTGACTAATATATTGCCTTAACTGGAGTTTTGAATGTAACACGAATGCTTTTACTCATCGCGAGATGGACATCAACCAGAGCCTCAAATACCACTGTTCACGGGTCGGCCAGAAATTTGGTCCGTTTACCGGTGCCGAGCTTGTCCAACTGGCCCACGAAATGCAACTCCTGCCTACCGATCATATCTGGAGGGAAGGCATGCCGAGCTGGGAGTCAGCCAGTGCTTTTAGTTCTTTGACCCCGATTTTTGCGGCCAATCATGCCCGGCACTCTTACCCATCCGATCGCCAACGGGGACATCAATCGGAATTTTCTGCAAATTCCGCTACGCACCGACCGGCCCAAAATCACCGGGATTATGATCCTGACATGCAGGAAAATCCAATCGCCGCCCAGATCACCGGCCGGATCGGGCTCCCGTCAAAATCCGGCGGCGACGCGGGGCTGGGTCTCCTCACTCCAAAGGATCGCAAGCGGCGCGGAGCCAGTTTCGGTTTTTTGTTGTTTACCCATGTGCTGAGTTTGCTGGGTCTTTTGGGAGTTGTCGGGCTGGCGGCTTTTGCCTTTGTGTCGAGAGACGGTGAAAAGCCCCCTGGACTAGATTTTTTAATGGATCACCCGGATTGGTGTTACGCTGCCGCAGGGGTGATGATTTTTGGAGGGTTCTTGACCGGAATTTTGACTCTGGTTTACCTCCATCGGGCATGGGCCCATATCCAGGACCTCCCCAATGTGTTTACGACACCGGGAAAAGCAGTGTTTCTGCTCTTTATCCCACTGTTTAACATCGTCTGGCTGTTTTTCGCCTTCTACAATTGGGCTGGTGACTACAATTTGCGCTGCGCCCTATCCAATCATAAATCTGATCCGAAGGTAAGTGAGGGGCTGTTTCTGTGTTTTTGCATCTTTTCCGTGCTGGGATTGCCTTTCCTTTATATCTTTATGATGCGCCAGATGTGTCGAGCCATCAACCATTTGGCAACCGCACCGAAGTTAACTCTGGCTCCTTCGCCCTGAGTTTCTGCCTGATTCCGGGATCAAACCATGACCACCACCCGACGCCGATTTCTTTGTCAGGTTGCCTCCGCCGGTGCTGCTGTGGCGGTTTTGCGACCAGCAGCGTTGCAATCGGCCTCGCTTTCTCCCTTGAGCTTCATTATCGTCACCGACACTCATATTGGAAAGGGCGACAGCCTGTCTCCAGAAAAGCTGTGGGCGAAGACTGCTGCGGAAGTGCAGGCCGCACCGGGTAAATTTGTGCTGCATCTCGGTGACATCGTTGATGGGATGCGCGAACCGCAATATGCGCGTTACCTGGCGGTGCGGAAGACCATCACCAAGCCCGTGTATGAAATCCCCGGCAACCACGACAAACCGGAGGATTTTCAAACCCACATCCGCAGGGACATCGACACCTTTTTTGATCACCACTGGCTGCGCGTGGTCCTCATGAACAACTCGCACAACGACTCTCACGAGGGCTTTTTCACCGCTGAGCAGCTCTCCTGGCTGGCCCGGACCTGTGATGATGCCGCTTCGAAAAATCTTCGCCTGCTCATCTGCGCCCACGTCCCCGTGCACTACAACATTCATCCCGATCGCGGCTGGTATGTGAAACCTGCAAACGGCCAGACTGCTTTTTATGCGACCCTGAAAAAGCATGAGGCCCGCGTCATCGGATTGTTTCACGGTCATTTTCACAATGGTCTGCGCGGTTGGGATGATCATCACCCGATCCACGAGATCCTGTTTCCCTCCGCTCTCTACAATCAAGACCGCAATCTGGAAGAAAAGAAGGCATCGGGCTACAACCCCAAAGAATTTCGTCCCGGCTACACCATGGTGTCGATTGAGAATGCCACCATGACCTTGAAGTATCGGGTTACCGGAGCGGATGCAGGTGTGGAAAAATCCCTGGCTCTGCCCTGACGTTTTGGCCCCCTCCGGCCCGGTTGGGGTGCCATATATTTCCAAATTTCTCCCGGCGATTGGCACACAGGCTGCTCTATTTGTTAGCATCCTCTGGAGAGGATGATTATGAAAATGCTATCCTGTAGATCAAACGAGAAAACCAGTAGCCTGCATTTCAAAGATCCCAGACTCTGCGTCTACCCTTCAGGCATCCCATAGGGCAATCCGTGGTAAAATTGTTTACCTGTTTTTAAGCGGGGATCAGAGGCGGAACACTCTTGATGATATCAATCGTTTTCGTAGCTGATCCTTAATGACACACCAAACCAAATTCCAAGAAGGAGAAAGGAGGAATATATAGCTAATATACTATGACTCAAAAGACCACCCCTGTTGCGTCTCATTAATCGGGGGTGGTCTTCTTTTTTAAGTAGAGAAATCAAATCGAATTTTGGAGAGACGATCAAAACACTGGCGGTTGATTAAAGAGGGTACAATCACCCATTCAACAGGGTACAATCAGCGACTTAACAGGGTTATAAAAGCAGTGCGAATGGAACGCTGATTCAGCCGAAAATTCAGGATGATTTCATTCACTAAAATAGTGGTAAATTCGGGGTGTTTTTCGCATTATATTCGTTGATTAAGTGATTGATTTTTAAAGATTTTATGATAGAGTTTAGAGGGTGTAACACGGTGAAATAATATAGGAATATGCTTACAAAAAACAATAATTCAGATAGAGGGTACGAAATGATTGACTGGGTGCCCATTGATCTTATTTCCTCAGTTCGGAAGCGTCCTGGAATGTACCTGGGTGACACATCAACGGAGAGGGCGCTTCATGCAATGATTGCTGGCATTCTCCAGAACTCGATTGATCAATATGAGGCGGGTTTTTGTGATGCAGTGTACGTTTCGCTGCATGCTGACGGTTCAGTGTCGATTGAAGACGATGGGCCGGGAATTTCCGTAGAACGGGTCCGTGAATTTGGATTGCCGTTCCTCGAAATTGCCTTTACGACAGAACCGAAACAGTGGACATTTGAGGTTGTAGGGGGCGCTTGTGTAAACGCGCTCAGCGAACGCTTTTATGTGGAAACCTGTCGGGCCGGAAAGATTTACTCAATGGAGTTTTGTAAAGGTAGAACCTCCCAATCCCTCCGGGAGATAGGGGACCGTCTTTATAACCAAACTTCAGGTACCAAAGTCACTTTTCTGCCGGATGAATCCATTTTCAATCATAACCGGGAGTTTAGTTGGGCTTTCCTGGAAAACCGTCTGCGCGAACTCGCTTTCCTAAATCCGGGAATTCGGTTGACGTTGCGCGATGAACGACAAAAATCGGAGCGGGAAGAGGAATTCTACTCGGGCCGCGGGATAACTGACTTCATGCAGGATTTGGAGGATTACGAGAAACTTCTCCACCGGACCCCCCTTATCATTCGTGGGAGGCAGACAATCATGACTGAAAATGGCGACGGGACAGAGCAGGTTGAGCGGGAAATGTCGGTCGAGATTGGCCTTTGCTTTACCCGCCGCCGAGATGTGGTGATGCATTGTTTCTGCAACGGTTCCCGAAACGAAGGGGGCTGCCACCAAGAAGGCTTGTTCCAGGGGATTTTCCGGGCGATTACGGAGTTTGCCGGGAAGAGCAGATGGCTTCGTGAAACCCCCACGGCCCTTTCCGAAGAAGATTGCGCCACGGGAGTTTTGGCCGTTGTCTCTGTCCAGCATCCTTCACCCCGTTACCAAAGCCAGTGCCTAAGAGAGCTTCGCTGTTCCGATGTCTTAGAGTTTGTCGGTGAGCAGGTTTATTTGCAACTTTATCAATACTTTGAGGAGAATCCCAGAACTGCCCGAATGGTCTTCGAGCAAGTTAATCGAGCCACCCATGCCCGTTTCGAGATCGAGCAACTGCGCAGGGCAAAAGGGTTAGTGTAAAACGGGAGGTTTTACCGAGCGCTCCCTCCTGCAAATCAGGAGGGTAGCTTACCTCGTGCCGAATCAACACAAATTTTGGCATTGTTTTTGGGCTCAATGGTGGTCTATTTTGCACTTTTACTATGTCCAAACTGATAAAAATACTTGTGATTACGGCCTCGGTCTTGGTCATGGTTGTGGGAATTGGTGCGCTGGCCGTTTATCAAAAGATTCATACGGCGGTGGAGCGCTTCCCGCTTTCGGAGATGACTTTCGGCGAAACGATCATGGGCGAGACCCCTGATCTTGCCGCCTTGGCTGGTAAGGTTGTGGTCGTCAAGTATTGGGGCACGCGTTGTATGCCTTGTTTGAAGGAATTACCGCATCTGGTTGAGATGCAAAGTGAACTCAAGGACGCTGGACTCGCGGTCATTGCGCCCGAAATGACCGCTCGTGATGGCGAGAAGATCAAGGCGGTGGCTGAAGCCAAAAACCTCAACTTCTCGGTGACAAAAGGAGCCAAAGCTCCTCCCAATTTGTTTTTCTTTCCCCACACGGTGGTGATGGATCGCCAGGGGCGCTGCGTGTATTCTGGCACCTCGATCCAAGAAGCTGAGCCGTTGATCCGGCAGGCGCTTTCAGAGTCCTAAGTGGCGTGTTTCGCGGGCAAATCCTCATCGTACTATGGGGAGGTCTCAGTTTGTCGAGCCATCAAAAAATCAAATAATACCAAACCCTGGTGCGTGTTTAGTTTTGTCTCTGACAACTCATAAAATGAAAAAGATTATCACACTCCTCGCTGTAGCCTTGATGATTCCTGCATTCGCCAGTGAATTCCCGGAAGGTAGTCCGAAATTTGGCACCAACTATGATGAAGCCCTGGCCATTGCCAAAAAAGAAGGCAAACCTGTTGTTCTCGTTTTTTCAGCCACCTGGTGCCCTCCCTGCCAGAGTATGAAGAAGAAGGTTTATCCCAGCACCGAGGTGAAGCCCCTGCACGATAAATTCGTCTGGGCCTATTTGGACGTGGATGTTGAAACCAATGGCAAAACTGCGCAGAAATATGGTGTGGAAGGCATTCCCCACATTCAATTTCTTAACAGTGAGGGCAAAGAGGTAGACAAGCTCGTCGGTGGACTTGCTCCTGTGGATTTTGCCGAGCTGCTGACCAAGACCCTCGCCAACGCGAAATAATTTATTTTTATTCTTCTCAATCGGCATGTTCTGCAACCGCGGATCATGCCGTTTTTTTTGGGGATTGGGTGGATTTTGGGAGATGGATTTCAGCGATTTTCTTCTTTCTTTTTAGACAGGGCGGCAGCATTTTCATATTGCGTCATCTCAGCTTTTTTCGTTCTCCGACTGCTAGTTCTGGACTCAAAATTATGGAAATAAAAGTTTTAACCATTTGCCTGTTAAGTGTTTGTTATTCAGTAAATGTCGTATCTGTTGCCGCTGAAAAACCCAACATTTTGGTCATCGTCGCGGATGATTTGGGATATGCAGATGTGCTTTTTACTCCGCAACATGCCAAAGAAATCACCACCCCGAATCTCGATTTGCTGGCGAAGCAGAGCGTGATTTGCCGACAGGGTTACGTGAGCGGGCATGTCTGCTCGCCGACGCGGGCCGGTCTCATGCTGGGGCGCTATCAGCAGCGGCTCGGGCTCTACACCGGCGGCGAGGCGGGCAGCGGATTGCCGATGAGTGAAAAGATCTTTCCCCAGTTTTTGACGCCTGCCGGTTACGTGACCGGGCAGTTTGGCAAATGGCACCTGGGGCCGGATCTGGCGTGGAGCCCGGCTTTGCGCGGGTTTGATGAGGTGTTTGGGTTTCTCGGACGCGGGGCCCATGACTATTTCAAGCTCGATGACCCGGCCGACCCGATTTATCGCGGCACCGAGGTGGTGAAAGAGACCGGTTATCTCACCGACCGGCTCGGCGAGGAAACCAGCGCCTTTATCACGAAACACAAAGCCGGACCGTTTTTCGCCTACCTCGCCTTTAATGCGGTGCATGCGCCGTTGCAGGCCCCGGAGGACGAAATCGCAAAGTTCAACACCGGCAATAAAAATCGCGATACCCTCCTGGCCATGGGCAAGCGGCTGGATGATGCCGTGGGCAAAGTCATCACCACCCTAAAAAGCGAGGGCGTGTGGGAGAACACTCTGATCTTCTTCATCAGCGACAATGGTGGTCCGCTTGCCCAGACCGCCGACAACACCCCGTTGCGTGGCGGCAAACACACCGACAACGAGGGCGGCATCCGCGTGCCATTTCTCATTTGCTGGCCGGCACAGCTCAAGCCCGGCGAATGGCAATCACCTGTGTCGTCGCTCGACATCCTGCCCACCGCGCTCGCGGCGGCTGAAGGTAGAACGGGTTTTCAACCCGTTCAGAACGAGTTAAAAACTAGTTCTACGTTCGATGGCATCAATCTTTTGCCCCTGCTGCGTGGCGAGGTTACACCGCAGCCACGCGACCTTTTCTGGTGCTCCGGCAGTGACGAAGGCTGGTGGGCGGTGCGTTCGGGTGATTGGAAAGTCGTCGGCGAAAAAGGCAAAATCGGTCTTTTTGATCTGAGCAAAGATGTCTCGGAGGCGACCGATCTGGCTGCGCAGATGCCTGAAAAAGTCGCCGAGCTGACCAAGCGGCACGACGCCTGGCTGGCGGACATGGCCAAGCCCGTAAAAGCAGGTGAGAAACGCTATGACATGGCTCCGCAGACCGGCAAAAAACCGAAGAAAATGACCAAAGAGGAGAAGAAAAAAGCCCGCGACATGGAGCGCGGCCAAAAACGCCCTCCCGTCCCGCCCGCTGAATCTCCCAAACCATGAAGTGGTAATCTTCTCGATTGAACAGGGTACAGTCCCCGACCCAACAGGGTACAATTCTCGACCCAACAGGGTTTTATTTTTCGATCCGATCAGGACTCTCGCTGTTCCACAGCACATCCATCTCTTCGGCAGAGGGAACCTCGAGAGGACGGACTATGCGGAAACCGAGCCAGAGAGCATCGGTAAAATACCAGATCGATTTGGGCAAACATGGATCCTGCGCTTTCCAAGAGGGATCGGAAAAAATGCGAGATGTCGAGGCACAGTCTTCGGGGGGATCGTACCAGGAACCGCCCCGCGCCACCCTCGGGTAAAGCTGGCGCGCCCTGATCAGGGGATCAACCGCCGTGCCTTCGCGCATTCTGTAGGTCAGGGAATTGTATTGATCGAGACACCATTCCATCACATTGCCATGCATGTCATAAAGGCCCCAGGGGTTTGGTTTTTTCGAGCCCACCGGGGCGTAGCCGGTCAGGATCGGATTGCTGATATTTGGTTCGCAAACCGCGTGGTCATGAATTTCGTTATTTGGGCAACTAAAGGGGCTGGTGGTGCCGGCGCGGCAGGCGTATTCCCATTCAGCCTCGGTGGGGAGCCGGTAAAAGTGCCCGGTTTTCGCGCTGAGCCACTGGCAGAATTTGCTGGCGGCATGCTGGGTCATGTTCACGACCGGATAGCCCTTTGTCCCCATCCCAAACGCCATATCCATGTAGGGACTGGTCGGCTTTGAAACGACAAATTCATCGCTGGCACCCAGGGGAACTTTCACGGGAGAACCGTTGTGATTGCGGGGGGCACCCGAATACATAAAAGGATCTTCGAACAAGTCCCAGGTGACCTCGTATTTGCCCATCCAAAACGGGGAAACCCGCACCGGGTGAGGGGGCTCCTCATCCTTGCGGCCTCGGCCGTAGCTACCCATGGTAAAGCTACCACCCTTGATGGCCACCATTTCATACTCCAGAACCACCGGAGCGTTCTTGATTTCTACCTGGAAGCGGCCTTTGTAATTCTCGAATTTGGAGGCTGTTGCCGAGGCAACGGCCCGGGCATGGAGGCGCTTGACCAGCTCAGAATCATCGGCGGGAAGCTTTTTTTCCTCCCCGTATAATCCCAGGGTTGAGGTCAACACGACCATCAGAAAAAATCGTCTCATGGTGCGCAGGATAGTAAGATTTTCACCAAAATGAAAGTCCCTTATCGTGCCCTGCGACCGGCAGTTGGGTCATGGACTATCCGGGAAAACACGCTAGCTTCGGGGAAGATGAGGATCTATTTGGCCATACTCCTGCTCCCTCCGCTGGTCCCAGTGTTTGCTGCGGTTAAAACGGCTCTTTCGAGGGGAAACTACTCGCTGCATACCAGCATCAACAAACGCCAGTCTGATTTCGTCGTGGAAGAGGGTAATCTTTTATTCATCACCTTGGACAGACGGGATGGTAAAAGCGGGTTTGAATTCGAATCAGACGGTTACACAAAAAAGTC
This sequence comes from Verrucomicrobiales bacterium, assembly GCA_041742015.1. Classification (GTDB taxonomy): domain Bacteria; phylum Verrucomicrobiota; class Verrucomicrobiia; order Verrucomicrobiales; family DEV007; genus Arctic95D-9. Next base: position 1,109 of record JBGSJM010000113.1, on the reverse strand, counting down.
TTCGCCTACGCTATCTTCATTTCTCGGCGACGCCCCCTATTTACACGTCTTTGATGACCCGACCAATTCAGTCGCCACCCCCGGAACCAAGGTCATCACGGCACAAATTCCCTTGTGGCTACTGTCGTTGCTCCTCTTGATCCCTTTCATATTTTATTCGGTGAAAGGGCGGCGATCCCAAAGCTCCTCTCCTGCCGCCTTTTAGCTCACATGTCACTGCTCGAACGCCTCTTTTCCATCGGCCCCATCCGCAAAGCCATCTGGCAGTTGTGGTATCCTTATCTCACGAAGCGGCTCCGTAGCGAGGAAGTGCTTTTTCTCAATTATGCCTTTGAAACCGAACCGCCCGTCGGTCTGGCGCTTGATCCCGCAGATGAACCGAACCGCGCCTGCATCCAGCTTTATCATCACGTGGCCAGTCAAATAAACCTGCGTGGCAACGCGGTGCTCGAAGTCAGTTGTGGCCACGGCGGTGGCGCGTCCTGGCTGACCCGCACCTTTCACCCGGCGAACTACACGGGTCTGGATCTCAATCCCTCCGGGATCCGTTTCTGCCAGAGCCGCCACCAGGTTTCAGGGCTCACTTTCTCTCAAGGGGATGCCCAGAGATTGCCCTTTGGTGATCAGTCGCTTGACGTCGTCATTAATATCGAAGCCTCGCACTGTTACCCTGATTTTCCCGGCTTTCTCCGCGAGGTCTCCCGCGTTTTAAAATCTGGCGGGCACTTTCTTTATGCCGATTTCCGTTTTCGACCCGACATCGATTCCTGGGAGGCAGATATTGCCAATTCAGCGCTGAAAATCCTCCAAACCCGCATCATCAGTGCCGAAGTCCTGCGCGGCATGGACTGCAATGCCACGCGCAGTCACGCTTTGATCGTGCAGCGTCTGCCCGGCTTTTTGCATTCCCTCGGTTGTGACTTTGCAGGCATCCCAGGCTCCCGAGTGTATGAGGCGCTCAAGACCGGCGAGCTTTCTTATCGCTCCTGGTGTTTTCGAAAGGAGCCATGATTAGCAGCCCGACTCTCCCCGATGGAACTGATGTGGGCGCAAAAAGCCGCCCGACGTAGCGGTGGCTTCTAGCCGCCGTTGGCTTAGATCCGGTGCCC
>JBGSJM010000112.1:0-7866 GCA_041742015.1 Verrucomicrobiales bacterium | reverse complement strand
GAGTGGTTTGGCGCGCGTGGCAGGCCTCCGTGCGTAGAGGAATCCGTAAGGTTTTCTCCGGCGAACGAAAAAGCGAGAAGCTCGCCGGAATAATCGTCTGCTCAGCCACGCCATGCTTGAGCTTCACGCTTCTTTTCGCCTGAGAAATCCTCACAGATTCCTCTACTCGACCTCAAAAGCATGAAGAAATTCCTCGATATTCCACATTTGCAAAAGGATCCCTTTTTAGTTACCCAGGCACGCGTCCGATTCCCGGTTGGCACAGGTAGATAAACCGACCCCGGTTTATCTACCTTTGATCCATCAACACCAAACAATTCTCAATCAATACAAACACAATATACAATACCAAAACAAAAACATTTACCTCTGGTCCAGCGGGTTGACTTCGCCGTCATCCGGGTGGCGGACCGAAAGTTGCCCCTGCCTTCTCCGGATCGCATGCTCGACGGTCTCCAGTCCCTGCGCGACCACAACCTGATCAGCTACAAATCCATGAACGAAGCCTTTGATCACCATGCGCTCAACGAACTAATCGGTCATGCCATGGCCTATGCCAAACTCCAGGCCGGGGAAGACTGGCGGACTTTCAGCGAGTCTTTGGGGTTGATTGCTTTGTCCACGAGAAAACCCAGCTCCGAGGTGATTTCACGATTGTTGCATCAAACCAAAGACGAAGACGTTTACGAGATTGATTGTAGCTGGAATGTGACCTGTTTGGTGATCAACCTGGCTCCGCCCAAGGATCGCAACTGGCTCTGGGAACTGCTGCGGGGCGAAAGAACCCGCTGGAAAAGAGGCTCCATTTCTGCTATTCTGAAAACCATTGAACAACGACTCAAAAAGATGGGAACCCTAGATCCAGAAATTGAAGCCTTTGAAACCGAGATCATCGAATACTGGCTCCGGGAGTTACCGCCTGAAAAACGGTTCCTTGGCCTTGATCTGGAAATCCCAGTCTAACCTGTTCTGAGAGTTGTCATTCTCATTGCGATTCGACTCGATAAAGTCAAAGCTCACGGTGGCTTTCCAAAATTGGTCAACGATCACTGCGACTTCGATAAGCGCTAAATTAAAAATCCCGTTGGCCTTGCTGGAGGTCATTCCGCCGTTAGAATCAGGACGCGACAATGAAGTTTCTTCAAAAAATCTTCGGCATCAAAATGAGCGAAACTGTGGAATTAACTCAGGCTGGAAAAATCCGCTTGATCGTGGGCCTGGGAAATCCGGGCAGTGAATATGAGGGCACCCGGCACAATGTTGGTTTCGAGGTCCTTGATCTCCTCGCGGCAGCCCTAAATCTGAATTGGGAACGCGACCGGAAATCAAAAGCTCTGATTGCCCGGCGGGGCACAGAAATCATTCTCGCTAAACCCCAAACTTACATGAACCTGAGCGGTCAGTCGGTTGCTTATCTGGCTGGATTTTACAAGGTTCCAAAAGACGGCATGGTCATTGTGTATGACGATGTTGATACTGTCCTTGGGAAGATTAAATTCAAAGCCAAAGGTTCTTCGGGCGGGCATAATGGGATCAAATCCATTATAGCGTGCCTGGGGACCGATGAATTTCCGAGGTTGAAGATCGGGATCGGGGCCACCGGTGGGCGCTGCGAAATGGTTGGGCATGTCCTGGGTAAATTCAGCGAGGAGGAGCTTCCCTTGATCAAAGATGCCCTCGCCCTCAGCAAAGAAAGTGTCAAATACGCGATGGATCATGATTTGATTTCCGCCATGAACTACTTTAATCGCCGGGAAAAGGTTCCCAATAAAACGCCTGGTGAGAAGGGGTGAGCTCGAGGGAGTGGAGTGTTGGAGCACTACTCCTACATTCCACAACGTGATCCATGAACCTCTCTATATCGCAGCTCCCAGATAGATATCCAAATTCTTCTGATAGCTGATGAGGTTCAAATGATAGGAGACTATCTCCGGGGCCAGGGCTGCCAAACGGGTGGCGGTTTCCACGGCACGCTGTCCGTAGAGAATGGCTCCCGGAAGATCTCCGGTCCGCTGGAGGAGGACGCCGATGAAGTTGCAGGTATAGGCCAGATCACTTAACCAGGTTTGGTTCTCCGGCAGTAACGCAGTGATCCGGTTTAAAATGTCAAAGGCGGCAAGTTGTAAGGCGAGGCTCTGGTCGATTTCGCCGAGTTGCCAACGAATCGTGCTAAGCTGGCAATACACCCAGGCCAGCTCGCGTTCCCAGGCCGGATCTTCCGGCTTTTTCGCCAATTCGTCTTCGCAAAACGCCTCGCGCTTCTTCAAGAACACCTCCGCTTCACCGAAACGCCCCGCCCCCAGGCAGGCGGAGCCGAGGCGGGCTTCCATCGAGCTGCGCTGGCCACGCACTTTTTCGTCCGTCAAACAGACACTCTTGTCTGTTCTTTTTGTTTCGCTTGGAACAGACAAGATTGTCTGTTTCACTTCCAGTTTTTCGGCCCGTTCCAGGGCGCGGAAGTAGGCATCGATCGCCTCTTCCGACCGTGCCATCCGCATCAGCACGTCACCGGTCAGGCTTTCCAGCTCGATCAGGTAAAGTTTGATCTGGCTGCCCTGATCCGGGAGTTGATCCACGTATTCGAGGTGCCCCCGGCACGCCTCCAGATCATCGAGCGCATCACTTTCCCGCCCGATCTGGGCCAGCATGGAGGCGCGCCGGTACCGGGCAATGACCAGATTCTGCCGCCAGAAGGGATTGGAAGAGGTGCGTTTCCAACTGTTTTCGAGGCCGATGATCGCCAAGGTAAATTCGCGTTCCGCCGCAGAAAAATCCTGGCGCAACACGGCGACGTCTGCAAGCCGGGCATGAACGTTTGCCGCGAGGTGCTGCCATTCCGCCCGCTCTGGTTGTTGTTTTTGAAAATCCTCCCATTCGGCCAGGGCGAGCTGATAGTGACTGGCGGCCTCGCCAAACTCCCGTTTCATCGCAAATAATTCGCCGAGGTAATGATACAATTCGCCGAGCTTTTTCCGGGGAGCTTCCAAATTCTCGTTCCCGGGTTTTTCACTGAACTGGGTGGTCTGGGTGACCAGCATCCGGAAAAGGGTGATGGCCCGGTCGAGGTTGCCTTCGCGGGCGGCCAGCACCGCAGTTTGCTCCGCTGCGGCAATCGCCGCGTGACTTTCCAAGCCTTCTTTGGCCAGGGTGGTAAACTGTTGATCATAGAGTTCCACCGCGATTTTCCGGTGGTTGGCGGAATGTGACAAATCCCCCCGCTTTTCCAGGAAAGCTGCCATTTGGAGATGGGCGGCGGCGAGTTCAGACTGACGCCCGATGTCTCCGGGAGCCTTTTCCACCAGCTTACGATAAACTGAGCAGGCCTTCTGCGTTGCCGCGAGCGCATCCAAATCCTGGTCCTCCAAAATCCGAAACTCGCCCACCAAAAGCAGCGCCTGGGCCAGGGTTCGCTGGGCATCCGCGTTTTGTTGATCATCTGCGAGTGTTTCAGCCAGATGGAGTGCCGTTTCGTAATGAAATTTCGCAGACGCTAGGTCGGAACCCCCGGCGGCGAAGCTACCGAGATAAAGATGCGCCCACACCATCTGGCTCCGCGTGCCGTAATCCCCCGGCTCACCGGCCTCGAGCTTTTCACAGACGGCTAGTTGACTTTCAAAAGAGGCCCTGGCTTCAGCCTCCCGTCCCAGGCCCTTCTGGCAGGCTCCAATGACACCCAGCACACTGGCGTACTCTCGCTGCCAGTCCCGGTCCGGGATTTTTGCGACGAGATGCTGGTAGATGGTTCGGGCCTCTTCGTAACAGGGCAGGGCGGCGGAGAGCTGTCCCTGGCAGCGCTGCAATTCACCGTTATAAAAGTGGGCCACACCGAGACGAAATTGTGCCTTGGGATTTTCGGGGGCTGCATCTGCTGATGCCTTGCAGCTATCAAAATGTTTCCGGCAGAGTTTCCGGGCCTCCGTGAACTCCGCCAGGGGCAAAAGCGCATTAAAAAGCCGTCCCTCGGCGATCTGGAGAGTTGAAATCGTATCGTGAGACCCTGAAACCTGGCCGCCGGCCATCGGATCAAGCTCAACGGAGCGACGTGCGGCTTCGAGTCCTTCCCGAAAGGTTTCCAGCGCCTCCGCCGTCCGGGCAGCGCGCATCTGGGCGTCCCCGAGTTGGCGGAGCCCTTCAGCCAGATCAGCGGCCCAGAGAATGTTCGATGCATCTTTCCGGACACGTTCGCGACAGTCCGTGACAAAGCGGCCCAGGAATTCCATAGCCGCCGTGGCGTGCCCCAGTTTAAAATGGGCATTGCCTTCCAGTTGGTCCATCATGGAACATTCGCGCTGCATCACGTCATCACCGGGTTTCGCGGCCACGATGGTCTCCAGCAAAGCCCGCGAGTTGCGATAGTGCAGCAGGGCCTCATCCGCCTCGCAGCAATTTCCCAGGCGGGACGCGGCGACGGCCTCCATTTCTCTCAGGCGGAGATGATCCGGGGCCTGCGCAGTGGCTTCCTGCATCACGGCCAGAAACCGGGCGTAAGATTGTTTCGCAGATTGGTTGTCCTGCTGATCATCTGCGATTTCGCCCTCGATGCAATGCGACCGCGCCACGCCGAACAGATACGAGGCCCGTCCAGCCGCATCCACCGACAGATTGGCACCATGCCGGGCCACCTCGCGCGCCCGCAGCGCCAGGGAGCGGGCTTCTTCGGAACGGGCGAGTTTGCTCGCTGAAAAACCGGTCGCCAAAAGAGCTTCAACCATGGCCCGTCCGTGTATGGAGCCTTCCTCAGCCAGTTCCCGGAGCATCCCGGCGTAGATGGCATGTTCTGACGAGCCAAATCCTTGCCAGAATTCCATGTCCAGGGCCTCGGCATCTTCCGCCGCCGCATTTCCCTCGGCAACGAGCCGGAGGTAAATCCGCTCCATGCGGAACGTGCGGGTGATGTTGCCCGCGAGGAAAGCCGCCGCCCGGGCGGAGAGGAGTTTTAGGAGATCCGGATCCTCCTTTGCCAGATGGCGGCGGACGGCGGCACGGGCAGGCTCAGTCAAATTAATGGCGTCCCTCCCACGTGCCGCAAACGTTTCCACCTCGGGCAGGGAGCGCAGTTCATCCAGCAGGTTAGCAGCCGCTGCGGCTTGTTCCAGGTTGAGCAGGGTTGCTAGAAAAGGCGGGTCACACCAGTGCGGCACGGCTGCCGCAATGAAGGCCGCCCGCAGCCCGGCGCGGTCCGCAGGTGTTCTGGCGGCAAAAGCCGTGTCGATTCGCTGCAGCAAGTCTTCGGCTGTAACCGCAGAGAGCCGCAGAGATTCTTTCTTCTCCAGCCCTCTGCGTTCCTCCGCGCCCTCTGCGGTTAAAATATCACCCGCGAACCTTCCCCAGGGCGCTCCCGCCGGATCGGGTGCCTCACGACCGCTGGTGATGAGGCGCAGCCATTCGACCCGGGCGATTTCCGGCAGGGCGATCTTGATGATCCAATCCCGGAAATCTGCTCCACTCTCAATGTTGTCGAAAATCAGCAGAGTCGGAACCTGTTGCTGTTCCAGTTTGGCAAAAATCTTTCTTAACTGGTCAAGTTCATTCAAATTGAGGTGTTCGTGGATGATTTCTTTGCAACCGAGGTTGCGGGAAAACTCCTCCAGTTCGAGACCAAGGCTGGTGCCGCCCTTCAGATCGAGCCGGGCCACCCTGATTTCCATGCCTCCCTTGTCCCTGAGATTTGCGGCGCACTGGTAAAGCTGCACGGCCACCTGGCTATCCTCGGAACAGCCCGAAACGAGGAGCCGCAAAACCCGCTGCCGGGCCGTGCTGGTCAGCATCGCCGAACAAGTTACCCGCGCCGTGTCGCCCCAAGTGAGCAACCAGGGCTCCAGCTCGGGGGCCTGGTCCGGCCAGGGCGAAAGTGGCGGCAGATTGGGTAAATCGGCATCAATCCATTGCGCCAACTCGGCATAATGACCGGGGCGCAGGACATCGAACCGGGGCAGGTCCCGCAAACCTGGTGGAATCTCACCTGACAGAATCGGCCCAAAAGACACGATGCGAACTGGGGCGTCTTTCCGATTCATTTTCCACCTCATCAACAGATCCTGAACGACAAGGGCCTCACACGCTGAACCAAAGCCGGTCAGCGGATCGCCATCACTTCCCTGATAAACGGCAAACCAGCCGCCCGAAGCAATAATGAGGATTTTTCCGGGGGCTCGCGGCGGGCGATCAATCCGTTCCACCAGAGAGACTTGCCGCTCCGACCAACGATTCCAACCTTCACCGGGACCGCCGGGCGGAAGAAATTTATCAAACACCACGCTGATCCCATCGTTCCTCAGGCGTTCCGCAAAATCAAGAACCAGCGATTGATGCTCGGGCGTCTCGTGACGGTAACTGATGAAAACCGTGGCCATATCCGTCTATTTGACATAATCCTAGTCTGGGAATCCGCTTGCAGTCAAGTCCTTTTGAAGCTTCAGGGAAACCACAGATTGGGTTGATTGTACCCTGTTGAATCGGTGATTGTACCCTGTTTGATCGCTGCCCACTTTGGCCTGAATCAGGGATTTCCCTTACTACCCATCAGGGCAAACCCCTACTCACGAAGCGGGATAGGGCTGATTCACAAAGAGATGGGAAAAAGGTAATCTATCCTGTCGTGGAAGCACCATGTCCATTTATGATAGAAACGTTGACGCTCGATTACACCGATACCGTGCCTTTTAAACGGAAGCGCATCCTCCTGATCGATGACCATGTGGTAGTCAGGAAAGGTCTGGCGATGTTGATAAATGAGGAGTTTGATCTGCAAGTTTGCGGTGAGGCGGAGGACGAGCAGAGCGGCCGCAATGCCGCAGCCAGACTGAGACCCGATGTGGCAGTGGTTGATTGGTCGCTGGGGCAAAAAGACGCCGCTGAATTGATCCGCAACCTCCACGAAAACTACCCGAATATGTCAATCCTCGTGCTTTCGATGCATGATGAGGTTGATTACGTGGAACGCGCCCTGCGAGTCGGTGCCATCGGCTATGTGATGAAGCGGGAAACCACGGACCGCGTTGTCGAGGGCATCCGCCGGATAGCACAAGGTTATTTTTACCTGACCGACCGCGCCATAGTCGCTTTACCCCAGGATATAAAATCAAAAGTAGCTGCCCGGGCCGCCCAGGAGTCGCCAAAAGACAGCTCCAGACAGGTGGGGCATCCCTCTCTGGCCCCGGCCAGTTCCAAAGCAGACCTGGTCATTGCCCCTCACCCTGATGACGAGACGTTTGGCTGTGGCGGAACGATCCGGCTGGTTGCTGAATCAGGCACTCCAGTGGATGTCGTTTTTATGACCCGGGGCGAGCTGGGTCACGAAGAGGGCCAGGCCATCTCTGAGCAACAACAAGCTGACCTCGCCCAGGTTCGCAGTGCCGAAGCGGTCGAAGCCTGCATGGCGCTTGGGGCCCGCCGGGTTTTCTTTCTCGACGGAAAAGACACCCGGCTAAACGAGCAGTCTCATCTCGCCGCAGATCTTCTCTCGATTCTGCAAAGTCACCACTATCGGCGGGTGTTTTGCCCGTGGAAGGGTGATGCCCACAAGGACCACATGGCCACATTTGTTCACCTCCAGAACGCCTTGAAAAGATATTCGGCCCCGCTGCAGTTGTGGCTCTATGAGGTGTGGACGCCACAGGAGTTTAATACCCTGATCCCAATCGACCATACCGTAGTCCACAAGAAAAGGGCAATCGCGAACTACCGCTCCCAACTAACGCAATTGAACTATAGCGAAGGATTTATTGGTTTGTCTGCTTATCGCAGCGCTTTTTGTCCGCCAGCGAATTTTGCAGAGGCATTTTTTGTATGTAGCAAAGAGGAAATGTTGACACTCTAAATCGAGAATTAATGGAAAAACGACTACACTGGGGCTGCGGCCCGATT
>JBGSJM010000111.1:0-3957 GCA_041742015.1 Verrucomicrobiales bacterium | reverse complement strand
GATGAACAGCGTCTTGATCGCCTCTGGGATGCCTGGACGACCCACCAGGGCGAGAAAAAGCTGCGCCTGCTGATGTGCCGCCTCGACGATATTCTCAAAGCGGGCCGGGAGAACGGCCCCCGCGCACCGGAAACCTACGCCGCCGTCAAAAAGACCGATGCACTACTTGAAGCCTTTGCCGAAAAGGTCAAAGCAGCCTGGAGCAATCTGCGGGCTGCGAAGGATGGAAATCTCGTGTTTCTGATTACCACTGATCATGGCCTGGCGGAAATCACCAAAAACATCAACTTCGAACAATTGATGGGGCCCAAGATCATGGAAAATCTGGATGTCGCCGCGCATGATTCAGTGGCTCAGGTTTACTTCAAAAACCTCCCCGAAGGCGCGGCTGAGGCGAATCTTCTCAAAGACCAGATCGATTCAGAATTGAAAAAGCGGATTTATTTCCGGACTTACAAACAAGAGGAATTCCCGGCTGACTGGAAATACGCCTCCCCGGATGGGCGGGTCGGCGACCGGGTCCTGGTGTTAAAAACCGGCTTTGCCTTTACCAAAAAGGTGAAGGGAGAAGAGCCGGTGATTGAGCCAGTGGATGGCGAAGGGTTTTTCGGAGGGTACGGCTTCCCGGTTTCGGATTCGATCCGGATGTCCGGTCAGGTCATCCTCTGGGGCTACCCCCAGCAAGTGGCTAATGGAGATCTCGATGAAATCGACCAGACCGTCTTCCACAGTACGGTCTGTAAATTGCTCAAGATCCAGCCATCTGAAAAAGCTAGTGACAAGGCTTTGAGTGTCAATTGATTTTGGCTGCCAGGTATTTTCTACCCAGCCCGCAGGCGAGCCGCAGGGTGGCGATTTTGCTGCCCCATTTCCCCTGGTAGGGTCGGGGCGGGAGTCGAGTTGCCCATCCCTTTTCAGCAGCTTTGGCGGCAAGAACCTTACCGGGATGAATAGTGACCGCATGTTCGGCAATCGATAACAAAGGAATGTCCGCCGAGCTGTCGGAAAAAGCCCAACTACCAGGAAAGGGTCCCGCTGCCGGGTCGTAGTCGGCGGGAATGAGAGCGCGGTCTTTCATCGCGGAGATTTTGGCGGCAAATTTGTTATTGGGCCCTTCGATTTTTGGGAGGATCAGCATGGGATCTTGCAAAATCAGATTTGTCCCAATGTAGTGATGAAATCCAAAAACCCGGGCGATTTCCCGGACGTAAAACTCAGGGCTCGCGCTGTTAAGGATCATGGTATAACGCTCGTTTTTTAACCGCTCGATTTCCGCGACGATCTCCGGGTAAGCCACATTTACGACCACCTCATCAACAAAATTTTCTGCATATTTTTGAAGTCGTTTTTCCGGCATCCCAAACAGGTAGCTGGAAAAAATACGTTTCATCATCCGCAGGTCGAAGATTTTCAGCCCGGCTGGTATCAGACAGGGGATAAACCAGAGCAGATAGATGCGACGCCACGGTTCCCGGGTCATCACATACTGGGCAAAGAGCACCTGGGTGTCGTGCGGCAGAATGGTGTGATCCAGGTCAAAAAAGGCATATTTGGCGTCATGACTCATGGTTCATCACGGAAAGGAGATCAAGGGGCAGATCAATCACGGCAGCAGCGCCGGAGGCGACCAATTCCTCGACCGACCGGAACCCCCAGGAAACCCCGATCGGATTCATCGCGGCATTTACGGCGGTAAACATATCCACATCGGAATCTCCCACAAAAAAACAATCCCCAGGATCCACCCCCATGCGCTGGGCGGCTTCCAGGGCTCCGGCGGGATCGGGCTTCCGGGCAACCCTATCGCGGGCCCCAAACACCGCTGCCCATTTCCAGCGACTGAGAAAGGCATCCACACATTTGTGGGTAAAATCGTGGGACTTGTTGGAGACAACTCCGAACGGGATGTTTCGGTCGCTCAGGGAATCGAGCAAATCAGCGATCCCAGGGAAAAGATCGGTGGTGTCCTGCCAATGCCGATCATAGGCGGCCCGATACTCGACAAGAATGCGCTCTGTTTCCGGACCATCGGCCGGGGCAATGTCTTTGGGAAAGATACTCTGGACCAGATTGGCCATCCCATTGCCAATGAAGTGGCGATAATCGTCCCTTGGATGGGTCGGCAATCCCCGGCTGGCCAGAACCTCGTTTCCAGAGGTGGCCAGATCGGTCAGAGTATCGAGAAGAGTCCCGTCGAGGTCAAAGATTATGGCTTGTTTAGCTTGATCCATCCTGACACATAACCATCGACAGACTTCTGTCTATCAATTTTGCGGTGCCGGAAGCAAAACGCGTTCCCCAATTCGCGGGGTGACCACTTTGTCAGCGAGTTTCTCATCTGCGTTCACTGCCTGGCGGAGGCGGTGGAGAGGTTCGTGGACGGACTCAATTCCAGAAGGAAAAGTCCCGAAATGCATCGGGATCATGGTTCGGGCTCCGAGGTCCTGGAAAGCGGCCAGGGCCTCTTCCGGGTTCATGTGGACCTCGCGACCGCTCGGAGCGTTGTAAGAGCCAATCGGGAGCAGGGCGGTGTGAATCTCGTGTTTTTGGCCGATTTCAGCAAACCCGTCAAAATACGCCGAATCCCCGGCATGATAAAGGTGATGCCCGGAATTTTTGATCAGAAAACCGCCAAATCCCCGGTGAGTATCGTGCAAATACCGCGCTCCCCAGTGATGACAGGGCGTGAAGGTGACTTCGAGGCTTTCAAAATCCAGGGTGTCCCAATCCTTCATTTCAAAAACCTGTTTGGAAGGGACGTTTCTTACCACCCGGCTGACCTTTTCGGGAACGATGATGGTTTCGCGACCGGTGCAGATTTTCTTCAAAGTCCGCAGACAAAGATGGTCAAAATGGGCGTGGCTGATCAAAATCAAGTCAATGGGTGGCAACTGATCGATCCGCATCCCCGGTTCGCTGCTGCGTTTCAGGGGGCCGACCCACTTGGCCCAGACCGGGTCAATCAAGATGTTATGTTGTTCGGTCCGAATTAGAAAACTGGCGTGGCCGATCCAAACAACTTCGATTTCGCCGACGGAAAGTTGATGGAAATCCTGGGAATGATCAAAACTGGAGGGTTCCCGCTTCCGAACCATGCCGGGGAACAATGAATTGCTAAGATATTGATAATTACGCCGGGCCCACCCTTTTGTCGGCTTTAATCCAACCGTCCTTCCATCGTTTTTCAATTTGCTGGCCCAATTGTTTGAGTGTTTGGCGGAGTTTGACATCGGGGCTGAGTGTAGTGTAGAGCGATTGATTTATCAAGAAAAAGTCGATACCCGCAAATCTGCTTTACCCGGTGGGGATTATGCGGCTTAATGGGCGGTTCGATGGAAAATGGACGTGTTGAAGAGCTGACTTATTCGTTTTTGCCCGGTATCTCTCCGGGCACTCTAAAGTTTGAGTTGATCGAAAAAGGGGGCTCCGGGCGTTTATTTTTCAGAGTCAGTGAGCAGGATTCCGAGCAAAGCTGGGTGGCGATGGTTTATTCAGACGACCGTCCTGACAATGCCCGCTTCGCATCGATCACCGATTTTTTAATCAATCACGGAGTGGCCGTGCCAGCGATTGTGGGTCGCATGGAATCAGCCGGATATCTGCTGGTGGAAGATTTGGGGACCACGGATCTCGGAGATTTTGCGGGTCAGGACTGGGAAACGGTGCAAAAACCCGGCTACGAAAAAGCGCTCAGCACCGTGTTTGTGCTGCACCAGATTTCAGAGGATTCGCATCCGGAAGATTTACCGGAGCTGGAGTTTTGTTTCGATGCCAAATTGTATCAGTGGGAGCAGGACTACTTTTTCAAGCACTATGTGTCGAGATTTGAGTCCCCAAAAGCCTTTTCCATGCGCGATCACCAGGCTTTTTCCACGATTCGGGACCTACTCAGCGCCCTGCCCCGCGCCCTGGTCCACCGGGATTTTCAAAGTACCAATGTCATGTTTAAGGACCAAC
>JBGSJM010000110.1:0-9320 GCA_041742015.1 Verrucomicrobiales bacterium | reverse complement strand
CGGTCGGGTTGGTGGGTTGATGATCCGACCGTATTGCATGATTTCTTTCATGTGAGCTCCGTCGATGGTTTCGTATTCAAGAAGGGCCTGAGCAATGGTCTCTAATTTGTCGCGGTTGGCAAGGATCAGTTCCTTGGCTTTAACATAAGCCTCATCGGTCAGACGCTTGACTTCAGCATCTATTTTTTGGGCAGTGGCTTCACTGTAATTGCGGGGAGATGAGATGTCACGAGCTAGAAATACCTGCTCATGCCCCTCTCCATATTCGACCATTCCGAGTTCCTCACTCATTCCCCAGCTACAGACCATTTTTCGGGCCATATTGGTGGCCATGCGGATGTCTCCGCTGGCACCGTTGGTCACATCTTTAAAAACCACTTCCTCTGCGACCCGACCACCCATGATCAATACCAGTCGATCAAGGAGGTAATTCTTTTTGTAAGAATGTTTGTCTTCCTCCGGCAAGTACATGGTCACACCGAGGGCGGGCCCCCGGGGGATGATGGTCACTTTGTGAACTGGGTCGGTGTTTTTCACAAGCATACCGAGAAGGGCGTGCCCGGCTTCGTGATAAGCGGTATTTTCTTTTTCTTCCAAACTCAGGGCAAGACTGCGACGCTCTTTGCCCCAGCGGACTTTGTCGCGGGCTTCCTCAAGCTCGAAGAGGGTGACCCCATTAAGACCCTTTCTAGCAGCGAGAAGCGCAGCTTCGTTGATTACGTTAGCTAACTCTGCCCCAGAGTATCCGGGTGTCCCCCGGGCCACCAATCCGAGATCCACGCCTTCGGCCAGTTTGATTTTTTTGGCGTGAACTTTTAAGATTTGCTCTCGACCATTGACGTCTGGCAGGTTGACGGTGATTTGTCGATCAAATCGGCCAGGGCGAAGTAATGCTGGGTCGAGAACGTCCGGGCGGTTGGTTGCGGCAATGATAATGACGCCTTCCTGGGTATCAAAACCGTCCATTTCGACGAGGAGGGCATTGAGGGTTTGCTCTCTTTCATCGTGTCCGCCGCCGAGGCCATGTCCGCGATGGCGCCCTACCGCATCGATTTCATCGATGAAGATCAAGCAGGGGGCATTTTTCTTACCCTGCTCAAACATGTCGCGAACCCGAGATGCGCCTACACCTACGAACATTTCCACAAAGTCAGATCCACTAATGGAAAAGAAGGGGACATCTGCCTCCCCAGCGATCGCCCGCGCAAGCAGGGTTTTACCGGTTCCTGGAGAACCTACCATCAATACTCCTTTGGGAATTTTTCCACCCAGGCGTTGGAATTGTTTCGGATCGCGGAGGTATTCGACAATTTCCCAAACCTCTTCCTTAGCTTCATCGACTCCGGCCACGTTTTTGAAGGTAATTTTGTTTTTGTCCATGGCCATGAGTTTGGCTTTGCTTTTGCCAAAACTCATTGCTCCGCGACCTGCCGACTTGAGTTGATGTCTGAAAAAGAGAATGATTAAACCGATCAGGATCAAAGTCGGGAGATAGAAGGTTAAGAACATGGAACCTAGGCTTTCTCGGACCGTGATTTGGTCTGAGATTTCCAAACCTTTGCTTTTCAGAAGTGCTTTTAACTCGTCTACTCCGTATTCGAGGATGACTGGAACCCAGAAAGCCTGTGGCTCAAGCGGTGCTCCGCTTTTGGAATTTCCCTCCTGTTTGTAGTAACCCTCGATTCTTTCGCCACGGCGTGCCTCATTTTGCTCGAGTACGAGAAGGTAAGGTTTTGGCTTCCGGGCGGTATCGATCACGATTTTATCATTTTTGACTAATTCTACAAACTCGGAGAACTTGAGTTGTTTGGTGTGGCTTAGGCCGCCACCGTCGCGCTGCAAAATGGCGACGGCGAAAAGACTAAGCGCGATGAAAAGAAGTACGAGACCTTTCCAGTTAAATCCACCGCCTTCCGGCTGGTCATGCCGATTGTTGCGGCCAGAATCGTCGTCGTTGTGCATAAATTAAATGTGTTGGGTGTTCTCTTGTGCGGAAGTCAGACTATCACACACTTTATTATTCGTTGCAATTGGAAGACTAAGAGACACTCTAGTTAGCGGTTTGCGAGTCCAAACTGTGAGAAAATTTGTATGAATAAAAGGTTCCGATTTGTTTTCATAACGCTTAATTGGTAACTCGTTCGTTATCGGTTACGTATGTTTAGGAATTCAGGTTGCTCTCCAAGCAAATGACAAACGAAAAAGTTATCAGATCGGGACGAATCGCAGGGCGTGGCTATCTGGGGCGGCGAAAAACGGTTTTACCAGGTTCCCGTTTGTGGAAGCGGTTTCAGCGTCGTTTTCAGCCCCGCGAAGTCCGACGGACGGAGCAGAGCATGCTCCCCATGTTGATCCAGGTTTTTGCGGGATTTACCAAGCTCGACGGACGGGTTGATCCTGCTGAGGTGGATTCGATTCTCGGATTCCTTCGCTATGATTACCCGGAAACGGTTTACACGGAGTTGCGCCAGCTTTTTGTCGAAGCTCTGGGAGAACGGCAGGATTTGGAGGCGATTGCCAGAGATTTGAGCCGGGATTTGCCAATAGAGGAAAAAGTCCTTCTCGGGGTCCAGCTCTATGTTTTGATCAGTCGCGCAAGGATCGAAAAGGCCAATCTGATTGCTTTTTATCAGTTTATGACCTCGATGGGGGTTGCTTCGGAGGCCGTAAATATTGTTTATCAATTAAACACTAGTGAATTGGGAACTGTTTCCAAGGGCGGCGAATCGGTTTGGGGCGAGGAAGAGAACCACCACCTTGAAACCGTGATCTTCACGAGTGGGAGAGAGGGTGATGTGAGTATTGCCGTCAAAGGTAATCGAGAGGTAAATGCGGCGGTTTTTCGCTTTCAGAATTTAGTCCTTCTGAAAAATCTTGGACCAGGGCCGATTATCGCGAGGGGGCGGCAGGTCAACGAGAATGAGTTTTGCCGTGTCTATGAAGGGCAACGGATTTTGATGGGTGAGGACGTGTTTGGATTTGAGGATTTGGTCTTCTATTTTAATGCGAAAAAGAATGTATCTAGCGTTCAACTTTATCTGGCTCAGGATGGCAATGGGGTTCAGGTCATCGAAAAAACGAGAACCAAGCAGAGTTATCTAAAGGTTTCTTTCGGGTTGAAAATCAATGTTGAAGTTCTCAACCCGGCCAAAGCTCAAATCGGGCATCGCCCGCTGGTTCGGGGTGATCACTTTGAGGTTTCGGCTCGTGAACGGATTGATTTCGATGATCATTCTTCGATCGCTTTTTCGGAATTGCGCCAGAGAGCCCGCGAATTAGGGGGGCGCTTTACATTGAATCCAAATCGAACCGAGTACTTGGTTTCTAATAACTCGGATCTTTTGTCGGCAGGGGATATTCTTCTGACATCGGGAACGGGAGGAGATATTTTGTTGCGGATCAAGTGCGATCCCGATTTAAAATCCGGCCAATTAGAAGTTCTGGAATGTGATCGGGTCATTTCTGTGGAGGGGGAGCCGGTAAGAAATATCGCTGATATTAAAGATGGTGAGGTGATTTATCTCGGGGATGGGCAGTATCTTCGCTGTCATTTCTCGGAGGGGATCATCGAGGAAGAAAGAAATGTTATCAACCATTTGAGAGTTAAAGATGTCGGTCATTCTTACGACCGGCGATTCCGGGCACTCGACGGGATCTCTTTTGCGGTACAACGGGGAGAAATGGTCTGTATTCTTGGGCCCAGTGGCTGTGGAAAGAGCACGTTGTTGCGAACTTTGGCTGGTCAGCAGAAGCCGAGCGCCGGACAGGTGACTTATAATGGCGTGGACCTCTACCAGGAACTCAAAGATCTCAGTGCATATATTGCGTTTATTCCTCAGGATGAAACGTTTGATCCACTTTTGACAGTCGAGGAGAATATCGATACCGCTGCGGCGATCAGGGCCCCTCATTTTTTGAGGAGTGAGAGGCGTCGCCGGGCGGATTCGAGAATGGTGGAGCTTGGATTGCTAGAAATTCGGCATCGCCTGGCCGGGGATGCCACGACCAAAACTCTCAGTGGTGGTCAAAGGCGGAGGCTTAATGCCGGTATGGATATGATCGGGATCGCGGATGTATTCCTCTTTGATGAACCGACCTCCGGTTTGTCTTCGAAAGACTCAGAGCACGTGCTCGAAACGATCCGGGAGCTGACTCACAACAAAATCACCCTGGTATCGATCCACCAGCCGAGTAGTCGCCTATTTCAATCCTTTGACAAGGCGATCCTGGTGGATAAAGGGGGGCGGCTTGTCTTTTACGGTACCCCTTCCCAGATGCTGGAGTATTTTAATGAAGCTCGGATTCGAGAAGGTGTTGGAACCACGTCCTATCCCACTGTGGCAAACCATGAGGCCGCCAAGTTGCCTCCAGACTTTATTTTCGATATCCTAGAGACACCTCTCCGGGATCTGGGTGGAGATGTGATTTATGAGGATGACGACCGGGGTAATCTAGTGCCGGCACGCCGGTTTAGTCCTGAGTTTTGGAATGAGCGTTTTCAGACATATCGTCTGTTGGAGGAAGTGAATTTGCGGCAAATTGAAGCTGATTCTTCTCAGACTGTATCCCTGCAAAAGACGCCCCAGCGTCCCCAGGCAAATCTCAAACAGGATTGGGTGCGCTTTGCCAATCAGTTCAAGCGAGCTTTTCTAAGTAAATTGCGCAACCACACCAATCTGGCAGCGACTCTGCTGGTTTCGCCAGCTTTGGCATTGCTCATGGGGCTGGTGCTTCGTTATTCTCGCGAACCAGTTTATAATTTCAATAATGCGGAGCATATTCCGACTTATTTATTCCTGACACTTGTGGTGGCCCTTTTCCTAGGCCTTTCAAATTCGGCTGAAGAGATCATCCGGGAGAAAAATCTATTGATTAGGGAGCGTCATTACGGCTTTCGGGTGAGCGGCTACATCGTGGCGAAATACATCTCACTCGGTTTTTTTGCACTTATCCAAAACATTATCTTTCTCTTGATTGCGGATTCGATTCTTGAAATTCGAGGAATGTTTTTGCACAACCTCTTTTGGATGTTTTTCACATCAATGGTCGGAATTGCTGCAGGCTTGTTCATTTCCAGCGTGGTGAATAATGCCAAGACGGCTTCCAATTTGATTCCAATGATTATGATTCCGAACATCATTCTCGGAGGGGCATTAATCAAGTACGAGGAAATGAACCGCGATTTGCGTTTTGTTGATCAAATTGGAGGTTGGTTTGGAGGCGAGCGAGCAGAGGAGCCCAGCAGTTTGAAGGTTCCCGGAATTTGTCAACTTATGCCGCTGCGATGGAGTTACGAAAGTATGATAATCACCCATCATCTCAACAGTGTTCAAGGGAAGGTTTTGCAGTACATTGAAAGAGAGACGGAGAAATACAGTAAGATTCCTCTGGATCAAGCCTTCACCAAAGAACAGGAAATTCATTTCAAACAGGTCAAAAACGCCAAACCAATCGTCATGGCGATGGAGGCAGGCACGGCAACGGAAATAACCAAGAACCTCGAATCCATTCATCTGGAGTTAAAAAAATCTGAATTTGACCCGGCAAAATACCGCAGCAAAGTCGACGCAAATACCCAGAGGGTAACGCCGGAAGCGCTTTACCGGAATGAAGATATTTACAATCTTTTCACCGCAGCAGAAGTCGAGCGACTTGATGTGAGAAGGGCTAACCGGCCCCCTAACGTGTTTTTTGGCGAGAGAAAATACATTCGTTTTCCAGGTTCCGCAAAATCCCCGTGGATTAACTGGAATGTGAATACTTTAATTATGAACATTCTGGCCATGTTCGGATTTATCTTGGGTGCGTTTGTTTGCTTGTATGTGAGTCTAAAAAGGCAACTGCACAAAGTTTGATTGCCCTCAATCTGGCGTTTGAGGGCAATCTTGTGATCAATATAGTTTGATCTTCTCGTAACCCGATGCAGGGTGAGCGAATTTCGAAAATCACGATGCCGCGAGACAATTCGATTAAAAAAATACTTCTTATAGGATCAGGCCCAATTGTCATTGGACAAGGTTGCGAGTTTGACTATTCGGGAGTACAGGCCTGTAAAGCATTATTGGAGGAAGGATACGAAGTCGTATTGATCAACTCCAATCCTGCCACAATTATGACGGACCCAGAGTTCGCCACGCGAACGTACGTGGAGCCGATTATTCCCTCGATCATCGAGAAAATTATTGAGAAGGAACGACCAGATGCCCTTTTACCAACATTGGGGGGACAAACCGCGCTGAACGCTGCGATGGAATTATTTCGTTCTGGTTTTCTTGAAAAATCCAGGGTTAAGTTGATTGGTGCCAATGCCGAGGCAATTGAGAAGGGTGAAGATCGCCTTCTTTTTAAAGAGGCCATGCTCAAAATTGGTCTGGATATGCCTCATTCCGGGGTTGCCCACACCCTTGATGAAGCCTCGCGAATCGCTGACGAAATTGGAAGTTTCCCGTTGATTATTCGACCCGCCTACACTCTGGGGGGAACCGGTGGTGGAATTGCCTACAATCGAGATGAATTAAACACCATTGTAAAGCGCGGCTTGGATCTCTCCCCAGTCACTGAAGTTCTGGTCGAAGAATCTCTCCTTGGTTGGAAGGAATATGAAATGGAAGTGATGAGGGATCGTGCGGATAACTGCGTGATCATCTGTTCCATCGAAAACCTCGATCCCATGGGAGTGCATACTGGTGATTCTATTACTGTGGCACCTGCTCAGACGTTGACAGATCGCGAATTCCAGTTGATGAGGGATGCTTCATTTGCCATCATTCGGGAAATTGGGGTTGAGACTGGCGGTTCCAACATTCAATTTTCCGTTAATCCCCAAAATGGTCGCATGATTGTGATCGAGATGAATCCACGGGTTTCCCGATCATCAGCACTGGCGTCAAAGGCCACCGGATTTCCGATAGCTAAGATCGCCGCTAAACTGGCAGTGGGTTATACGCTCGATGAGATTTCCAACGACATCACCCGGGAAACCCCGGCAAGTTTCGAGCCATCAATCGACTATTGTGTGGTGAAAACTCCGCGTTTCACTTTCGAGAAATTTGCGGATGCTGATCCGACGTTGACAACCCAGATGAAAAGTGTCGGGGAAGCGATGTCGATCGGTCGTACTTTTAAGGAAGCTCTCCAAAAAGCCCTGCGTTCCCTGGAGATTGGGCGTTTTGGCCTTGGTAGCGACGGGAAAGACGGTAATCCCTCGACCGATTATATTAAAGAGCGTCTTGCTACTCCCAATTCCCATCGGATCTTCTTTGTGCGTCTGGGATTTGAGGCAGGGCTTTCGCTGGAAAAAATACATGACCTCTCAAAAATCGACCCGTGGTTCTTGCGCAATATTGAGGATCTACTCAATGAAGAAGAGAAACTCGGAACCGAATTGGGATGCTTTAATTTTCTCAAGGCCAAGAAACTTGGTTTTTCCGACCCGCAGATCGCCTATTTGACGAGCACTAAGTCAGCTGAGGTCCGGGCCGCGAGAAAGGCGGCAGGGGTGATTCCAACCTATCGATTGGTAGATACCTGTGCCGCTGAATTTGAGGCTTATACGCCCTATTTTTACTCTACCTATGGTATCGAAAATGAAGCCCGAGAAGGAGCGAAAAAGAAAGTCATGATTCTGGGGGGAGGGCCTAACCGGATCGGGCAAGGGATCGAATTTGATTACTGCTGTGTTCACGCATCTTTTGCTCTGAGAGAGTTGGGTTTTGAGACAATCATGGTTAATTCCAATCCTGAAACGGTTTCGACCGACTATGATATCAGTGACAAGCTTTATTTTGAGCCCCTCACTCTGGAAGATGTACTTAATATTTACGAACAGGAGAAATGCTGGGGGGCGATTGTGCAATTTGGGGGGCAGACTCCTTTGAATCTTGCCGCAGACATGGAGCGCAATGGTTGTAATATTATTGGCACCTCTCCGAAAAACATCGAACTCGCCGAGGATCGCAAGTTTTTCTCTGCCTTGCTCAGTAAACTAGATTTGAAACAGGCTCCGTCTGGAACGGCCGTAAACGCTGATGAGGCAGTTGAAATCACCAAAAGAATTGGGTATCCGGTGCTGGTTCGGCCATCATTTGTCCTCGGTGGCAGGGCAATGATGATTGTTTATGGAGATGATGAATTGCGCCATTATATGCAATCCGCAGTTGAAGCGAGCCCAGAGCGGCCGGTCTTGGTCGATTTATTTTTGGAGGATGCCACGGAAGTGGATGTTGATTGTATTGCGGACGGTGAAACAGCCGTGGTCGGAGCGATCATGGAACACATCGAGGAAGCAGGAATTCACAGTGGAGATTCTGCCTGCGTGATCCCGCCGTTTTCGTTGAGTGAGTCGATGAAAGCGCGAATCGTCGTTGCGGCGAAGGCGCTCGCCATTGAGCTGGAGGTAAAAGGGCTTATGAATATTCAATTTGCGGTAAAGGGGGATGATCTCTACGTTATTGAAGTTAATCCTCGTGCGTCCCGAACCGTACCTTTTGTTTCGAAAGCTATCGGGGTTCCTCTCGCCAAGTTGGCCGCAAAAATTATGGCGGGCCAAAAGCTGGTTGGACTAGGATTTACCGAGTCAATCATTCCGAAGCATTTTTCGGTAAAAGAAGCAGTTTTTCCCTTTAGCAAGTTTCCTGGCGTGGATCCTGTACTTGGACCAGAGATGCGTTCAACAGGTGAAGTGATGGGAGTAGGCCGATCCTTTGCTGAAGCATTTGGGCGTGCCGAAGAAGCAGCAGGTATTCCTGTACTGTTACCAGGCAAGGTATTCATCTCAGTGCGTGATGTTGATAAACCTCGTATTTTGGATATTGCTCAATCCTTGATTGACAAAAACTTTAGCTTAGTGGCAACTAGTGGTACATCGGCCTATCTCAATGAGAAAGGCTTTGCATGTGAAATGATTAATAAAGTGGCCGAAGGTCGTCCACATATTGTTGATCTGATTAAAAATGGTGAAATCAATTACATCGTCAATACCACCGAAGGTAAGCAAGCTATCGCCGATTCGTTCTCGATTCGCCGTGAAGCCTTGCAACATCGTGTCTTGTATTCAACTACAATCACAGGTGCGAAAGCATTGATTCACTCCATTGAAACCCGCGATAACCCACGGGTTTATTCGCTACCAGAATTGCATAAGGAAGTGCACGGATGAGTAATAGTGCACCATTAACGCATAAGGGCTCTATACGTTTACGTGAAGAGCTTGAGCAATTAAAGACAGTTAAGCGACCGCAAGTAATTGCGGCGATTGCAGAAGCACGCGCGCATGGCGATTTGAAAGAAAATGCCGAATACCATGCGGCTCGTGAACAACA
>JBGSJM010000109.1:0-11671 GCA_041742015.1 Verrucomicrobiales bacterium | reverse complement strand
TCATTATTGGATAAATAGAAAGCGGTTGGTGTTTAAAAGAGCCTGCGCATAGGCTTCCCAAGCGGAGAGCGGAATTTGTGGACCAGCAAAGTCGACCGACATCTTCCAGCGTTCTCCGGCATTACCCGAGTTCGCGACGATGGGATCCCACAGAAACGAGTCAAAAGCGGTGTCGCCGTCACAATCCACGATAAAAGATATGGTCGCCCCCTCTTCAACTTCCAATGCTTGCAAAACCACGGGCATTTTCCCCTCGGTAACTGGCAACTTTTGATTGAACACGATCCCCTGTTTCGAAGAAGCTACTTTGACCAAAAAACCAGACCGCCCCTTTCCCACCGCAGAGCGAAACAACTCGCCACTGATATCGATTTTCATCTTTCTTGGCGCGTGCCAGCGAAGGATCCAGCAATGTTCGGGACCAAGGCCGGGATGCCCACCTCCTTTATTGACGATTAGATAACTTAGCGCGGAATCTTTGATAGGGTATTCCTTCTTGATTCGCCAGGTCCGCCCCTTTTCGTCCCAATATTCAAAAGGATTGTAACTGACCTGTCCGGTTTCAACACTCACTCCACCCCAACCATAACTCCACCCAGAGAGGTTTTGCCGTCGATCCAAATCGCTACCGGAGTTGTAGCTGCTGATAAAACTCTCCGCCAAGATTCGATCTTCTTCCGTTGGATGATATCCAAAAACAGAGCGGTAAAGAACTGCGACTCGATCCTCCGCACCTTCACTGTTTTTGCTCAATGCCACCGCTTGATCCATCACAAAAGGCGAATTCATTGTAAACAGAGCCTGCATCGGTATGGTGGTTTTCTGGCGTTGCCCAGTTGACTCCTGGGGATTGGAGAAATCAAAATGCCGAAATACCGACGATAAATTCTGGCGATCAATAAACGCATAAACAGAGCGGCGCTTACTAAAAGGGGGCTCCAAAATCGTCTCTGGGTGACCGTAAAGTTTTGGGTCCAGATTTTGGGCAACTTCCAGATAACTATCACGCATTTGTTCGAAATCGAGACGGCGCCGAAAACTTTTCCAATTCAGACGGTTCTCAGGATCAATAAGGGTCCACTTTGAGGCACCCGGGTTATCAGCACTCTGCTGCCAGGTTTGTGAGGTCAAAATAAGTCGATGAAGCTTTTTTATTGACCACCCATTTTCAACAAACCAATTCGCCAGGAAATCAAGCAACTCTGGATTATCGGGTA
This sequence comes from Verrucomicrobiales bacterium, assembly GCA_041742015.1. Classification (GTDB taxonomy): domain Bacteria; phylum Verrucomicrobiota; class Verrucomicrobiia; order Verrucomicrobiales; family DEV007; genus Arctic95D-9. The sequence continues at coordinate 10,454 of JBGSJM010000109.1, read as the reverse complement.
CTTCTCCCTGTTTGCCAAAATCACTCACTGTACGAACAATTCCTTCCCCAAAATGCCACATCCAGACCCGGTTCACCATTACCCTGGCGGTAAGCGGATTAGAGGCAGAGGCAATATCCTGGGCCATTTCAAGTCGGCCGCTACCATTTTTATACACCTCGGGAGTGCCCGAGTAAGCAGCTTTCAGAAACTGGGCGGGAGCTTTCTCCCCCTGCCTGGAAGGATTCCCACGGACGTAAACATTTTGCTGGCTAATTTTCGGTCGATCAACCACCACCAGAGCCTTCCCCGGTTCCATGCGACGTTCCGCAACGAATTTGTCGACTTTGATCTGTAATTCACCGGCTTCTTTAATTATCTCCCGCCCAAGTTTAGCCTTCAACTTACCCTCGTCGTTAGCCAGCTCAGGAAATTTGGTTTTCATTTCCTCCAGGTGAGGACGCAGGTAATCCGCAACTTTTTTCTGCTCGACAGCGAGGTCCTTCAGATAAGCTTCGTACTCGGGGGTTTTCGGCGTGTCTTCAATCACCGGCTCGCGGCCTTCCAGCGAATTGCGAAAAATTCCGAACAATCCGTAATACTCCTTCGTAGAAATTGGATCGAATTTGTGATCATGGCAACGAGCACAGGAGACGGTCAAACCCATTAATCCGCGAAAAGTTGTATCGACCCGGTCATCCACCACCAACTCCTGATTGCCGATCTTACTCAGTGAAACAAACCCCATCGCCGCGAGGTGATGTTTTTCAGGACCAGCCCAATCCTTGACCAGTTGATCGGCTGCGAGCTGATACAAAATGAACTGGTCAAAGGGAAGATCATCATTAAACGAGCGGATCAACCAATCCCGATAAGTGTAACTGTACACAAAGCGGCGTTCCCTTCCCCCGGCTTCATAACCTTTGGTATCCGAGTAGCGAGCCACATCCATCCAGTGCCGAGCCCAGCGCTCCCCGTAGTGAGGGGAAGCTAAAAATTGATCCACTGTTTTAGCCCAAAGAGTCGCATGAGGCTCAGTACTATTCACAAATGCTTCGATCTCCTCGTATTTCGGCGGCAGACCTGTCAAATCATAGCTCAACCTTCGATAAAGCACTCTCTGATCGGCTTTTGGCGCATGGGAGATTCCTTTTTCCTGGAGTTTCTTTCGAACTAGAAAATCGATGGGATGACCAACATTCTCTGGAAGAGTGACTTTTTCCACAGGCTTAAATGACCAGTGTTTGAGTGTTGGTTCCCCCGTCTTGAGTCCAGCTTCTTCTGGCCAGGGCAGGCCCATGGCAATCCATTTCCCCAGAGACTCAATGGCAGCGACCGTTAGAGGAGACCCCTTTTCAGGCATTTGGGGAGTGTTAGCTTCTCCATTCTGTCTTACTGCATGGAGGACAACGCTCTCCGCAGGATTTTCGGGAGACACAATTTTTCGATAATCACTTCCCCTCAGCCAGCCGTTTCTATGGTCCAATTGCAATCCCACTCTTGCTTTGGTACCTCGGTGGCAATCATAACAACTTTCGGCAATAACAGGCCGAATCTCTTTTTCAAAGAATTCAATCTGTTCCGCAGAAAACGACACGCCCGATGCAGCACCTGCCTCCTGGGCAGTCCCTTTGCCTGCAATGCTCACCAGAATACTGACCAATAATGTAAAACGCATTGTATCTAAGTTCGTTCAACTTCGGGCTATCTAAAATATACGTCTAGAACCCGCTCCGCGACAAACAAAGAGTCATTACCACCATGTCAAACAAATTCAATCTATGCATAATACTATTATGCGTGTGGCATTATTTGTGCCACCCAAAATTCAGAAACAAGAAAGCCGGTTGGGTATTCTCCCGACCGGCTTCCCGCATATTTTCTCAACCCAATTTACGAAGCTTTCTGCGTGGCCGCCGAGAATTTCAATTTATTGATTACACCCTCAAGGCATCGACGCCAGCAGTGTTCACGGCCCTTTTTATGAATTTTCAGATGAGGATACCAACGCGACACGTTGTCCTCAACCTTCCATTTCCAATCTGGTACAAAAGGCAACAGAATGTGGCCGGACACTCCAAGTGCCCCAGCGAGATGGGCAATCGGCGAATCAACCGCAATCAGCTCATCCAGACAGGAAACCCACTCCGCAATATTTTCGAAATCTTCAAACTCCTCCGCTTCCAGAACCCGGCAACCACAATTAGTTAGAACCGCCCGTTCATCCATTCGTAAATCCTGCTGCAACGAAACTAAGTCGTAATCCATCGACAACTCTTTTAGATGCCATTCTAGTGGCTCCAGATCCAGATTATTGGATGAATTTTTGTAGATCATCTCCTCTTCATCTGCCGCTTCAGGCTGGTGATTTCTCCAACAGATCCCCAGAAGAGGTTTTCCTCCCCGAACCTTGGCCCGCTTACTCTCAACCTTGCGCTCACTGCAATGAAGATAGGGTTCGGATGGTATCGCTGTTACATGAGCGCCCAGCCGCAAAGGAAGACTTTCAACCGGAATAAAATAGTCAAACGGTTCAAACAAACTGGAATCAACTCGGTTTACATCCCGGATCAGTCTCATCAACTCAACCAATTCCGCATCGCAAACGAACCCGATTTTGTGGGGACGTAGCCTACGCAACTCATTGATGTAACGTGAAAACTGAATCTGGTCACTTTGCCGCCCATTTCCCACAACAACAAGGTGTTTCCCGGAAATGTCCTGTCCAGTCCAGAGCCGTCCAATATTTGTGCAAAACTGAAATTGTAGCGGTGTCAGCGGCCCACGGGCTTTTTCCAGTTCAAGAAGACCTTCAGACCACTCGCCCAAGTTCAACAAGGAATTTGCGTAGTAGCGACGAACCACCAAATCGTTCGGAGAACTCTCCAGTACTTCTCTGAACATCCCTTTGGAGGCCACGAAATTCCCAGTTCGTTGTAGTGCAATTCCCGAAAACTTTTTGAGTTCGACACTTTCAGGCGTGTTTTCCAGAGCTTCAGACAAACGATTCACCGCGTCGACACTGCTGATACTTTGGTTTAATTCCCAACCAACATCGAGGTATTCACCATCATCGTCGTCGCCCTCGACATTCGCATAATCTACAGGAGCCTCAGTATCATTCTGACATGTTTCTACCTCGGGAACATAACATGCCAGCGTATGATGGGCGACACGATGTTCGGTGTTCTCCAGCAAAAGTTCATTCGCCTCATTCCGTTCAGTTTCCGTCACGGAAGAAACAGACTCGTCATTGACCATTCTAAGTATTCTCAATTTATAACCTCCTTTTTCAAAATTGATACGCAAATTCTTAAAGTTAATCAACCTTAAATTTAAAGAAAATAGATTATTTTAGAAATGCTCATTTCTAACCACCGGTTACAAGTCTCAATATTTCGATTCAAATCGGGAGCCCAATAGTGGTTTGTAGCGAGGTTTCCCTCTCAAAACAAAAAAACGGGGACCATGGTCCCCGTTTTTTTGTTTTGAGTTCTTAGTTTAGTTGAATCACTTCAAGGTTGATGACTGAAGCGAAAGACCACCTGCTGCCTTTTGAGCGGCCAAATTATTCCTTAAGTGGGCTGGGGAATAAGCTGGTTCTGAAACCTTTGCTACCGGCTCCACGATCTGTGGAAAAGAGTGTGTTGATTCGCCATTATTAGCCAAAATGAGGTCTCCAAAGCCTATCACATTGGCTGCAATGTCATCTTTGAAATTAGCAAGCTTCCGAACTGCCACCTGATCGAAGTGTTGCTTTTTGAGTTCTACCTTTGGAGAAACTACAAACTCTTCTTTTGGATCTTCCATGGGGAGTTCGTTAGAAAAAGACACCCTCTCCACCACCGATGCGGATTTGGTTGCAGCGGATGGTATCTCCCACTTCACTGTTGAAACCGGTTTATGAACAACTGTAATTTTTTCCGAAGCAGCAGCGTAAACTTCCCGTGTTGGTTGACCTTCAGTAACCGCAGCAATTTCCATTCCTTCAATTGCATGAACTCGATCTTCGTCATAAGCGACCACAAAAGCATCATCCTCGTCCACCGTGGTTTTTTCAATCCTAGAATCCGTGATCTTTGGCTCCGATTCTTTTATTTTTTCGGACGGTAACTCCTGAACCAAAATTTCCTCAGGGGTGGTTTCCAACACATTTGAAGCACCTAATAGCAACTGACGCTTTTGACTTCTTGCAATTTCGTATTCTTCAGCTTCCTCCTCAGTTCTGGGAACGTAACGCAGCAACTTGTGAAGTATGTCATCCCGCTGTTTCATTTCCTCGCTAAACTTCTCATCTATTGGAGCATTGGAGTCTATCGCTACAACGAGTTTCTGAACGCTGTATTCTTTGTAATGAAGGTATTTGTCATACAGGCCTGGGACGGAGAAAAATTTGACCACTAAAGGAATCGTATCAATTAAAGTGAAGAGTCCCACCAGAATCAAATAGACCGTTAGGGCAAATCTGCCACCAGCATCCGGGTTCTTGAATATTTTGTGGAGCGTGTTGGTTTGGGCCATCAAATCAGCCCTCTTCTCATCTTTTAAAGAAGCCACGCGATCTTGAGTATCCGCCGACAGTTGAGCCGCATCAATTCGCAACCTCGCCAGTTCCGCAGTCCCAGCATCAATTTGCCCCTTGATCACCTCAAGGAGAGGTCCTTGTTGATTGGAGAACACCGCCATTTTCTGCTTTTCCATTTCACGGCGGCGAGCCTCCACAAGCGCACTGGCCTCAAGGGTCTGATTCATAACTTCAGTTGCGAGGCGCGTTCTGCGTTCCGTCAGCTCGCTGATCACGCCATTGAGGCGCTGAATTTCATCCTGTCTCCACACCAGATGATCCCTCTCAATCGTCCGCGCATTCGGACCGATTCCCGCCTTGCCGCTTCGAATCCCCCGAATCTCTTCATCGTAGATCGCCTGCCACCCTTCCAAATCGCGACGGACCTTTTCCCTCTCGTCCTTATAACCTTCAATTTGGGCATCCATATCAGAAAAGCGGGCATCAACTACGGGGCGAGCAGGCGTTGCCTTTACCTCTTCTACCGGGGCCGAATTCAAGAAATCTCCATTCACCACGTCCTGATACCTCTTCTGATGTTTGGCCAACTCTTCACTAGCTTCACGAATCCGGGTTTCCATGGTGACCTTTTCATTTTCTGTCTTTTGGCGGGCCTCCAGCATTTCATTGGCTCTCTCCTTTTCGATTTCGCTATTAATCGTGTCCTTAAATAGAAGGAGTGTCAGGGGATGGGAAACCGTCAAACCCATCAAGATAGCCACTCCAACCCTGAGACAGAACTGCACCATTTTTTTCGATTTCGAAACAAACGCCCGATAAGTGGAGAGCAAAACCCGGTCTATCGTCAAAATAATAAAGCCCCACACCAAAGCAAACAGCCCGATAAAGAACCAGTTGGAAGTCAAAGTGGAGATAGCATAAGAGGATGCGATCATCCCAAATAGCACGGGCACCAAAACAGAGGCCCCAAAAGCTTCATATTTGATCTTCTCCCAGCGCGGGCAATCGTTTTTGAGAACCTCGGGGTCCGAAGCGGACAACCATATCAGGGTGTTCTCCAACCTGTCAGTAAATTGATTTTTCATGATGCTTTGCAGGCATAAACACACCCACATTTAGAGATGCTTTAATATAAAACGTTCAAAGAAATCATTTAGGCAATTTTCCGTCGAAAAACGCTTCCCAATGGGCAGGCGTTGGCTGAACACTTACGCAGCAGGGAGCACCGAATCTTGACGCCACTGATTACGGATCGACCTCGCGGTCCACTACGGTTTGACTTCCGACTTCCTGCAAGGAGGTTTTTGCCTCCGGTCTAACTGCCGCAATACAGCCGACACCATCGTGGCAACGTTACAGGTCGTTTGACGGGGTATAGGAGAAATTCCGGCGGGCGCTATCCCAACCACCCGCCCCTTTGACACCGGGGCAGTTCATGACTTCGTACACTGACTGTACCCTCTTTAATTACCAATCAAACAGGGTACAATCAGGACCCGTCAGGTTCAGGCTAAAAAATTTACCAAATCCTTTTCGCCTTTTCGTCCAGGGTATAGTTGCGTAATAAAATCGATTCAGGTTCCTCGCCTGCCAACAAACGGAAGGCCAGCCCAAGAACAAGACCTGCTACCAGACCACCGACATGCGCTCCGTAGGCAACCCCACCCCCAATTCCACCTTTTTCAATCATTAAAGGCAAAAACTGCATGCCCCCCCACAGTCCTATCATCAACCAGGCTGGCACGGATATGACTTTGATGAAAAACAAAGCGTTGACTCGATTCCAGGGAAACATCACCAAATAAGCTCCCAAAACTCCGGCGATGGCACCTGAGGCCCCCAGCGAAGGTATCACTGAATCTGGATTAAGCATGACATGGGTGAGCCCTGCCACAAGTCCACTCACCACATAAAAAAGTATAAAGCGAAAAGAACCAAATCTGATTTCCACGTTGTCTCCAAAGATATAAAGAAAAAGCATATTCGAGACCAAATGCATCAAACCTCCATGCATAAACATGGCAGAAAAAAGCGTCAGAAAGATTGGATTTGGCCCTGTCGTCTGTGGCACTTGAACACTCCTGTCATGAATAATTAGCGTTTCATCCCCAACCAAATCAGTGTTGGTCGTTATTTCCCGGGGAACGGTACTGTACCCGCTGGTAAAATCCGGATTTGCTTCCTGATAGAAATAAACAGCAATATTGATGACAATGAAAAGAATCGTAACCCAAGCCGTACGCTTCAGGGACCTGTCGTCGTCAGAAATAGGGAATAGCATTTCATTTTCTAGCACATGATCCGTAAAAGAGCAAAAAATGAACGATCTATCTCTCGAATTGAATCACGTATTCCCCATCTCGCTGGAGATTCAGGCGATCCCTAGCCACGGCCTCCATGTAACGCCGATCTGAGGTAAGATGGCTGTGCTCGTTGCGAAGGCGGGCCACCTCAGCCTCTTTTTCCATTTTAACTTTTTCAAGCTTCACCAGGACTTTTTCCAGATCCTTTTGCCGACGCAGATCAGGAGCCAAAATCTTCGCGAATCCGAGAATCAGCAAAATGTAAATAATCACCTCCAGGAACCGGGACAGCTTTTGCCAAATGTTTAGCTCCGGTGGGCAGGACCTCAAGGTCCCGCCTGAAGAGTAAAGACTTAGATCCTCATGAAAGTCGGGATCGTGCATTTATCGGTTAAGTGGATTTAAAATCTGAGCTTTCCGCCATAAACTGCATCATCTCCCAATTCTTCCTCAATTCGAAGGAGTTGGTTATATTTTGCAATCCGGTCTGATCGGCTTAGAGAACCCGTCTTAATTTGCCCTGCGTTGGTCGCCACAGCAATGTCGGCGATCGTGGAGTCTTCGGTCTCACCAGAACGGTGGCTAACCACAGAAGTGTATCGGTTTTCACGGGCAAGCTCCATGGCATCCAGCGTCTCGGTTAGGGTTCCAATTTGATTCACTTTCACCAAAATAGAGTTCGCTACGCCTAATTCGATCCCTTTTTTGAGGAAATTTGTATTGGTCACAAATAGATCATCACCAACCAACTGGGTAGTTTTGCCCATCTTGTCGGTCAGAATCTTCCAACCATCCCAATCGTTCTCACTGCATCCGTCCTCAATTGAGATAATTGGATACTTTTTCTGAAGTCCGATGTAATATTCAACCAGTTCTGCCGCAGTTTTCTCTGATTTGTCTGATTTTTTGAAAACATATTTTCCTTTGTTGGCATCAAAAAACTCTGAGGAAGCCACATCCAAAGCGATGGCGACTTGATCGCCGAAGCTATAACCAGCCTTCTCAACAGCCTGACCGATGACCGAAAGCGCTGCATCTGCGGATTCCAAGGTTGGTGCAAAACCACCTTCATCGCCAACCGCCGTGGAAAGCCCCTTGTCTTTAAGAATCTTTTTCAGCGCATGGAAAATTTCGGCTCCCCAACGTAAAGCCTCCTTGAACGAAGGGGCACCCTTTGGAACGATCATAAACTCCTGAAAATCAATTGGCGCATCCGAGTGGGCACCACCGTTGATAATATTCATCATGGGCACGGGAAGAACTTTTGCATTGGGTCCACCGAGGTATTTGTAAAGCGGAAGACCCAATTGAACGGATGCAGCATGTGCCGCAGCCAATGAAACACCGAGAATCGCGTTGGCTCCAAGCTCTTTTTTATTCCGAGTGCCATCCAATTCCAGCATGGCACGATCGATTCCAGTCTGGTCCGTTGCATCAAACCCGATTAGCTCTTCCATGATACGCTCGTTGACAGCATCCACAGCTTTTTGAACCCCTTTTCCGAGATAGCGACTAGGATCGCCATCGCGTAATTCACAGGCCTCGTGCTCCCCCGTACTGGCTCCACTTGGAACAGCAGCGCGCCCAATCGACCCGCCCTCAAGCTCCACATCACATTCCACAGTTGGGTTTCCCCGTGAGTCCATCACTTCACGGGCGTGAACGTTTATAATTGTCGTTTCTAGCATGTCTATTGGATTTTAATATTCGTATTACTTAAGAACTCTTCAAATTCTAAATCGCCGCATTTCCAGCATTTCAATAACAACAGAATGGGAGGCAAACTCGGCCAGAGTTAATTCTCTTAGCTTATGATTGCAAGCAGCAAACTTGCCAGTTTGAATCAGGAGGCCAATCTTTCGGAATCCTAACTGGCACCTCTAAGCAGGGTCAAAATTGAATCCTTAAACACTAGAGCTAAAATTAATAAAATAATCGTAAAAACCAGACCCGCATAACCGAGAATCACACCAATGAGGGCCAGTGATTGCCCTGGAGCTGGCTGAACCGGGCTTTTTTTTGCCCTTGCCAGGCCTGCATGCCCAAGAATGATTGCCAATGGCGCTAGCAGAGGACCCAATAAGCAGGTGGTTACCGTGTTAAGAATCCCCACAACCAGCGAAATCGCACCGAGCAGTGGTGAGGGTACCGTCAATTCCTCGGAGGATATTCCAGCATCCGATGGTCGGGAAACTGATTCAGGAAAACGATCAATGGGAGTTGGTTGGACGGGTGTGTAATTGGGCACTGGTCCGGGATGGTATGAAGCCCCCCTTTCTGGGAAGATCGTCTCTAAAGGTGCTCCTTGGGAGAAAGGATGAGATGGCATTGATGGAGAAAGACCGGCTGGAGGAGTAGGTTCGACAGGTGAGCCAGGCACTACCGCATCCAAAGTGACTGAATTGGGAGGTGCTGGAAAGACTATCCGGGAGGTGCAAATCGGACAATTGACCTTGCGACCGTAGAAGGTCTCATCGCCAGAAACTTTTTGCCCACACTTGGGACATGAAATCTTAATAACAGCCATTTGTTCAGGATATCCTCAGTCCTTAATTGGGCTAAAAAAGCCAATGCCGCAAATGCTTTATCGCTTGTCCCGCTTGTTTCGATTCTTTCTTGAACTAGCAGTCGCCTCTTCTCTATCCAGCGATTGGGAAGTCTGACTCCCTGGAACATCACCATCTATTGGAAGTCCAGTCGGCTCATCTGCTGTTCCTAGTTCATTTGCATCCTCTTTACTCGAACGATCTAAATACTCTGACTTTGTCAGATTCGATGAGGCTACTCGCTCCATGGCCAATATAGGCTCTGCAGAGCTACTGGCCAAGGCGCTCAAAGGAAAGTCTGAAGCGGATTTTTCACCAAGCTTATAAAAGACAAAAGCCTTAGTTGTAGCCTCCTCAGCGACAACAGGTTCCTCAGCGACAACAGGTTCCTCTGCGACCACAGGTTCCTCTGCGACCACAGGCTCTTTTGCGACCACAGGTTCCTCAGCGACCACGGGCTCCTCAGCGACCACGGGCTCCTCAGCGACCACGGGATCCTCAGCGACCACGGGCTCCTCAGCGACAACAGGCTCCTCAGCAACAACACAGCCCTCAACGACAACAGGCTCCTCAGCGACAACAGATTCCTCCGCAACAACAGTCGTTTCTTTGATATCAGGCTCATCAGCTTCAACGACAAGTTCAGCAACAACAACTTCCTCAACTTCTAGGACCGGATTGTCCAAAAATGTTTCCTTAGCTACGACTACCGAGATCGGCTCTGTGTCGCTAGTTCTAATCACTGGTTGCTCAGGAGATTCTCCAACCAATCCGAGAGCACCTACCAAGGTTCCTGACACAGGATTGGCTACTGAATCAACAGACAAATTTTTCGAACCTATTGGTGCCACTCCCTGAAAGGCAGCAGCCACACCGGGAAAAACACCGCCCAACGGCAGTGCCAGACTTCCCACCGAAGCCAAATTTATGGCGGCGGGCATCGGATCACGCTTTAACACACGGGTCTTGTTGACACCTTCTACCTGATAACTCACCCCCCCCCAAGTCATCTTGGTCATAAACCACGTCGAGATCATGATAAGACCGTGTACGCCCATGTATACTGGGGTCAAGAAATGCTCCAAAATGCTGGTAGGAGCA
>JBGSJM010000108.1:0-7119 GCA_041742015.1 Verrucomicrobiales bacterium | reverse complement strand
GCCAGGACCGAGGATCTGCTTGGAGTTTTCGCGAACTTCGTTGAGGATGGCGAGCTGAACAGCGGGGAGCGTCCCTGCCGGAAATTGCTTCTTTTTGACGATCTTCGGGAAACAAGCATCATCTGCGGTCACCTCCGCTTTCAGAACTTCAAGCCACCGCTTTTCGGCCCATTGTCGGATTTCTGCAAGTGGGATCATTCAGCTTCTGCTTCCAGAAATTCTGTCGCGGTCATGGTGTAGACCTGAGAGAGATCGTCCTGCTTGACGACGTGGAGGTAATATTCCACAAAAGGTTCCGTGATCTTGGCTTTGGCATCAAACGGAGCCACAATTAAAAGTTGCAGACCAAAACTTTCAAAAAGTCGCAGCGCATACTCGGCATAAGCATCGTCCACTTTTGAAAACATTTCGTCAACCATGACAAAATGAAACCGATGGCTGCTCGAAGACCGTTTGTCGATATCAAATTGGTAAACCACAGCGGCTACCAAAATGGTAAACGCAAGTTTGGCTTTTTCACCTCCAGACTGGCCCATGCTATCGGTAAAATAGGCACGTTCTTCGCCGGTTTTGCGGTCTTTTTCGCGGGCAGCAAAATCATACCAGCGCCGCACATCGATCAATTTTTCCCACTGTCCGGGTTCCTGGCTTAACCGCTCGATGATGGCACTGATTTTGGCAAAACACTCCTCCATGGACTCAGGAGTGCCTGCTTTGTAGCCATCCAGACAATGGTGCAAATCCCGGCGGAACTCGCGAATTTCAGGATCCGCGACCAAAAGAGGTTCCAATTTCATCACGGTGGACGGCCTCTCGTTGTAATCAATCTCGGCCAAGCACTGATTGAGCAACTCGATTTTCCGTTCAATTTCAGCGGCTGAATTTTCGAGTTTACTGCGAAAAAGACCGATCTCCTGGGCTACATTTTCCACTAGCCTTTCCCGAAAGCGCTTCTCGTATCGTGGCAAATCGTCGTTAATTAGCTGCTCCCGAATCGCCAGGAAGTCACCGACCTGCTCGGGATTGGCGCGAAGCTGATCATGACCAAGATGCCGAAAGGCGTTTAGAAAACGATTCATCGCGTGCATGACCTGGTCCCGAAGCGGGCTCAGTTCCTCGTGCAAGCGGTTCACCACGGTCTGGAGGCTTTTGGTGTAGGCATTTTCTTTGGGAATCACGTTTTCAACCGTGAGGGGCCAGTCTCCAGAAGCCTTTAATTCGCTGATGATGCCAGAGTAAAATTCCCGGTCGCGATTGATGGTTCCTTCCTCTTTGGCTTTCTCCAAAACCTCAAGAGCATTAACGACCAAATCACCAGCTTGTTTCAGGTGACCTTCCAATTTAATCTTCTCCCCTAGCAGGTTCCTTTCCTGGGCTTTAAATTTGTCTTTTTCGCCTTTGGCAACTTTGATTTCGGCGTTTAAAGCTTGAACTTTGTCATCCTGAGCTTCGAGCCGCTCTTTTTCCATGGTCAGGTCCGCCACGATTTTATCTTCGCTCGCAAAGTCGATCTCGCCATAGTTTGTCAATTTGAGGGCCTGCTGGGCTGCATTCACCAGGGAACGGTAGTTTTCTTCGAGTTGACGGAGACTGGATATGTCCCGATCCAGGACGGCCAGCTTTTCGACCCGATCACGATAGTCCTGACGCAAAAGCTCCAGTTTTGCTTCAAAGTTCCACCCCAAAATCCAAGACCGGGGATCAACGCTGCGCTCCCGATCATCTTTTTCGTGACGGACGTTGCCACGCTTGATTTGTCGTTCTTTGGTAATGGCCAGACCAGTCACCGTCTGAAAATCCTCGATCGATTCACAGCATCGATAAGCGTGTAACCGCCCGACTTCTGCACTTACCCAGTCGCTTAGTGGGTGATTTTTCTTAAACTCCAGTTTATGCCACAGGGAGCGAGAATGTTGCTCGGGGCGGTTCAATTCCAGTTTGTTATCTTCGTCAATGCGCAGGTAAACGAGGCGCTGCCCCTTTCCGTAGCGGTCACTGATCCGCGTTTGATTGACATATTTACTGACTTCCCGGTAAAACTCACCCGGAACCAAAAGGCTGAGTCCAAAATTGCGAAGCACCATTTCCACGGCGGCTTCCCACTCACGGTCTTCGATTTTTACAGCGATCAATTCCGCCGCATAGGGGAACTGAGAAACATCCAGGCGGAGATCTTCGCAGAGAATCGCCCGCATCTCATCAAACTGGGTGGGGAGCTTGGTCCTTCTTTCCATCAACCCTTTGATCTCGATCTCGAGCTGATCTCTATCCGCCAGACAATCGCGGCGCTGGACCGCATTTTCGACAAGTCGATGGGCGGTTTCCCCGAGTTTTTTCTTCACCCCGGCTTCCACTTCAGCGAGACGATTTCGCATCTCCCGGAAATGGTCTTCATTTAATACCGCATCAGTGATCCCGGCGTTCTTTAAATCATTTCGATAACTATCGTGGCGCTGTTTTTTCAGCTCCGACTCCCGAGAATGAAACTTAAGTTCCTGCGGAATCTGTTTCAAACGCTCATTGCCAGCGTTGTCACGGTCATTTTCCAGCTTGCGAATTCTTTCCTCTATTTCGTCGGTTTTTGCTTCCAGATCAGCCAGCTTTTGATCAAGAACACCACTTTGATCGAGCCATTCCTCGCGGGCAGCGGTCCAGATCTCAACGGAATGCTCGCGAAAAAAGACATAACTGGCATTAAGTCGGCTCCGCTTTTCAAGCAGCTCAGCACCCATCTTTTGATACTTTTCACCTGCCAGAGCAACAGGCTCAAGTGCTACCAGTTGCTCGCGAGCTTGCACGAGAAACTTATGAGCCTCAGTCAATTGCTCAAAGTGAACCAAAATCTCCGCCACCTGCTCTTTGCGATTGGTCCGCTCCAGCATGTGGTCACGAATAAACCCTGTCAGAGTTTGGATATCTTTAACCGATACAGTCTGGTTAAAAACATCCATCGCCTTGCCCTGCATCTTGGTCTCGGAGACAATGCGTTTGTGATATTGAGTGAAGCTTTTGCTGGTTTCGAACCCCTTTTTCTTAAGTTGTGCCGCCAATTTTTCAGGAGAGGAGATATCGCCGAAGATATCTTTAATCCCGTGCTCTCCTTTGGCAAAGCAGTAGATCCTCTCCACCTGCTGGTCAGTCAAATAGAGGTATTGGGCCAGAGTAAAACCACGATTGATATCTTCGTTCTCAAAGTAGGCCAGAAGAATCGAGGGATGTTTGCGATCACCACGCAAATAGAGAGTGGATGCTTTATTCTCTGACTCGGAACTGGCATGACCATAAGCCCCGCGAATATACGAACTCTCGTTTCGCTCCCGCTTCCCTCCGGTTGAGCCCGCCGCGAGATTATAACTCCGCAACCCCGGTCGCACCAGGAGGGTGAGAAGCGCATCAACCAGCGTCGACTTTCCAGAGCCGTTTTTTCCCACCAGTAATGTAGTTCGCCCTTTGGGGGAGACGGAATACACCGAACCGTCTTTGGAATCAAAAGTCCCCCAATTCATGACTTCCACCTTGTGAAGTCGATAGCCAGGTAATCCACGTAAGTCGAAGAGGTCGTCCATTATGATTTTCCGCCAAAATGATTAGCGAGTTTATCCCTCACCTCAGCGAGCCGCTCCAAGGTAAACCGGGCTTTTAGAATCGGGCGGATTTCATATTCAGCAGGCTCGGGGGTGATTTTTTTAACAAAACCAAAATCTTCCAGCTTATTGAGGGCTGCGTTAAATTTGTCCCTGACTTTTTTTTCATCTCCAGCGGTCGGGAAAAAATCCCGATATGCCTCATAAAGTTGATCTGCGGGAACAATGCAACGTACCGAGTCGGTCATTAATCCATCAAAACGGCGCAACTCATCCCGCATGATAATGGCCAGCAGCGTCTGTTCATAGGTCAGGGGTTTGCGGTTGATCAAACGGGGTAGCTTGTCGTAACCATCTTCAATCATTTCCTCATCCTCCAGTTGCCGGAGGTAGGCAAAACCATCGTTCTCATCGACAACAAGCCTGAGTCCGAGACGGGAAAAAAATTCCTGAAGCTCCTGGCGATGGTTCTTTGTGATCCCCCAAGCCGGATGATCGCTGGAATAAACCGCCCCTTTCAACAGGCTCACTGCGGCAAGATTAGCTTCTCGATAGGGCGGTAACGCGTCGTCTTCCATATCATTAAATTTTCAACATGGCCCAATATTTCACGGTTGTCATGCCGCTACGCTGATGAATTGGCCCGAAACACGACCCTCGGGATGGCCAGTTTTCGCTTGCCATTGTAAGTTTCACCGAGGGGCAGAATAATTTCGTCCTCCTGGGCAGGATCAACAATATGCCGTTCATCCTTCGCTATTTGAATATAGGCCAACACCTCAATCGCACCGGACTTGGGTGGGTTTGCCTGGAGTAGTCGCGGCAGCGAGATGGGTCCATCCAGGGTCTGGACCGCGATGACATTCTTCATGGCTTTCCAATCCAGTCGCCGCATTTTCCTCAACTCATCAAATGCCTGATCCCTTGCATTTTTTGACACTTCAGCCTGCTTTAGTTTGACCACTTCAACCTGAGCAGAGGGAATCCGAAGATCTCTCATCGCTGGTAAATCCAGCTCGGGATCACCTTCGATCTCAATAAAACAGGCATCTACCGGCAAGTCTTCGGAACACTTCATCGCCAATTGTTTGATCGCCCCTATCATCTCTCCCACCCGGAGTAGGTGAGATGAGATCTCGGGATCCAAAAAACGGCGGATCGAGCCGGACAATCGTTGGATGGTGCGGTTCACCTGTTCCGCTTCATTGGTGAGGGAGGGCATCATTTGCCGAAGAGTCTCCAGACCTTTCTGGTTTTCACTCAACAATTCCAAATTCCGAACTTCTCGGATCAACTTTCGAACATCTTCTTGCTGTTCGGCTGATAGAATCAAATTCGAAAACTCCGAAAAACTCACTCCGTAGTCCGAATCTTTTAAGGCGTCCTCTTCCTCCAGGACGTATCCCAGCAACCCTCCTTTACTCAGTGTCCCGGAGACCTCCCGTTGCTGCACTTCCCGTGTAATGTGACGAAACGCCTCTTCGACCAAGCGAAAGTCACTCAAAACTCGTCGCAGCAAATCGACCACAAAGTGAAATTTCGAGCGCAGCAAGGCTTCATGTTCTGGTTCAGCGATCCAGGTCTCGTGAATGGATCGGATCTCTGCCTCGATCTTTTCACGCTGTTTTTCGAGAACCCGCAGTCTTTTGTCTGGATCGTTGGTGGCATAGGTCGAGATATCCCGAAGAGTGTCGATAATCGTCCGAATCCGGCTTTCACTGCTGGTGACCTGCTCCTGCCGCTCCAGGGTTTCCTGGACAAAACGAATCGCCGTCTCCGATGCATCAGTGAGTTGATACAAAGGTTCGTCGGTTTTCGTGTCAAAGTAACGCCTCAAGTACCGGCTGCTTTCACTGCACCACTGAGTCAGATAATCGCCCGCTTTTTGAGTAAAGCGATCAGGGTAAATTAATTCGATCCTCTCCTGATACTCGATCAATTCGACGAGCAATCGCTCGTGGGGAATCGATATTTCATCAGAATTTTTGAACTGGGAGATGAAAAAATCGATCAAAAACGGTGCATTGTTGGAAGCCAGCAGCTTTACCACTGGAGACTTGTCGAAAAAGTAGGCCAGTTTATCCAATTCCATTGTTGACCAACTTTAACTGTTCACCATCAACTATTTTGCAGTTCCGCCAGCCGATCTTCCATCTCTGCTTTTTGCAGAGAATCAATAATTTCGCCGATGGAACCACCTAGAATATGATCCAAGCTATATAGCGTTAAATTCACGCGATGATCGGTAAGTCGATTTTGTGGATAATTATAGGTTCGAATTTTTTCCTCCCGGCCGCCCGAACCAATCAAACTCCGACGCTGCGCGGAATACTTCTCCGCTTCCTCCCGAATTTTAGCCTCCAGAATTTTGGATCTCAAAATCTGCAGCGCCTTTTCTTTATTCTTTATCTGGCTCCGACCATCCTGACACTTTACCTGAATCCCAGTTGGCAGGTGCGTAATCTGCACTGCCGAATCGGTTGTATTGACGTGCTGACCACCAGGACCACCAGATCGGGTAGCCTGAATGTGAAGATCATCTGGACCGAACTGCACGTCAACTTCCTCAGCTTCCGGCATCACCGCAACGGTTGCGGTTGAAGTATGGATTCGCCCCTGGGTTTCGGTATCCGGCACTCGCTGGACCCGATGAACTCCGCTTTCATATTTCAGGTAGCGAAAAACTTCATCGCCGGACACTTTAAAAACAATATCTTTGTAGCCGCCGACTTCTGACGGACTTGATTCAATGGTTTCGGTTTTCCAACCAACCATCTCGGCATAACGCTGGTACATCCGATACAGGTCTCCTGCAAAAAGCGACGCTTCGTCACCTCCGGTCCCCGCACGGATTTCGACCATGGCATCCCGGGACTCATTTGCGTCATGCGGGAGCAGGGAATATTGCACATTTGTGGACAGCTTCTCAATTCTAGCCAGCAAAGCGGGTATTTCCTCTTTAGCCATCTCGGCCAACTCGGGATCCCCTTCTTTTGCCAATTCCTCATTTTCAGCAAGATTAATCCGGCACTGCACCAGGTCGTCCCAGTCAACCAACAATTTTTTGAGAGCATTGTACTCGCGCGAAATCTCCGCCGCCTGCCTGGCATCACTAAAAAAACCTTCACTCGACATGATCCCCTCCAACTCAGGAACTCGTTGGCGCTTTCTTTCGATTAAAAGACTGTAATCCATATTTGGAAGAATGAAGAATCAATGAAAAGAGGACAAACCCGAATCAAAACTCAAATACGAAAAAACGGCGTGACGTTCTTCATCAAGAACATCATCACCGTTTGAGCAAGAACGAAGGAAATATTTAAAGATCCGACAATTTTGGTCTTTTCAGAGTGCGCTTGCCTGGAGTTGCCTCGCCGTAACGTTTTGCGAATTTATCGACCCGACCAGCGGTATCAACAAAACGCTGCTCGCCAGTAAAAAACGGGTGACATGCGGAGCAGATACCGATATGCAAGTTTTTCTTCGTGGAACGCGTCTGGATGACGTTACCGCAGTTGCACTGGATTACGCTTGG
>JBGSJM010000107.1:0-9497 GCA_041742015.1 Verrucomicrobiales bacterium | reverse complement strand
ACACATTGACGCCCGCAGCTTGGGCGCAATCCAAAAAGGAAGCCTGAGATCCAGGTGTCAGGATTGTCGTGATTGTCAGGATTCCTCGCCCAGAATTTCTCTCCCCCGTGTGCGCACTGTGCCGCTTTTGTTGCTTACGGAGTATTGGAGGTGCGTTCCGCTCATCACTCCACGACTCCATCACTCCACGACTCCATCACTCCACGACTCCATCACTCCATCACTCCATCACTCCACGACCCCAAAAATCCACCATTCCATCCCATTTTTGAGGTGCTTTCTTTTCAAAACATTGTGATAATGAAGATCATGCACCCAACAAAGATCAGTTCGCCAATTTCCCTGACCGATTTGGAAAATCTCGAAAAGTCGGGCGTGATTCCTCCCGCAAAACGGGTTCAGGCAGAGCTTCTCTTCCGCCGTTCGATCACCTGGAATGAGTGGATTATAAAAAGTTCAGGAATTCTCGGCATGCTCTTCTTTCTCGCCGGGGTGATCTTCTTTTTTGCCTCGAACTGGAAGGTGATGAGCCCTTTGTTTCGCTTTGGGGTTTTGGAGGGCGGGGTTGTCCTCGCGGCTGTGGTTGCGATGTGGCAAACCTGGAAAAAGGGTTCGGGAGCGTCGGCCCTGCTGGTGGCCAGTCTTTTCACCGGGGTGCTTCTCGCGGTTTATGGCCAGGTTTATCAAACGGGTGCAGACGCCTTTGAGGTATATGCCCTTTGGGCCGGGTTGATTTTTATTTGGGTCATCATCAGCCGGTCCCTGGCCCTGTGGACGCTGTGGATCGTGGTGGCGCAGACGGCGCTTATTCTGTATCTCGGCCAGGTGCTCATCCCCTCTGGTCTGCCCGAAATGATGGGCTTTTGTATAGTAGGATGCTTCAACCTGGTGATACTTGCCGCCTGGGAAACCCTGCATCAACGGGATTCTTTTTTATGGCTAAGAAGCGAATGGTTCAGGCCGCTTATCCTCGGAGCGGGGCTGATCTGTTTTTCCGTGATGCCTTTTGCCATCGATTTTGATGACATGAACTGGGGGGATCTCGTCTGGCTGGTGATCATGCTGGTGGTGCTCTATTTTTACTATAGGGTTCGGCCGAATGTCGTCGCTGTGGGGATTTGTCTAATGACCGCCGCCGGGTTTATCGTTTTCAGAATCGCCCAGGGTATCATGCAAAGTCAGGCGGAAATTGGGGGGCTGTTTTTGATAACGTTGCTGTCCCTGCTTATCTTCGGAGGAGCGGCCAGCGTCCTCGTCAAGTTTAACCGGAAAATCAAAGAAGGAGAAAAATCATGAATTTGGAGGACCTTGAGAAAGAAAACCTACTTGGTGATGGAAAGACCGCTTTTGATGCGAAACAAATTCTTAATCCACCTGGCAAACAGACCCTTCCCTGGATCGCCAAGCTACTTCTCGGGGCCGGGGGCTGGCTGACCGCTATCTTCCTGGTGGCCTTGACGATGATATTGATGGATAAGCATTTAAGCTCTGATAAAGAGGTCGCTGCCTTCGTTGGCGTGATTTACCTGGCGGCATCCATTTTGATTTCCCGCTGCAACGACCATCCTTTTCTGAGTCAGTTGACCCTTGCCATCGGCACTGCCGGACTTGCCCTTGTCGTTTTTGGACTCTGGGAAACTGGAGAGCCCGAAGGCCAAATCTCTTTCGCTGTGACTCTCCTGCTTTGTCCCGCCATTTACTTCCTTGCCAAAAATGAGATCCTCAAATACCTGTCGATCATCGCCATCTTCATCACCTGGTGGATCTTTCAGGTAGCAAACCGGCAGGAGATGGTTTCAAGTATTGTTCCGGTCATATCAATCATACTTACCGCGTTGTTTTTTTCGGGAATCATCAAAACTCGATTCTGGCGACCGGCTCTTTTGGGACTCATTTCCGGGGTTTTCTTTTTGCTTTATCTACCTCAGATTCCGATCCGCTACTTCGCTAACTCGCAGGTTTTTGACTATATGATTGTTTCCGCCGTAATATCATTGAGCTTCGGTGCCGCCACCTGGAATTTGGTCCAACCGGAAACGATAAAAGTAAAGGCCATTTTGATCGGGTTCGCTGCCATCCTCTTTCTAATCGGCTACTTTGGGAGTCCGGGAATCGCCGCCAGCCTCGGCGTGATCATCACCGCCCGCGCCCGCCATGATGCGACTTTGAAGTGGTTCGGAATATTGGGGCTGACTGTATTTGTCATTTCCTTTTACTATTTCCTCGGAACCCCGCTGCTCTCGAAAGCCTGGCTGCTCCTTGGCACTGGTGCCTTTTTGCTGGTCAGCGCTGCGGCCATCCATTACTTTACCGAAAATCAGCCCGAAAAATCATGAACAAAAAGTTGGTATTGTTTATAGCGGCGAACCTGCTTCTCGTGCTACTGGTAGTGAACGAAAGCATCTATCAAAAGGAGCGTATCGTAAAAGAAGGGCGAACCGTTTTTCTGAAACTGGCTCCCCGTGATCCCCGGAGTCTGATGCAGGGTGACTACATGGTTCTTAGGCAGGATCTACTTCAAGGACACCCCGATCCGATGGCAACTGAACCAACCAGGGGGAAGATCGTTCTCTCACTGGATCCTCAAAACAATGGTACCTTTGCCCGTGCTGACCACGGCACTGAACTGAAGGACAACGAAATCCGGCTCAAATACCGCCGCAGCAATCGGGGCTATCTTTTTGGTTTGGAATCCTTCTTTTTTCAGGAGGGGGACGCCAAAACCTATGAACCCGCTCGATTCTGCGAAATCAAAGTTGATGAAAAGGGGAATGCCGTCCTTGTCGATCTACTGGGAGAGGGTCTCACAAAGCTCGTGCCAGAAGTTCAATGAGCCAGATGGCTCCAATGCGGGATTAGAAAAGCTTGGTTGATCGAAAAATGTCGTGGTAGCGTTTTTCCATGGTGACGTTTTCCCCATCCCGGACCCGGCTGAAGTGGCGAGTCATCTGCTTGACTCTCATCGGTCTGGTCATGGGATTGGTGTTGCCGCTGCGCGCCGGGCACTGGTCGCTGGCACCTCCGAAAGACTCGCCAGTGCCGAAAGTGGCTGACACTGCCGGGAATAACCATCCGGTCGATGCTTTTATCCTGGAGAAACTCCATGCCGCAGGCTTGCAGCCTTCGCCGCAGGCGGACCGCAGGACTTTGATTCGTCGGGCCACTTTTGATCTGACTGGCCTGCCGCCGACTCCCGAGGAGGTAGAAGCCTTTTTGCAGGACGCATCCAGCGATGCCTATGCCCGGCTCATCGACCGCCTCCTGGCTTCGCCGCACTATGGGGAGCAGTGGGCCCGCCACTGGCTCGATGTGGCGCGGTATTCGGATACAAAAGGCTACGTTTACGCCCGCGAGGAAAAACGCTGGGTCCACGCGGCGGCTTATCGGGACTGGGTGGTGAGGGCTTTTAATGAGGATCTGCCCTATGATCGATTCCTCAAATTGCAGATTGCGGCGGATCAACTTGTCCCCGAGCGCTCTCCCGATCTCGCGGCGATGGGATTTCTCACGGTGGGGCGGCGATTTCTGGGGGTTTCACACGACATAATCGATGACCGGATCGATGTGGTGATGCGGGGAACCCAGGCCCTCACCGTGGCCTGCGCCCGGTGTCACGATCATAAATTTGATCCGATTCCGACCCGGGACTACTACGCGCTTTACGGAGTTTTCCAAAGTTGCGCGGAGGATCTGGTGTTGTGCGGGGAAGTGGCGGATTCGACAATCTCCAAAAAGATTCAGGAGAATCAAACCCTGCGCACCAAACGCTGCCACGAACAGATGGAGCGGACCCGTGCCCGGGTGGCGGATTATTTGCTGGCACAAAAGCAGTTGGACAAATACCCGGAGGAAGTCTTTGGCCAGATCCTTTCAGCAGGTGATTTGAATCCCATTATTGTGCGCCGGTGGGCGGATTACCTGGAGCGACAGCGACTCGCAGGCAACCCGGATTTTACGATCTGGCAGGCCCTGTCATCCAGCGAGCCAGCGAAATATGGCGAGGTGCTGGCCGCGATTAAACAGGGTACAGTCGCCGATTCAACAGGGTACAGTGACGGACCCAAAAGGGTACAATCGGCAATTCAACCGGCTACAAAAATCATGGATGCCTTTGCGGTGGTTCCGGCGAATTTGCAGGAAGTGGCCAAAATCTACGCTGCGGTGCTGAAGCAGCCTGATTTTAAAGAGGTGCTGGAAGGTGGCGACTCCCCCTGCCATGTGCCGGACGAGCACATCGCCAATATAGAAATGTATTTCCCTACCGATATCATTACAGAGCTTTGGAAATCGCAGGGGGAGGTGGATCGCAGTCTGCTGGCCAAGGGCGAGAGCGTGACGGCTGCGACCATCCTGGTGGACCGGGCAATTCCCGCCAAACCCCGGGTTTTCAAACGCGGCAGCCCTCTCACCAAGGGAGAAGAGGTGTCCCGCCATTTTCTCCAGGCCATCGCTGGGCCAGAGATGAAGCCCTTTTCCAAAGGCAGCGGTCGGCTCGAGCTGGCCCAGGCTATCGCCAACCGGGACAATCCCCTCACCGCGCGGGTCATGGTTAATCGGGTGTGGATGCACCTTTTTGAGGCAGGTCTGGTCACCACCCCGAGCGATTTTGGAAAACAGGCTGAGCCGCCCAGCCACCCGGAATTACTGGACTGGCTGGCGCTTCGCTTCATGGAATCGGGCTGGAGCATCAAGCAACTCCATCGCACTCTGATGCTTTCGCAGACCTACCAACAGATTTCCACTACGACCGGGGCGCTCGATCCGGCGAATCGATTGCTCTGGCGGATGTCCCCGCACCGGCTGACCTTTGAAGAAGCCCGAGATGCCTGGCTCACCGCAACCGGGGAACTGGATCGGAGGATCGGAGGAAAGCCGGGCACCTTGTTTGGTGGAAACAACATCCGGCGTACTCTGTACGCCTATATTGATCGTGAAAATTTGCCTCCGGAGATGCGGATTTTTGATTTTGCCAACCCCGATCTTTCCATTCCCCAGCGGAGTGAAACCACCGTGCCCCAACAGGCCTTGTTTGGGATGAATCACCCATTTATTGCGGCCAAAGCGGTGGTGCTCACCAAAAACTCCGCCAAACTGGAGCCTCGGGAGCATGTCCGGCACCTCTACAGCAGATTGTACCAAAGACCGCCCACCAGCGAGGAAATGGAACTGGCCCTGGCCTATGTTGATTCCGCAAGCTCCGTGCCGCCTCCCGTCGTCAAAAAAAGCCAGTGGACCTATGGCTACGGAGCCTGGCAGGGGGAGACGGGTCGGGTGGAAAATTTTAAGCCACTTCCCCATTTCACCGGGAGCGGCTGGCAGGGCGGACCCAGTTGGCCGGATTCCAGCTTGGGCTGGCTCCAGCTCACCGCCAAGGGCGGACACCCGGGAAATGATCTGAAACATGCCGTGGTGCGCCGCTGGACTGCGCCGGAGGATGGAGTTTATGAGCTAAAATCCACCCTCGTCCATGAACCAGAAGTGGGTGATGGGATTCGTGCCTTTGTGGCCCACACTTCGCGTGGTTTGCTCTATACTTCGCTACTACATCATTCAGAGCAGGTAATTAATTTGGAGGGCATTGCCATGAAACGCGGCGAGACCCTGGATTTTATCGTCGATATCCGCGAGCAGTTGAATAGCGATCAGTTTCTCTGGGCTCCGACCATCACGGCGGCGCAATCGTGGTCTGCTGCAAAGGATTTTGGGAACGATCTTCCTCCGAGGCTCACGCCCTGGCAGCAACTCGCTCAGGTGCTCATGCTCGCCAACGAATTTCTGTTTGTGGATTAAAATCAACTCATGCCAGATACCAGTTGGACCTACGCCCTGACAAAGATGGCTTGAAAGGTAGTTTCCTATCAGTTAGATAAGGCGGAGAGTTCCAAACTTCCCAGTGCGCACATCCACACCAGATCTCCATGGCAGATATAACCAGTACCGAAGAATTCGCTTCATGGCTCGCCAAGCCGGAAGGCTCCCATCTTGAATTTAAGACGGCTGCTGCATCTTTTTCAAAAGAAAAACTGATGCAGTATTGCTGTGCTTTGGCAAATGAAAGAGGAGGGAAAATGGTCTTGGGAGTGACAGACAAAATTCCCAGGCAGATTGTTGGTACTAAAGCCTTTCCCGATCCCGGTGAGCTTGTTTATCTGGTGGCAGAACAACTCCATATGCGGATCGAATATGAGGAGCGTGACGAAGAGGGTAGGCGTGTCCTCATTTTACATGTCCCATCACGTCCACTGGGTCTGCCTCTCTCCTTTGAGAAAATCTATTGGATGCGTGCTGGGGAGTCGCTTAAGGAGATGACACCAGACATGCTCCATCGAATTTTTGATGAGACTGGACCAGACTATTCCGCAGAAATCTGTACCAAGGCAAAATTTACAGACCTTGATCCTAAGGCTATAGCGACTTTCCGCTCGCGATGGATCGCCAGGTCAGGCAACCATTCCCTGGCCCATAAGTCAGATCTGGAGTTGCTTATGGACGCAGAGTTAATTTTTGGGGACGAAGTCTCTTTTGCTGCGCTCATTTTGTTTGGAACGGCTCCTGCACTCAGTCGTCATCTGGCACAGGCCGAAGTGATCTTTGAATATCGTTCTCTGGATTCATCTCTCCCCTACCAACAGCGGCTTGAATTTCGTGAGGGCTTTTTCAACTATGCTGATCGACTTTGGGGTGCCATCAATGCCCGGAATGATCTTCAGTCCTTTCAATCGGGGCTCTTTCGGTTCGAAATTCCCACCTTTGCGGAAGCCAGCATGCGCGAAGCCTTGCTCAATGCTGTAGGGCATCGCGATTACCGATTAGCGGGTTCCATTTTCGTGCGTCAGTTCCAGCGCCATGTGGAGATTGTCAGTCCGGGCGGTTTTCCTGCCGGGGTGACACCGGAAAATATTCTGGATCAACAAAATCCCCGCAATCGACGGCTTGCGGAAACCTTCACGAAGTGTGGGTTGATTGAACGGTCTGGCCAGGGCATGAATCGGATGTTTGAGGAATCCATCCGCCAGAGCAAGCCTCTGCCTGACTTCTCAGGCTCTGCTGAGCATGAAGTCCGTCTTACTCTGAGAGGTGAAATCCAAAACCCGGCCTTTCTTGGATTCCTGCAAAAGGTCGGTGAGCAACGCCTCACCGCATTCTCCACCGGAGATTTCCTGGTGCTTGACGCCATTCAGCGGGATCTTCCCATATCGGCTCATCTCAAACCACGCCTCGCACACTTAATCGAAATGGGTATCGTAGAGACACTCGGGCGGGGCAGAGGAGTGCGATATTTGTTAGCTCGTCAATTTCATGAGGAAACTGGAAAATTAGGCACCTACACCAGAAAACGGGGCTTGGACCGCGAAACCAATAAAGAGCTTCTCATGAGGCACCTGCGTGACAAGGCTCCGGACGGGGCTGCCCTGTCCGAATTGCATCAGGTGTTACCCGGTCTCTCGGAGCGGATGATTCAGACTTTGCTCGAAGAATTAAAAGTGGAGCAACGGGCAGCCCTGGAAGGTCAGCGCCGTTGGGCCAGGTGGTTCGCCCTCCCCCGCTCTAAACCCAAAACCTAAAATTTTCGGGTTTAGAATTTACAATAAAATCAATACAATCTATTTATAATAAAAAACTTCTAAGCACAGACCTAATTAATTTAGGTGTTTATTAAGTTTAGGTTTATTAAGTATTTAGGTTATCTTCAGCAAATTCACTTCGTTCCCTGCCTCCCAAGTGTTTATGGTTAACAAAGTTCTATTTGTGGATTAAAATCAACTCATGCCTGCGCTGCCATTTTCCCGTCGAGATTTCCTGAGCCGATCCGGAGTTGGCTTTGGCATGTTGGGACTGGCTGGTTTGGTGGGTGAGAAATCAGCCATTGCGGCGGAACCAGCCCTGTCCCATATCGCGCCAAAGGCAAAACGCGTCATTCATTTTTTCCTGAATGGCGGCCCGTCCCATGTGGATACCTTTGATCCCAAGCCGACTCTGCTGAAACATGCCGGGCAACTGCTTCCCAACAACCGGATCACGGAGCGCAAAACCGGAGCTGCCTTTCCATCACCTTTTAAATTCAAACGCTACGGCCAGAGTGGGATCGAGGTCAGCGAGTTGTTTGAGAAAACCGCCCAACACATCGACGACATCGCGGTGATTCGTTCGATGTATGCCCAGGTGCCGAACCATGAGCCATCGCTGATGCTCATGAATTGTGGTGATTCCATCCAGCCCCGGCCCAGTCTGGGAGCCTGGCTCACCTATGGTTTGGGTAGTGAAAATGAAAATCTGCCGGGCTTCCTCGCGATGTGTCCGAAGGGTTTACCTATCAAGGGAACAGAAAACTGGCAATCGGCCTTTTTACCTGGTTCTTTTCAGGGAACTTATATCGATACCCAATACACCGAAGTAAATAAATTGATCAACCACATCCGCAGTCCCCATGCCAGTTTGGGGATTCAGTCGCGGCAGTTGGATCTCTTGAAGCAACTCAATGAAAAGCACCTCCAAACCCGCGCTGATCCCCGGCTGGAAGCTCGGCTCACCTCCTTTGAACTGGCTTTTCGCATGCAGACCGCTGCGTCTGATGCCTTTGACCTGGCTGATGAACCCCAATACCTGCGCGATCTCTATGGCAGCGGAGTTCACGGTCGCCAGACGCTCATAGCCCGTCGCCTCCTGGAACGGGGTGTGCGCATGGTCCAGCTCTGGCATGGAGCCGGTCAGCCCTGGGATAATCATGACAACATCGAGGTGAATCACCGTAAACTGGCGGCAGAAATCGATCAACCCATCGCCACCCTGCTCCATGATTTGAAACAGCGCGGTATGTTGGAAGATACCCTCGTCATATGGGGCGGCGAATTTGGCCGCACTCCCAGTGTGGAATTAAGCGGGAATAAATCCAAACTCGGGCGCGATCACAATCACTACGGCTTTACCGTCTGGATGGCCGGGGGCGGCATCAAGGGCGGCACCGTCCACGGCAGTACCGATGAATTTGGCTTTGCCGCCGAGGACAATCCCACCAGCGTTCACGATCTTCACGCCACCATTCTCCACCTGATGGGGCTGGACCACGAAAAGCTGACCTATCGCTACGCCGGGCGCGATTTTCGACTCACAGATGTATTTGGCGAGGTGATCAGACCGATTTTGGCGTGAGATATTTCCACCAGCTTGAGGATCTCTTTTTCCCCATCAGATCGCACTTAAACTAAATTATATTAATGAGTTATATTTTTGATACGAATCAAAAATAATCATAAAAAGAAACTTTCAATTTCATCTTGCCATTTCGGGAAAATTGATCAAGATGACTTGGAATCTAAGGGTTCTTAATTAAAACTACTACTTACCTTATTATGAATTTATCTGCTCCAAAACAACTTATCTTTCTCATCTCATTGGTTCTTTTCGTAATCGGTGCTTTGAATCAGTTTTCCTCAGTCAGCGTTCCTTATGATCACTTCGCCTATCTGGCTGCATGGGTATTGCTGGCACTTGGTTGC
>JBGSJM010000106.1:0-9658 GCA_041742015.1 Verrucomicrobiales bacterium | reverse complement strand
GGCGCAGAAAGCCCAGGAACGGCACATGATCTGCCGCGTCATGCGCCGGTGCAACTCCGCCGCCCCTTCAGCACCCAGCGCCCGGATGAGCCGCGTTTTCACGCGGCCCGGCTGCGGCCAGCGGGTAAAAATAATCAGGGTGCGAGTCATCGTTCGTGACGTGGCGAGTCAGGGCTTACGTTAAGGCAGGGTCATGGCGGGGCTGTCGATGTAGGCCGATCCCAATGACAGCGGTTCGACCGGCGGCACCAACGACTTACGAGGCTATGAACCAGATTTTCCACATGCGACTGAACAATGGCCGTGAAAACCGTATGTGTATGATCAAACGCCATTTGTACCGTAGCAGTGAGGGCTAGCGCCATGACGAAAACGGAGGATATTAATCTTCGAATGTTGGAGTGCTGTTGGGTGAGGTGCCAATCTGTTTGGAGTTCTTGGGAAATGCGCCCCCCTGTCAGGGGCGCTAAAGCTAAACCCTCTCTTGAGTAGACATGTTTTGTTATGCGGCAACCTTGCCGCATTTTCTTAACGGTGTCAGGAACCACCAAAACAATTGGCTGGGTTACTATTTGAGCCTGAGTTTGAAGTGCTTCCACAGGAAGTGAGCAGACTACTAAAGAGTAATGCTATGAACGCGAAAAACAGGATGGTTAACTTCATGATTTCTGTATTTTTATTATTTTATGTATTGTAGGATGAATTGAATGATGCAGACGGGAGAGATACCTTCCGTGCAAAGGTTTTCCGGCGTCTTGCGGGAATGGATCAGGAAAGCGTTTTTTCCATCAGTAGATGGACGTTATCCCCGGCCCTCCAGACCCGGGCGGTCCAGGCCGTTTCCTGGTAGTTAACTACTGACCCCTCTTCGAAGCCGGGAAGGGCTTCTGCCTTGATAGTGAGCAGGTGCAATCCGGGTCGGGTGCCTTCTTGTTTCACAAAACAGATGAGCGAAACGCCCTCTCCATTCCATTCGAGAACTTTGCAGCCGAAAAGCTTCCCCCCTTCGAGGGTAGCGGGCACCTCTGTTTCGGCAAGGTTTGGGTCCGCAGTTTTTAGAAAGCGCGAAACACTTTCCGGATCACTGGACATATGATCGATCTTCCCAAGATGCTCGACTTCGGCGATCATGTCATCTCTAAATCTTGCGACCAACTTATTCGTTCGATTTGGCACGGACAAAAATCGCCTCCCAAGCAAGCCGCCGCTTATTAAACAAGCTGCAATGGCACCAACGGTTTGGCGCCGGGTAAGGCCCGTGCGTCGAGAATTCAGAGAAGTAGCAGCGAGAATGTTTTCCCGTAGGTTCGCCGGTACGGTAGTATCACCCAGCCGACTCCGCATTAGTTCGTCGAACTTGACCTGTTCATCGAATTGGCATTTGAGTTCGCCATCGTGTTGAGCCATCGTCAGAGCTGCTTTCGCAGCGACATCGAGGTCCTCTTTACCATCGCCACGCAGCGCGGAAAGGATAAATTTGGCTTCATTCTTTTTCATACTTTGATCAAGAGGTGTGGGATCTTTTGGTTCCATCGGAAGAGTGTCTTATTGGGATAATATTATCGGCAAGGCCCTCAAAATGTATTTTCCGGGACAGAATTTGTCGCAATTCTTCTCTGCCTCTGGCAAGGCGTGACATCACGGTTCCTTCCGGTATCTCCAGTATCTCCGCAATATCCCGATAGGAAAATTCTTCAAAATAGAAAAGTGCTAACGGTTGCCGAAACACTTCGCGTACCTCCGCCAGGGCTTCTTGAACCTGGATTGCGTTGGCACGTTTGAAGTAATCCAATTCGACGTTTTCAGGTGCTTCTATTTGATTCTGCTCGTGTTCATCGATTACGACCATTCGATTCGATTTCTGCCTCATTGAGTAAAACTCACGACGCAAGGTCGTAAAAAGCCACGACTTGGCCTTAACTATCTCTCGAATCTGCCCGCCCTTTGTTGCCAGCAGTAGAAAGGTCTGTTGCGTCAAGTCCGCCGCCTCCGCTTCGTTCCCTGCCAAACTCAGGGCGAAACGAAACAGATTGGCGTAGTGACTGTCGACGAGCTTCTCAAGTAGCGAGTTGTGTAATTTCATTCGATTGTGGACGGCTCTTCACCAAGGTAGAGCCCGGCGGGGAGAATTTATTCCCGGAAATTTGGAAAACTTTTTAACGAGCATTGAGAGCCCAGTCGTAGGAGGTGAACTTGATCTCCAGCCCTGTTCCAGCCGCTGCTTTTCGATCACGCTCGTTCGGCAGATAATCAGATACCCATTGTCCGAGGCTTTTGCCTCCGCGTGTAAAATCTTCTTTAAACCAGTCAAAAATCGGTGAGAGATAGAGAATAGTTGCCTCGTGGTCAACTCGATTCTTTTTCGAGTTTCCCAGAAAGACGCGCCCTTGCTCGTCGAGTTGGCGATCAAGGTTCACCGCCGTAAACGCCTCCTCGCGAAGCGGTGGACAACCCAGTGCACCGCATACCAGTGCAAAGTGAACTCTTGGTTCGGAGTATTGCTTGCGTAATATGCCATGTTCAACATGGTCGAGTGTCGATTTTTCACCGAACAGGTCAACCACGGTTTGTTTCCAGGGGCCTTTAAACACGTTGCCAATATTTTTGATGCTGGTAATCGGGTAATGATCTGCGATTAACTTCAGAGTGGCTGCATTGTAAAGATTGATCAGATAAGCCAACTGTTGTTTTTCGTTCCAGGCTTTGAATTCGCTTTCTGTAACTTCGGCCAGAGTTTTTAGGTAATTGTTCAACGCCAGAGGGTTCGTTTTGAGAGTTTTGTAGTCAACCAGATCGTTTTCGACCGCTTCGTCGAGAATTTTGGAGAATTCAATATGCTCGTGATCAAATCCGCTGGCGATTACCACCGGGAAGACCAAGTAAAATAGGGTGAGTAGAGTTATGAGCAATTTCATTTTGGGATATGTGTTGTTTAGTTGGTTGTTATTCAATGTCAGGTTCCTCGACCAGAATTTGGTCGATGTGAATTTGAAAAGTGGAGGCCGAATCATCGCCATCAGCCTGCAACCAAAGTCCCACAGTCGTTGGCGCATCGGGTAGCTCTACAGTGATGCGAAACTTCCCTCCAAGTTCAGGCGCGTCGGCGATAATGTCGCGAAAAATATCAAACTTAGGGTTGATTCGCGATTCCCCGACCCATTCTGAAAAGGGAACCAGCAAACCACTGCGGATCTCACCAATGCCTGCGTTGCCTTTGGCCACCAGAGCATCAAGTTGACGAAGCCATTCTGGGGCGAGCCGCTTTTGCAAACCGCTGAGTCGCTGTTCTCCCGCCGTGATGATGCCAACCCGGAGCAGAGCATCATCGAACCGGGCTGCCTTAGGTTGATCTATTGGAACTTTCAACTCGCCGACCACTGTGCCGGTGACAGTGACTCGCCTGATTCGCAGGGGGCGTTCGTGAATTCTGACCAAAGGGGAGCCCGACTCACAAACCGAAATAGTCATCCCACCGCGTTCGTACTTGACCTTGTTCGGTTCGATCCGACCGAAACGGAGTTCCTGCCAAGTTTCCGAACCGATTGGTAGAAGAAAGGAAACAGTCGCGAATAAAAAGTGAAAATGATTCATCATGCGATGTTTTGTAACCAACGTTAATAGGTTTCAACAACACTTACTCGCGGTTTCGGCGGTAGTGGCCGCGTATCCTTCTCCTTTGGTTTCTTTCGGGTGGCGGATGCGTGTCCCGTCACAACAAAAGGGTTTTGCTTCGGCGAGTGGAACTTCCGTCCGGGGTTCTACAAATTCAAAATGCTCCCGGTAGGGTGCTTGCTGAAACAGCTTAAAAGTTTTATCGCAGACTGCGTGACGCCGACCACGTTCCAAGATATGACCATCGTCGTCTTTCACTTCCGAGAACGGACCCCGATAAATCACTGCCTGGTTGCGCTCGAGACACGCACCCTGTTTTCCCTTCCGGGCACACACGGTCACACTGCGAAATTCGATACCCGCCACAGTTCGCCAGGGTGATGTGTCCCGCTTCAAGATCTCAATTCCGTAAAAACCTGCTGATGCAAAGGCCTCGATAAACCCCTCTTCCGTCAAAGCACCGCTGATACACCCACTCCACAGTTCGGGATTGTTTTGCATTTCCATTGATGCTGGTTCATCGCTGACGATATCCGAAATCACGGCTCGCCCCCCTCGTTTCAATACCCGAAAAATTTCTTCAAAGAGTTGCCGTTTCTGACTCGATTCCACGAGATTGAGGACACAGTTTGAAACCACCACGTCAATCGTGCCGGAGGGGATCAGAGGATGATTCCTGCGAAGTTCCCCAGTGAATTTATCGGCTGACAAAAACGAAGATGCATCAGAAATGGGATGCACTTTCAGTTTTGCATCAAGATGCTCCAGATCGAGACCAAGATCCTGGATTCGGCCTTTGCGGAATTCCACGTTGGCATATCCGATTCGTGCAGCTACCACAGGGGCATTGCGCCGGGCAACTTCGAGCATGTCGTCGGTCATGTCGACCCCAATCACCTTGCCCTGCGGGCCGACCACCTGCGAAGCGATAAAACAAATCTTGCCGGTTCCGCTGCCAAGGTCGAGAACAGTTTCGCCCGGTTCGAGGTATTTTGAAGGATCACCGCAACCGTAGTCCTTCTCGATCACCTCTTCAGGAATGGCTTCAAGAAAGTGCGGGTCATAGTCGACCGGGCAGCACAGGGCTGCCTCGGCAGCATGTGCGGCAGAGGCGTAACGTTCACGGGTTGCGTGTTCTGAAGATGAAGAAAATTCTTGGTTCACGTTCATAATATTAATTTGAAATAAATTTTTTCAGGGCGGTTCATCCCTGGCAGATGCAGTTGCGGAGGAGAGGGCAAAGGCGCCATAAATATTCCCAAATATTTTCAAATGGGCTCATAGGTTTTCCGATCAAACAGGGTACAGTCAGTCATTCAACCCTGTTAAATCGAAAGTTTTCAAGAACCGACTGAGATTACACTTTCTTCCACCTTTTTAGTGTAGCTCAGATCGGCATCTTTCATCACTTCAGGCCCGAGATTGGAATCGAGGGGCGACCGATGGCCGTGTGACAGTTCATACATTGTTGCCGCGTCGCCGCGAAGGCGGTGGTGGCCGGACCGGTCTGATTTCCTTTCAAAGCATCAAGCAGCTCGCGATGGGGACCGGTGATCCAGGCTTCAAGGAAAGGATTTAGATCGAGCGGCTCGCCCCCGGCGCCCTTGCGCACCGGCCTTGCGGCAACCCCCTGCTTCACCTCGGAACCAGCCTGCTCCGCGAACGCGAGAGCCAAAGTCAACTCGCCCCCGGCCATTTTCTCCTCGGCCTGAAGCAGCAATTGATCGGCAAGCCTCATGTGTCGCCGTGTCGCCGTGGTGCAGGATGCAAGAAGGCACATGGCTGTGATGCCAATAAGATTAAAAATGAGTTTCATGGTTGTTCAGAAAAAAATTGAAAATGGATCACGCTTCGCGATGGGAAAGAATCAGTTCGGCACCATCGAGCGCCCCCGTGCAACTGCTTCCCGCACCGGCGGTGCAGCCGAGGCAATGTTGACCGGTCAGGATCTCGAACTTGCGGATCGATTCGGGCGTGACGTCCCAGAGGAAGAGGGGTTTGCCATTGCGGAGTTGCATCCCGAGCATCTGGTTGAAGTCGCAGTCATAGACCTCGCCGGCCATGCCGACATTGATCGTTGAGCGGCACATCAGCCCCTCGACCGTCGAAGGGTTGAAGCTGTCGGCCAGCAGATCGAGATAGGCGTCCCACTGCCCCTGCTCGCGAAGATCTTCGGCAAAGCGGGCGATGGGCAGGTTGGTCAGGGCAAAGAGTCGGGTGAAGACGATGTCATAGCGGGCTTTCAACTCGCGGTGATAGTTCGCCTCCAGCTCCGCCTGATCGGGCGGCAGACTCGCCCCGAGCGGATTGTAAACGAGTGTTAGGGGCAGATCAGCCCCGTAGCCGACGGCATTGAGTTTTTTCAGCGCTGCGATGCTCTTTTTGAAAACATCACTACCCCGTTGGGCATCGACATTTTCCTCGAGATAACAAGGGAGCGAAGCCACGATCTCGACGTCGTGCCGGGCGAGGAACTCCGGCAGATAAGAATGCGCTTTCGTCTCGATGATGGTTAGATTGTTCCGGTCGATCACATGCGAACCCGCTGCCTTCGCCGTCTCGACAAAAAAGCGAAAATACTCGCTGATCTCCGGGGCACCGCCCGTAATGTCGACGACAGGCGGGCGGTGTTCGAGGATCCAGTCCCCGACGCACCGGGCGGTGGCCTCATCCATCATCTCGGTGCGCCACGGCGCGGCATCGACGTGGCAATGGCGGCAGGCCTGGTTGCACTTTCGGCCCACATTGATTTGCAGGGTGTGGAAGGTGCCGCGCGTGAGCGGGGTGCGGTGATCGTAAAGGAGAGACTGGAAACGGTTCATGCGTTGATTTGATGAATGAAAAGAA
Source organism: Verrucomicrobiales bacterium (assembly GCA_041742015.1). GTDB lineage: Bacteria > Verrucomicrobiota > Verrucomicrobiia > Verrucomicrobiales > DEV007 > Arctic95D-9. The sequence continues at coordinate 3,199 of JBGSJM010000106.1, read as the reverse complement.
AAGCTGCCGATAGCGACGCCCCTATCGGCAGCATGATTGTCCATAATTGAGGAGGGGTGGTCAGATCCTTTGCTCCTCAATGTCGTAAACATCGAACCACACATACACCGGACGGTTCTTTCGAAGGTTTTGCGGGATGTAGCCTTCGAGAAACACCTGCAACTCCGGCGGCATGTCGCAGGGACGGGTGTGTCGGAGCTTGTTGTTCCAAACGACGCGTCTGGTCTCGTCCTTCACGGTCGAATGCTCGGAGATCCACGCGGCCATCTCAGCGTCCGTCGCACCACTTGCAACGAAGTCCTTAAAAGCACTGGAGTTGATCCCGGTGAATTCAAAGAAAACCTGGTCGAGCGGACAGTCGAAATGATATTCGCCGTTTGTCCCCGCCAGTAACGCGCGGCACTTGTCGAGGGTTCGGGCGGCGACGACGTACCCGGCGAGTGTTTCGCGCGGACTTCGCGGAAAAGTCTTGGTGAGATCCGGTGCAAGTAGGGCGAGCTTTTCGCCAGGGACGTTGGTTTGTTGATTCACGTTCATAATGTTGAGTCTGAGTTCATTCTCGGCGGATGTTAGGAATTAAATAAAAAGTCACGAGGCCGAGGGGGAGAGGCCTAGCGCCCCTTAAATATTCCCAAATATTTTCAAATGAGTTTATCCAAATTTCAGATCATTTTCAGCGGATGACAAAATGAGTACGCTGGAATTGCCCATCTTACGGCGACAAGGAGTCAGGTCCTTCAATTCCCCCCAAAAAACAACCTTCAGCAGCCCAATTGCGGAACCAAACTGGCATATCATTCTCCAGTGATGTCACCCCCGCCACCTCTGCTGCGTCAGAGCACCGAAGTAGTGCATCTTCCAAAACGGCACCGCCTCTCAACGCATCGAGCAACTCGTATTCAGGAAAGCTCATCTCGTAGCGACGAACCACATAATTGCGACGTGTCACGGCGAGATATTGTCGCCGCCTGTCAGGCATACCCAGTTCGAAATCAGCCTGTTGTTTCCTGCCTTCCGTGTAATAATCATTTACAGGGTAATCAACCGTAAGCAACTTTAGACTCGGCGAGCAGCGAATCCAAAAATCCCCCCATCGGGAAGGATCCATAGTCAGAAATCCATTAACTTTAAAAGTATCCAAACCCTCCATCCCCGGGCCGTCGAATACCTCGTAAATCGTCCATTCCAACCTTGCCAAATCAATCAGGAAGGCGGGCCAGTCGGCGATCCCAACCTCCCTATTTTCCACTTCCTCGGTTGGAGGGCGCGTCTCGCGCAGGTAGCCAACAAAATGCCTGCCCAAGTCGTGTAGAGTATATGATGTGGAAGGATAATCCTGGAGATATCCGAATGCAAACGCGTTGAACGTCTCTTCCCCCAGGGTTCGTTTCAGGATGGGGAAAACCTCCCCCACACATTCCAAAAGTCGCGCAAAATAAGCATTGCCATAAATGGCCAGTCGATCTGTCGCCGACAATGCTTTTGATCTGGTCACCATTGATTCCAGGCTGCCGCCCCACTCCTCAATCAGTTTGCGGGCATCATCCGCGCTGGCTCCTGCCTCAATGCCATCGGGATGCGTCACCACGGCTTGCATCCAGTTCTGGACCCGACCGAGATCGAATTTTGCGGGTTCAACTGGCATTTCGTTACTCATATTGGTTCAAGGCAGATTCACTCGACTTCGACTTGGGTGAGATGCAAAGGATGAGGCGACACCCCCTTTTTCGATCCCAGAGAAACCTTTACGGAGTCTTGCTGGTCACTTCCAAACGACAATTTGGACTTGGCTTTTAAGACTTCCCCGTGCAACTCTTCAAACGGTGGAATATTCGCATCCCATTCTAGCAGAGTGGAGACCGGACCACACATTTTGATCGCCTCACGATAGAGATTCCAGACCTGGTCTATCACGGGATGGTCATGCGTATCGATCAAATGGGTTCCACAGTCCGTGTGGCCTGCTAGGTGAATTTGGACAACTCTGCGGTGAGGAATAGATCGAATGTATTTCATTGAGTCCTCGTCATGATTGATACACGATACATGGACATTGTTAACATCGAGCAGCAAACCGCAATCCGCGTCCTCAGCCATTCGTGAGAGAAACTCCCATTCCGTCATGGAGGAAGCTGTAAACCCGACATAGCTGCTCGGGTTTTCCAGAACAAGTTGCCGTTCAAGGAAATCCTGCGCTGCGCGAACCTTTTCAACCACATGGCTCAAGGACTGCTCGGTCAAGGGAATCGGTAAAAGATCGTGGGTGTTCCGACCGGCGACTCCCGTCCAGCATACATGATCGGAGATCCACCGGGCACCTGTTACTTCAGCCAATGACTTCAAACGGCTCAAATAATCGAAATCAAGAGGATCCGCGCTCCCTATGGACAATGAAACTCCATGCATGACGACGGGATAGTGGGCGGCGATTTGATCCAAGACGTGTCGCGGACGCCCCCGGGAGTCCATAAAATTTTCAGAAATGATCTCGAACCAATCCACTTCGGGCCGATGGGTCAGGATATGATCGAAATGAGTTGTCCGCAGCCCGAGACCAAAACCAAGGTTGGGAAACCCGAGACGGTGTGGAACGTTGGAAGCGCATTGCTGCATTTGTTTCGTAAAAAGATGTTAGACGGATTGTTGATTACCCGGTCGACCCCACTGCTTTGCTGCCATTTTGAGTCAAGGCCGACCGGGTTTGCCGCACAAAGAACTCAGGCCTTTACCGGAGCCGGACCGACTTTCATTCCTGCTTTTTTCGCTGCTTCCTCGAAAGCCGAACGAGCTTTCTTCCATGCTTTTTCATTTAATGGCACGGCACAATTGCCCTGCCCTTTGCACGCATTTTGTCCGGCGGTTGATCCGCAGCCCCCCTGCCCTTTGCAGGCGTTCTCTCCCTTGCAAGAATGGGCCTCTGCGGTGGCGCAAGATCCCATTCCGGCACATTCGTGATCACCTTTGCCTTTACCCTTGCAGGTGTTCAACCCCCGACAAACATTGGGGTCCTGTAAAATTAATGGAGTATCTTTTTTGGCCTCGTCGGCCATCAATCTGGTCGAAACCCCGGCAGCCAGCCCGGTGATTGAACCAATCGCGAGTCGGTTGAGAAAATCCCGGCGGGAAGAGTCGTTGTTGTTTTTGGATGATAGATTCATTTTGTATTATGAGTTATTGGATTGTTTTGTATTAGGAAGTC
>JBGSJM010000105.1:0-9789 GCA_041742015.1 Verrucomicrobiales bacterium | reverse complement strand
AAAATGGCTGGGACGGATTTCAGATGAAGAATTGATCAAGTAAAAGTTCTGTTTATCTGCGATTAAGTGTTTTTTTGTGGACCTAACAGGGTATGATCGGCGATTGAACAGGGTACAATCGTAAATCAACAGTCAGGAATGTCTGTTTCACGATGGGAGCGCTGCAATCAATTTGTCAGTCACGACTGACCAGGAAAATGCCTGGCTGCGCTGCGCCGCATTTTGGGAGAGTTGCTGGATTTGTTGCGGGCTCAGGGCGAGAAGCTGCTGGATGGCACTGGCGATGGAGTCGATTTCGGTGGGAGTGAAATAAAGGACGGCACCGTTGCTTTGCGGATGAGAGGGATCGTAGGCCAAGCCACCGACTTCCGGGAGGCTGGCGCGATCGGAGAGTAAAACGGGGGTGCCGCAGGCCATCGCCTCAAGTGGCGGCAGGCCAAACCCTTCATAGAGACTTGGGAAAATAAAGGCGGTGGCGGACTGGTATTCTTTGATCAATTCTTCATCTGAAATCCGTCCCAGCCATTTTACGGAGGGGGAAGCCCCGACTTCGACCGCTGAGAAATTGCGAGGATTGGCTCCCCCGGCGATACGCAGGGTGGTGCCTTCCGGCAGGGCTCCACGTGCCTGAAGCAGTTCCCAAGCCTGGATGAGTAGTTTGAAATTCTTCCTGGGATCGAGCGAACTCACACAGAAAAACCGGGGCGGACCGCTTTTTTCCTGATTGTTGGAGGGGCGAAAATCGGGCGAGGCGGCATTGCCGAGAACTAGAATCTTTTCCTCCGGCATCCCCAAATAGCCTGCCAGGCGCAACCGCGAAAATTCGGAAACTGTGGCGACCTGCCTACAGGCTTTGGCGAGCTGGGGCAGCAGGGTGCGATAGACGGTGCCAAAAGAGCGGCTGAAGCCCTTAGCATAATCCCAGACGGCGGCATCGTGAATCACCACGAGTTGATTTTTTACGACGACGGGACCGGTGTTGCAGGGGGAAAACAGGATTTCGGATGCATCAACTTTGGTGGGGAGTATAAACTGCTCCCAAGCATGGCCCTTCATCCCGGAGAGTTCCCTGCCGGGGTTGATTTCTTTGACTTGAAGGTCGCAGCGGGTGCGGAGTTCTTTTTCGACTTCGCAGGCAAATCGCTCCACACCGGTGATCTGGCGATTCTTGTACCGGGCATTGATGGCCAGCGATATCATGAGCGATGGGCTCGGAGCAGTTTAGTGACAATCAGGTAAATGGCGATGATTTCCTCGACAAGAAAAGCTCCTGATGTGGCAATGACCATTCCAACCCCGCCATAGAGCGGTACCAGGAACCATGCGGTGGTAATGGCGATGATAAATTTTACCATGCCGAGGCGGGGCAGCCAATCATTGCAATTGATCATGATGACGAGTTGCAAAACGGGTCCGAGAACAAGGGTCAGCAAATTACCGATCAGCAGAAATCTCAGAGTATTGGCCCCGGCCCTAAACGTTTCGTCGAAGATGCCCATGATCGCTTCAGGGAAAGCGATCCCTATCAGGAGAGGTATTCCCAGGGCGACAATGCTAAATCCAATCGCTTTTCCGTAGGCCCGTGACAGTTCGCCGGGATTGAGATGCTCAGCAGCCCGGGATATTTGAGGTGCAAACACTGCATGCACCGCACCTGCTAGAATTGCGAACAAGATACTCAATCGGAAGGCTGCGGCAACATAGGCGACTTCCGCCCCGTGGTTACCGAATTTCAAGATGACGTAGGGGATCATAAAGGTGAGGGTTCCCAGAATAGCTCCATAAAAAACCGGGGCCGAAACTTTTAAGAGAGACTTTACGATTTCCGGGTCCGGTTTTGGAAAGGGGGTACCGGAAATTTCTGGTTGAGGGCAGAAGCGGACCAGAACGCTCGCCAACACAAAACAACCGATCCAAATGCAGATCAAACTCTCCTCACTGACTTGGTTTCCACAGAAAAGAATTGATATCGTAAAGAGCGCGACCGGAACGAAATGACCGAAAAAGACACCGAGTATGGGGCGGGACAATCCCTTCAGTACCTCGCCAAGAATCATGACGGTGGTCATGGCTGCCAGACCGATGGGAATGAGGAGTTCCCATCGTGCCCAGCCATCGCTGAGACCCGCAAAGAGGCTTAGCCCTAGTCCGATTAACAGAGCAAGGGTGATCGAAATCGCATTTACTCCAGAAAGATAGTTGCGAACGGCCCCGATCCCTTTGACCTGGAGACGGGGAATATCCCTTAACGCAAGTTGTTCCAACCCATAGCTGGCCATGCACGAAGCGGTTTGAATGACCATCGTCCAGAAAAAGAACTCATTGCTGCCGGCTGCCTTGAATATTTTGGCGATTAGAATGGAATTGAAAAATTGGAGGGCAGCCCCAACCATCCGGAGTCCAGATGGGTAGTAGGTTCCGATAGACGACCACAAATGTTGGACGCGAATACGGCTAAGTTGGTCTTTTAGGGAGATCAAAATTTTAAGAATTATGAGAACTTTGCTAATTTTGCACATTCGGTAACGGGAGGCAAATTCTCTCCGGTAAAGAATGAAATGGCTAAAGGGCTGATTGATAAAATTTGGTGATCGGAGTCAAAAATATTGGAAACCTCTCAAAAAAGAGATACAATTCGGATAATTTCCATGTTTTTTAAAAAACCTTCATCTGCAAACGGATTTTCTGACTTCAGTGGCATCGTGCTTGTGCATGACTTCCTCATTCAAATGGGAGGAGCGGAAAAAGTCGTGGAAGTCATGGCCAAAGCTTTTCCAGATGCACCGATTTACACCAGCGCGACAAAAAACAAGAATCTGGACAAGGCATTTGATTCTAATCGGGTGGTGAATACGTGGATGCAGCACATCCCAGGGTTGCTGCGGTTTCACAAGAAACTTTTTTTTCTTTATCCATTTGCATTCAGGTCTTTAAAAATAAAAGAGGCGAGCGACACAATCTGGATTAGCAGCAGTAGTTTTGCCAAGTGGATACCCAAACCGGCCGGGTCAAAGGTAATTTGTTACTGTCACACGCCCCCCCGCTTTTTTTGGAATCCTGGGGATTATCTTCGCAACGAGGTGACCAACCCTTTGTTAAGGGGCTTGCTGAGATGCGTAATCCCATTATTCAGAATTAGCGACGAACACCAGAGCAGAAAAGTTGACCTGTTCATCGCATAGTCTGTTTTTGTTTATAATTAATTTTTATCAAAATTCATTCGACTTTTTGTGTTGATGGTATCAGGTTGAGGCAGTGGTTTGGACTTGGTCCCTCACTGAAAACACACGCTTGATGATTTGGAAAATTTATTTTCCTTTTTATCAAAACCAACACACTCAACACAAACAAGCAGACCTATGTTACTCAAGACTCTTGAGATGCATGGCTTCAAGTCGTTCGCCGACAAAACGAAGCTGGAATTCCACGAAGGTGTTACCGGGATTGTGGGGCCGAATGGCTGTGGCAAATCGAACATTGTTGATGCGATGCGCTGGGTATTGGGTGAGACATCCGCCAAAGCCCTGCGCGGTGGCGAAATGTCCGATGTGATTTTTAATGGTACCGACACACGGTCCCCGCTAGGAATGGCTCAGGTCACTCTCACACTAACGGACTGTGCCAAATCACTCAATACTGATTACGATGAAGTATCCATCGGTCGCCGGGTCTATCGGGATGGCAAAAGTGAATACCTGATCAATCAGTCCCCCTGCCGACTCAAAGACGTCCATGATCTGTTGATGGGCACCGGGATCGGTCGGACCAGCTATTCCATCATGGAGCAGGGCAAAATCGATATGTTGCTCAGCTCTAAGCCGGAAGATCGACGAGCGGTATTTGAGGAAGCCGCCGGGATCACCAAATTCAAACAGCAGAAAAAAGAGGCACTCCGAAAGCTGGATTATACCGACGCCAACTTGATCCGGGTGCGCGACATCATCGCTGAGGAGGAGCGCCAGATTCGTTCTCTCTCCCGCCAGGCATCCAAGGCAAAGCGCTTTCAGATCCTGCAAGAGGAGGTTCGGGTTCTCGATCTGAATTACAGTCACAGAATGTGGCGTGAACTGCGGGCGGGAGGTGCTGAGATGGCGACCTCCAGCCACAATCTGCGGGTCGATCAGGATATGCTGGAGGATGCAATCGAGGCTCAGCAAACCGAAATGGCATCAGCCCGGTTTGAGCATCAAGCCCTGGAAAGCCGCCTCAGCGATCTCCAGAGTAAAATCTCCCAGCTCGAAAATGAAATCGATTCGGCAAGAAATCGAATCCAATTTAATTCCGAGCGGACCCAGGAACAGAGCCTCCTGATCCGGAAAAACGAAGAGGATATCGAAGTTACCACCTCGAAATTAAGTCTTCAGCGCGAGGAGTTGGCCACCACCAACGAAACTCTCATTCACGTGGGTACCAGAATTTCGGAGCAACAGGAAATCCTTCGCAAATATGAAGGAGAAACCCTGGAAGCCAGAAGCATTTGTGAAAAATTAACCGGTGAAATTCGGAATTCGGAGATCGAGCGCAGCTCCCTGAAAACCACCATCGCCACTTTGACTGCCCAACTGGCGGCCAACTCCATGCAGTTTGACAAGGACAAAGCCCGTCTCCTTGAATTGACCGATCAACTCGGCAGCCTGCAACGCGAATGGGACCATCGCAAAAACGATTCGGATGAGCTGAAGCGGCGCATCGGAGATCACGACGAGTCGATCCGGTTTTACGAAGAGGAACTTGCCGGGATGGAACAGCGCTATCGCCAGGCAAAAATTGCGGCGATGGAGCGTCTCGAAGACCTTTCCAGCCTTCATAAACTCAATTCCGAAAAACTTTCCCGCCTCAACGTGCTCGAACAACTCGTTGCCGAAGGCGAAGGCTTTGCCAAAGGGACTCAGGCGGTCCTAAAAGGTCATCTCTCTGATCCCGGTATAAAGAGCGACTCCATCCGGAAACCGCTTTATTCCTATCTCGATACGGAGGACCGCTTTGCCGGCGCGATCGAGGCCGCTCTCGGCAACCAACTTCAGACTGTGGTGGTCACTGGCGTGGAGGTCGCTGAAAAGGTTATTGATGCGCTGAAGAGGGACATGCTCGGGAAAGCATCTCTTATCGCCACCGACCACATGGTCAAGGGGGCTCCAGCCAAACATGGTATCCTTCCGAAGGAGGCTGTTTGCTGGGCGATCGACGCCGTTTCGCCATCAAAAGAGGTAGAAGGGCTCATGGAGCAACTCTTGGGTAATGTTTTGATTGCTGATGATCTGCACCTCGCCCTCGAGATCCGCAAAAAACATCCGGACAAGGCGGTGGCCACTTTAAATGGGGAGTTTGTCTCCAAAGAAGGAGTCATTCATGGTGGTGCTTCGGGGGATGATTCCAGTTCTTTCCTGAAGAGGCAGGCCGAAATCCGCAATCTCTCCAGAGTTACAGGTTCCCTCGAAAGCGAAGTGCAAAAAATGCAGGTCCGCCGGGACAGTTTAAATGCCCGGGTAACCCTTCTCGAAACCGCTCTGGAGTCAGCTCGTGAAAGATTGCAGGCCAAACGCGCCTCGGCCTCTTCATTGGCGGGAAATCTCGCCGAAGTCGAAAAGGAACTCACCGGCCTGACCAACAAGATCGACGCCATCAAGTGGGAGCAAAAACAAATCGAACAGCGCGGGGATACCCTCGAAGCCGGAATGATTAAGAGTCGTTCCCAGCTCGATATCAACAATTTCAATATTTCTAATATCGATCAGGGCATCGAGCGAGCCATCTCCCGACTCGAACAGGCCCGCAATCGCGAGGACGAACTCAACAAGCTGGTGACCGAGGCAAGAACTAGTCTGGCGGTGGAAAGGGGCTCACAGGAAAATCTCCAAAATCAGCAGATCCCCATGTCAAATCGCCTCAAGGAATTGGAGGATTTGATCACCCGTCGCCGGGGCGAGACCGAAGACTACAAAGGCCGCATCCAAAAAAGCACCGATGAATCTGCCGTTCTTGAGAAAGCCATCGCAGAGAAAGAAGTCATCAAGGCAGAGAAAAAGGTTGTTCAGGAACAGCTTCTTACTGAGCGGAGCACCTATCTGGCGCGCATTGAAAAAGTGGAGGCCGACCTGACTTTAAAACGCAAGCAAGTCCAGGAACTCGCTGAAAAGCGAAATCGCGAGGAATTGCAGGTCTCTCAATATGAAATTCATTTGGAGAATCTTGTGACCAATATCCGGGAGCGTTACCGGACCGACCTGGAGTATTTCGAGCCTGACAGCCACCAGCTTCTCCTCGTCATTAATCAGCAGAAACGCGCCAAAGGCCTGCCTCTGGATCAACCCTATCAGCCAGCCATGATGGCTTTTTCTGAAAATAATGACGACAATTCGGATGGTGCCATCCCGGTAAATGCCCTCAGCTCCGAAAACAGCGCACCAGAGAATGAGGATGATGTTAACGAAGTGGAGTTTTACGATCCCTCCGAACCGGATTGGACCTTTGTTGAGGAAGTCGTGAAATCACTGCGCGCCAAGCTCGATGCCATGGGCCCCGTCAATATGGACGCCATCGCTGAATATGAGGAACTCGAAGAGCGCTACAACTTTAACCTCCGCGAATTAACCGATTTGGAGAACGCCAAGGAGGAGCTGCTTAAACTCGTCGCCCGGATCAATCGCGATACCCGGAAAATGTTCTCCGACGTCTTTGAGCAGGTCCGGATCAATTTCCGCGAGATGTTCAAGGAACTCTTTGGAGAAAAAGCCAAGGCAGACCTGGTGCTGCTCGAAGACGATGATCCATTGGAGGCCGGGATTGAAGTTATTGCCAAACCACCCGGGAAAAAGTTACAGAGCATCAGTCTGTTATCCGGTGGGGAGCGCTCCATGACAGCGGTGGCGCTATTGTTCGCCATTTTTATGGTCAAACCATCGCCCTTTTGTGTGCTCGACGAGTTGGATGCACCGCTGGACGAAGCCAACATCTCCCGTTTTATTCGGGTTCTCGACCGCTTCATTGGCAACAGTCAGTTTGTCATTGTGACCCACAGCAAACGGACCATGTCGCGTGCGGACGTCATGTACGGGGTTTCCATGGAAGAATTTGGAGTTTCCAAAACCGTGGGAGTGAAATTCTCCAAGGCCGACGAAGCCCTCGGGCTAAAAGTGGCTCCGATTGGAGGTTGATGGAATAAGACGTCAAACCATCCAGATACGGTATAAAAACCTCCCATTCAACAGGGTACAATCGGTCATTGTACCCTGTTAAATGAAGGATAGGGAGCAAAATCCCCCAATCTGTCCCCTCACATAGCCAATCTGTGCCCCCACATAGCCAATCTGTGCCCCCACATTGCCAACCTTTACCGCGATGCGCCGACTTTTTGCGTCGACGTCAAAACAGGAAAATCGGCCATCGCCCGCTAATTCCGATTACTGATCCACCACTCGGCGAGACAGGCAAGCGCGAGGACCAAATTGAGAAGGTTGTAAACCTTGAAGGGCAGCAGCACCTGAATCAGCACCGCATAGGTCGCGAATGAAAAGATCACCGCCTCGCGAAACGCCACTCCAAAATACTGCAAACCAATGAGCTCGATGAGCCAGACAGCCTTGCAAAGGTAGGCCCATTTTGCGGCGGTGAGCGGCGGCATCGAAGCGTTGCGGTATTTCGCAAAGACATCCTCTTCCCTGGTGATCCAGATGCGGTATTCCAGATGGAGATGGACGGCCAAAATGACAATGAGGAGAATTTCAAACATGGCTGTATCCAGTTTACACCTTGTGTTGCCCGTTTGATAGCATCAAATTCCTGCCGCATGCGGCGATGCAAAAGCACTGATTGATCTTGCCTTTCGCCTTCGAGATGTCGAAAAAGATTGGTCAGGTACACCTTTAACTGCCCCAGCGGCTGGCTTTCGGGTAAAAATCGGGGTGCCATTGCCAATTGGCCGAGCGAATGATGTCGAGCGCTTCGCGGAGAGTGAAGGCGTTTTCGGTGCGGTCCATAATTTGCCTGCGGAATTGCTCAAAGTCGCTCGTTTCCTGGCTTGAGGGCGTAAATTCCTCTTGATGGGGGACTTTTTGCCCGACCAGCATCACCAGATAGCCTTCCCAACTGAATGGATCGTTCGGACCCATCGCGAGGTGCGCCCACATCACCGAGGGACCGGAGGTCTCGTAATATTCGACCATTTCCTCGGCCCCGGCGAGATTGGTGTCTTCCCGGCACGCCTTCCAGAAGGGAGTATCGATGCGGGTGTTGAACTTGTAGTGCATCGCGAGGAACCGGCGGATCGCGTCCCAAGTGCGACGGGTGGTCTGGTTGTAATATTTGCGGGCGGTGGGATGGAGGCGAAACTGGGAGTCTGCCAGAGTCTGGACCAGCTTGGCGCTGTGCTCGCAGATCACGGCCAGGGAAGTGGCTTCGAGGGGCTCGACAAAGCCGCTGGCGTTGCCGATGGCTACCACGTTTTTCACCCAGTTTCGCTCGTAGGCTCCGGTGGTAAAAGTGATGAGCCGGGGATCCCTGACCTTCGGGTTTTTCCGGGTGAACTCGGCGGCCGCCTCATCGTCAGAAAGGAACGCCGAACTGTAGACATAGCCACGATTGATGATGTGGTCGTGCTCGATCTGCCAGGCCCAGCCCGCGTCCATGGTTTCAGCGGTGGTATATGGCTTGATTGGCTCGTCCTCGCTCCGCTCCCATCCGCCAGCGAAGGCGCGGTCGCAAAACAGGCTGCTGGAATAGTCGACGAAAGGCTCGCCCAACGCCCGACCAAGCAACTCGGAGCGAAAGCCCGAGCAATCCACGAAGAGATCCGCCTCGGCGTTGGCCCCGGATTCAAGGTACAGTCGCTTGATGCCATTTTCATCCTGATCCAGGCCAGTCATTTCATCGTCAATAAGGTCGACGCCAATTTCCCGGGCGGCACCCTCAAGATATTCGACGAAACCCCGGTTTTCGAGGTGGTAGGCCACGTCGGTATTGATCAGGGGACCGCCGTCTTTCTGCCTTTCAAAAGCCCTATCCCGGTCCATGAGGGCCGAGTTGAGTTCCGTACCGGAGAAATTATCCCCGCAGTAGAAGCCATTGGGCTTGGACATGCCTGGGAAACGGGAATCGAGCTGGGCGTTGAAGGTGTAGTTAAACGACTCGCGTGGACCCCAGAGAAATTTGATGCCCAGCTTGTAGGTGGGTTTGACAGTATGGTGAAAGTGGGATGGGTTGATGCCGAGGTAACCGTGCAGATACTGTGGCAGGGTGAAAGTGGAGCCTTCCCCCACGCCGATGATGGGAATCTTCGAAGAATGGATCACCACCACCTCCAGTGTCGGCATCCGTTTCTTCAGGGTAATGGCCGCGAGAAAACCTGCGCTTCCACCACCCAGAACGATGATTTTTTTGATTTCTGGCTGCATGTCTCGAAACCATAGTGCCGCTCCGCAGTAAAAAAGAAAGAAAAAATCCAGAGAGACCTCCCAGGCCACTTCGCTGAAAGAAGAGCCCCGTGGTGTAAGTGTCTGGCAGGGTGCTTGCGTTCAAACTGCAATCAGGGATTTCCCTGATTTGCTATCAGGGGAATCCCTCACTCACGAAGGGGGTGGTGGCTGATAGCCAAAAATATGGGAACGGTTAATCTGAAGTCACTTAATTGTGTCAAGTCGTACCATCAAATTACCTGATGAAAAAAAAATCGCTCATTAACAAACTTTTCGCTGGACACTCCTCAGCAGAAAAAGTCGGCACATCTACCTGGGCTCCCGCTGAAACCACCCGGCAATTTGTGGCGGAGCAACTTGAGGCCAGGATTCTTTACTC
>JBGSJM010000104.1:0-4897 GCA_041742015.1 Verrucomicrobiales bacterium | reverse complement strand
TACCGTTCCAGCGGTCAACGCACCTACGGCGACCTGCTCGCACAAATAGCCACACGTGTACCCGAAGGTGTAACAGGTTTGTCGGGTGGCGCTGCTGATATCCAATAAGAGTTGATCTTTCACCCACGGGGCGTTGTCCCAGTGGGTCTTCTCTGAACCAGTCAACATCCGTCCACAGAAGTCGTCCACCCAATCAGTCAGACCAGTCACGATGAAGTTCCAGGCACTCTTTGTGACCGTCCACGTTCTCGATCCTCCCTTTTTGCAGGAGACCCATGTCTGCCAGGAGAGGCGCGTGAATCCATCCCAAGTACTGAGATCCTCCCGAATGTCCCGCAAGGAATCGAACACGATTTCTTCACACACCTTGTCGGCCATCTGTTTTAGTTCCGAGGCTCGTTTCAGCGGATCGTTCTTCCACTTCTCGAGTTCAGTCTTTGCCTGCTGCACTCCCCAGTCACCAGCGTCTACCAGCGCCCCGCCCGCCTGGCCGATCAGTTGAATAAAGGCCCAATCATCCTGCAAGCCTGCTTTGACCCCATCAAAAAGTCCGAAAGCTATGGCCCCAAGTCCTTCCACGTTGTTGATGACGTTGAAGAACGGAATCAGGCAGGCGCGAGTCAAATTGTCGATCGAGTCGTCAGGGTTACTGGGTGCAGCTGGACCAAATTCGACAAAATCCGAATTCTTCACCCATCCATCCACGTATTCAATAATATGCGCGAAATCCTGTGCCGGGGTCAGGTCTTCCACGATATTGCAGTTTGCAGTGGTATTTGAACCATCAGGGTAAAGTTTAATATGTACCCGGCCGGTGGAGTTGAAACAGGTGTAGAAACTGACCTTGCGACTCCCTGCACCTTCCCGAACAAACCAGACTTTCTGACTGGGGGATTGGCCACCTTGCGCAACATCATCCTCGCCTAGAATGTCGGTCACATGATCGTAGATCTTCGTCGAACCACCACCGAGGAGGCTGTCATATTTGCCAAGGTTTTCACCAGTGGAACTAATGAATTCCATGGCGAGACTGTTCCAACCATCAGGAATTTTCAAACTGCCAGCGAGAAACTTGTCACGCGAGACAACCTCCACCTGCAGCATAATCATCCCCCCATCATACCCCGTCTCGGCATTGGTTCCGGTGCCCAGCCCCATCTGCATGTCAGTGTGCCGCAGGTATTCTTTCCATTCCCCGATGCCGTAACCGCCGGTGAGTTCCTGCCAGGTGTTCATCTCTCCGTTGGCCCACAGCCCGGTGGTGCCGGTCGCGCCGATCCGGAAGTTCCGGGCATGGCGGCTGCCACTGACCAGCGCCATGAGGGCGGCGCCATCGGGACCGTCTTCGAGATCAACAAACTCGTTTTTCCCATCGTGCACGAACCAGAATTTCTGCCGGTGGTTGGTAAAGGTGCCGGGCTCAAATCTATAGGTCATCTCTCCGTTTTCCAGAATCGGTTCGCCCCGCTCCCAATCCGCGATTGTGACCAATCCAAAGACGGGACCACCATCGCTGATCGCCACGGAATTTTCGTCAAGGATGAGATTATTCTCGCTCGCCTGGGTTTGGCTGATCCAGCCCGGTTTATTTTGCCCATTTAAGGTGTAGGTCACGATCTTGGTCAATTCCGCATGGGTGCGGACCGGCACGTCGCCGGGCGCTGGTGGGGGGCATTCTCTTTCTTCTGGATCTGCGTTGCTCCATTCGTTCCAATCCTGTTCATACTTCGCCCATTTTCCCTCAAATTCCGCCCACTTTTTTTCAAAGCCAGCGGGATCCACTTCCTTTGTAACACCCTTCTCCTCCACCTGAATTTCCCCACCAACGGTATGAGGATGTTTGAAATCTTCACCATCCCTGCTTTTGGGTTTCTCGGGTTTTTCACCTTTTTCGTGATCATGGGTACAACCTTTTGGTTCCTCTTCTGGATCGGGTCCGTTGTTTTCTAGTTCTGGATGCTCCTCCTCCTCCTCCTCCTCCGGTTCTTCCGGCTCCTCTTCTTCATCTGGAGTTTTCTGAAATCCCCCCGCTGGTGTCCACGTCCAGGTTCCCGTCTCCGGGTCTTCTTCGTCTTTGGTGGTGTAACTGCCACTTAGTTTAGCCTCGCTCTGGCTCAGGGTGTAGGCCGACACTTCCTTGCCATGACCAAGTTGATTGGGTTCCCATTTTCCCTGATACCACACGAAGTAGTCCGGAGTGTCATCCCCACCGGCATGGGGGATTCCGCTGCCTTTGCGATAACCGACCACCACTCCAAATTTGCTGGATTCCAGCGGGATAAAGTCTCCGGTCTCAATCACGGCATAGCGGGGGACCGATGTTTTTTCCCATTGATTCGCCGCTTTGAGATACGAGATCCAATCCACGGAATCGGGCAGGGAGTCGCCGTCTCCATCCGGCTCGGTGGGCGGGTTGGGCTGGTCACCGTTGCCACCACCAGTTGCTCCATCACCGCCTGTGCCACCGGTTCCTCCAGAGCCGTTCGTGCCCCCTGTAGCTCCATCACCGCCGCCTGAACTACCGCCGCTTGCCTGTCCACCGGTGCTCCCGCCTGCCGGGGGCACGGGCTGGATCTGCAAAGACACGGGAACCTCTATAACCAAGCCGCCATCCAGCTCGCGAATGGTGATGCTGGTCGCGTATTCATTCGCCTCGTAAAATCCGGTACTCTGAAAATGAATCGGGATTGCGATGGTGGCATCCGGTGCGAGCTGGATCACCTCACTCGGCAGGGGCAGCCAGGGCGCTTCCACCCCGGCGGAGTTGAGGGCGAGCCCCGCTGAACCCGTCGCTGCCAGTGAAAAATGAATGGGCCGCTCAAAGGTGTTGGTGATTTCCAGGTGGGTGAGGCGGCTTGAATCCGGTGCCAGGGCCACGGACAGGTTGTAGTCGGGGAAGCTGGTGGCATCCGCTGGATCGGTCCCGGCATCGAACAGCTCGATGGAATCCACGATTCCATCTCCATCGCTATCGCGCTCATTGGGATTGGTGGAAAATCCATACTCCACCAGATTGCTTAAACCATCGTGATCGGGATCCTGCAAGCGGTCAGCGGGATCATTCAGTTTCAGGTTATGGATGATCTCCCAGGCATTGGGCAGCCCATCCCCGTCCAGATCCGGATTCGGCAAATGGGGATTGAGATTGAGGGTGGCTTCCAGCGCATTGGAGAGACCGTCTTGATCAGGATCTGCGAGGGGATCAAAAGGCACGGTTGAGGACAGCCCATATCGCTCCGCCCAGCCATCCACCAGTCCATTTTTGGCCGTGTCTTTGTCGGTAGGGTTGGTTTTTAAGCGAAACTCACCCAGGAGAGAAAGGTGATCACCATCGAGATCGCTGAATGGATCGTCCGGCGTGGTAGGGTCGAGCCCGTAGAACCGCTCCCAATCATCGCTGGATCCATCATTGTCTCCATCGGAAAATCCCCAAGTCACAAATCGGGCGTTGGAGGCACCACCCGCAAAAATGGAGTTTTGCTCATTGATCAATCTGGCTTCCAATGGGATGGGGCGTTCGGGGTGGGGATCGCGCCAGGCCTGCCGGGTTTCCGGGGCGAGGATGGTGCCGTGGTGATTCATCAAGAACCCATCAACCGCCACCCCGGCAGCGATGATTTGAGGCGTGTTTAAAAATTCCACGAGATCGCCTTGGGTGATCGGATTTGCGTAACTGTTGACATGGCCGGAGGAGCCTTGCGGCGGTGCAAACATGGCCACCCGCTTTGTGTTGTCGATCTGGAGCCAGAGAGGCGAGAAGTGATAGCGGCTGTCCACAGGCGTCATCGCCCACCCTCCATTGGGTGCCACATGGTCGAAATATGGCGTAACACCCGTATAGGTGGTGCTGGCTCCCGAAACGATGGCTGCCTCGACCTGGCTGATTTGGTAGGTACTTGAGTAGAAGGCACCGTTGTATTGACTTTCCATCGAAACTTCCAAACCGGCGATATCCCCGTGATCATTGACGGAACTGGCGATAAATCGGGTATTGCCAGAGTGCTCTGGAAGGGACGCCCGCTGGGACATGATTTTTTGCCAGCTTCCATCCTTCCATCGATAGGTGACGGGGAGATGATCCGTTGAGTACGATTCCTGGGGGCCACTGAACATGAGTGGGTCGATGGTGGATCGGTAATACAAAAACTCAAAACCAACCACCACGATGGACCGTGACGGTGCCCCGATAAATTGAGACATTTCAAACTGAAACTGTCCCAAAGATACAAGTGATCCGGCGGGATCAATCAGGAAAAACTTGGTTTCGTTATAACTGCCCCCTTGGAGAAATGGTTTTGGAGTGGTCTCGCTACAGACCAGAGTGCCATCGTTCCAAATGGTGTGGAGGCGGGTATGGGTATTGGCCAGGGCCACGTTGTGCAAGACGCCATCTTCATAGCGAAAGATCCGTGATTTGCCAGAGAGTTGGGGCGAAATGCCGGCAATTATCCCCTGATCCGATATTTGGAGATCGCGGGGTGGCGCACTGCCCAGCGAACCCAGATCATCCCATTTTTTGGCCGCGTAATACATGAGCCGAAAATCCCCGGAGACTGCTCTGTAGGAAACAACTTCATTTCGATTGTTGGCACCAACAAAACCATGCTCCAGGGGCAGGGTGACCCAGCCGGCAGACTCGTAGGGATTTGAGCCGATTTGAGCCTCCTGGAACGTGGTGAGACCATCTCCATCCGGGTCAGTGAGAGCGTCTTCGGGTTGAACGTTAAAAAATGCCTCATAGTCATCTGGAATCCCATTTTCATTGGCATCAGGCGCATCAGGAGCGGAAACAAAAGGCACCCACGGGATTGCCGGAGATGGAGGTACCTGGTTTTGAGTGGTGGACGGTTGGTCGGTTCCCGTGGTGGTTCCTGTGCCCGTGGTGGTTTCAGTACCG
>JBGSJM010000103.1:0-13856 GCA_041742015.1 Verrucomicrobiales bacterium | reverse complement strand
CCGCCTTCGGGGGAAGTAGCGTTTTCTGCCGGGATTATGATCTTCGCGGTCGGCGGCTATTAAGAGAAGGATTGAGAAAATCTGCGGGTTGGAAGAGAACTGAGGACTGATTGTTTCCATTGCGATTCATGGGATTAATTGGAAATTGGTTTGTCGACCTGGCGCTTGTGCGTACTGCTATTGGGTCCGAGTTTCGATTCGGGGAAGAAAAAGGTGTCTACCACTTTGGGGTGTACGGCCATTTCGACTGCGCCCTTTTCTCCATCCATGACTACCTCCGAGATATGCAACGGGAAATCGTCGGCTCGGATCTGAGGGAATTCGTGCTTCGTCGTTTCTTTCCTTACTATCCGAACGATACGAACCCAAATGAATACCAAAAGCGTTTCACGGATTTGGTCGACAATATTTGGGATTATGTTGTCGTGGTGTTAGTAAAATTCGAAAATTTGGGTTTCCCTCAAGCTGTAGATTCGTTTATGAAGGACCTCGACACAGACGCTTTCGTGTTCATAGGGAGCGGATATGCGGACATGGTGCTAATTCAAGGAGGTCATGCAGATAGTGGCAATACATTGTCGACGTTATTAACATCAACCACACAATTTCGGGAAACGAGCGCCACAAAGATGATCAACACTACTTCATACCCAATGATTTCGTATCAAAATATTTACAAGAACAAGGCGTTTGTGAAATTAAAAGGAACGGTGAAACCTACAATTTCAATTCAGTGCATGCCAGCGTGTGAAAATAAAGTCTGTAAATCCATCGACGACGCCGGTTTCCCATCGGATTACCAAATCAACCATATTTACGGGACCTCAGACCTCAGCATAAGTTGGCCTATGGACATCGATTTTCATAAGTTTGCGCAAGCTTTAACTGCTTGGCGAAACCCAGCAAATACATTTGTGATTAATTCCGTAACGACTCTACAAAGTTCAATTAGAAAATCAGCGTACAATTAGCAGAGGAGCCATCTTTTTGAAATTACGGATAATTCTGGGCAGCGCAACCAATGGACTGGACATTTTTGAATAAGATTGATGGCCGGACGAAAAATCATGTTCGAACAGCTACAATTCGAATCAAGGCAGCCCTCGATGATCCATTAGTGTCGCAGCAGTTCCTGGATTTGGCACCAGCGCTGGACTTACTGGCCGTGTATTCAAATAAAATCAATCCTGAAGCATCCGACCAGACAAATATGGGTGTCAAAGATTTTCTTCATAAGTTAGCGTCAGAATGCAACAGTGCAATCCCTCAGCGTAGGCCCTTGTTGGATATCGACCCTCAGAATTCCGATTTATTATCGGATCCCCACCTTGCCGATACGTATCGGATCCTTTCGGCAGCGAGTGGATTGGCAAATTGTGTTTTCGATCGTTTCGCTGGCTATTACCCTAAACTCTTTCATAAAGATGCCCTCGGAAATGTGTATTGGAAAGGGCAAATAATCCTCCATCCATTTAGCGACTGCGAGACAAGTCGAACCAATACTATCAAGCTAACAGACCGAGTATTGAGGACACCTTTCAACACGTTTTCGCAAATCCCTCACGAGGTTGGACACACAGTCCTAAATTATTGGTCAGCGATCATTGGTGGGTTTCCACAATTATTTTCGAACATCGGCATCAATCTTTCAGGGAAGGCCGAAGATTACGACGTAGTGCTCCCTTCATTTAATGATTCGTTTGCGACCTGGTTTGAGTGGCGATTCGGCTACTTTGAAGACGAGGAGTTGTTATTGAAGACCAGTTTTTGGTATTTTATCCGGAACAACAATTGTTGGCATGACGATCCAAGGTCAGTATCGCAACGCAGAAAATTTTTGACCCGAGTTTTTTTGGTGTATTTGTACGCAAAACTAGGCAAATCCCTATCAGAACGAAATTGTAAATTAGAGGAATTTTTGTGTAATGGGCAAAAATGCGCTCAGTGGATCCGGGATCAGCGACTATTTTTTGACACAACAGTTAAAACCACATTTTCCCCGGGCAGCTGGTTGTGTCATAAGGACGACTCTAAAGAAAAGCGAAATGCTGAGATTGCATTAAGAAAACTTAAAGAAGATTTTGGAGATTTTGCGTTGGAAAACTGCATATCGGATACATACGACGATCTTAAATTGCTTTTCCTATTAGATCAGTATCTAGAAACTTTCCGGGAAAATAATGGTGTACGTCTCGACCGTGCTGACGCACTCACGAGTGAAGCACAGGCTCAGCGAATCCTTAAAGGTGAGGTTGTTGTCGAGGCACCGTTTTATCCTCTTGGAGTGCATTTTGAAACGCTTAATGTATTATTTAAACGCGAAAAAGGCCCAACGGTAGGTCACCAGATTGCCTACATTTTGACCTTGGATTTCCATCATCAATCAACATTGTCACGTAAAGGCAGCGGGCCGAACGAGTGATGAAAAAAGAATTTCAAATCTTTTTGTCTGGGGAAAGGTCGAGTGATTTATGGTCGAAACATAATCGCCTTCTCGAAGACGTTTGTCACATTTTAAATCAGTTTCAAGATCTCTGCGAATTTGGTGTGGCGGCGTCCGAACAAAACTCGGCCACGGTGATTCTGAGCCCTTGTCGACTGGAGGAAGACTTTTCAGCGCTTGGCGACGTTCGTTTTACCTGCAAAGATGCGACATCCCCTGTGAATAGGACAATCTTCGTTTCCCTTTGGGATGCAGATACCCTTGATGTCGATCCCAAGTACGAATTAGTAGTAATTTTTCTATATTCATACATTTTATCTTTAGTTCAAGCGGCGGATCGCATCAGGAGATTAAGCGATGATAGTGGCGAACTGAATGAACTAATAAGAAATGCATTTCACCGAGATCAACGTTTGGCTCAAGTCAATTCATTGCTTTCTGCAATTGGTGATTCCTTGCACAGAAAGGATCTCTCCCGTTTTTTCCGTAGAACCGCATCTCGGATTCTGTATCACATTCCGTTGGTTGATACTCCGCGTGAGGAAATCGACCGCTATTTTGATGACATTAAGTCGATTGATGGTTTTCCTGATGCGAAGTGTGTTCACTACGAAGGTATTTTGCGATTGAAAGATCCTGAACTCATGGCCGGGGAGGTCAATAATGAGCTCAGGACATTGGCGCGAGGGAATCCAAATGCACTTATTTTTCTTAGCGGTGAAGGCGTCGGTGCGTTGATCGCAAAAAGGGCCTATCTAAATGATCAAGGCTTTGGTTTAACAAAACAACAAATTCCCGCATGGTCAGCTAATCTTCAAAGAATGGTTCTTTTTTCCTGCTGCGAATTGGGTTATGAACGTCCTAGATCCTCTTGGTCGTGGAAGCCGGGACGGCAGGATCGCCGACGCGACCATACATTAAAGAGTGGGGCGTTGAAGGACAGTCTGTTTATATCTGGTTTGCGAATTGATTGCGTTAGGTTCGCTAACGCTAATCCCAATGCAGGAGCGGTCATTGTCTACGTCAATGACAACGTGGATCCTGCATTGGCGGAAATTGAAAAAAACATTCGATTGTTTTCGCGCTGCACGGTTATCCCGGTCCCTCGCATCTCCCGGAAAGATAGTCTCACTATGTGTACGCCTGTTGTCAAAGACGCGTTCGCTAAAAACGTTTATCAACGTTTGCCATCGACCAACAATCACTCTGAAAAAAGAGTCGTGTACCTCCTTCACGGTATTCGAACGAGTCGAGAGTGTTGGAAAAAACTTAAGAATCTTCTTAACCAGGATCCGGAAAATTTGGTTACTGCTCCTGACTACGGCGAAATCTCCATTGCTGAATTTGTGTCGAAAAAGGCGCGGGAGCGCGCACTAAAATTATTTGCCTCGGACTACGCTACTCGATTAAATGACTACCCTAATTTAGAATACGCCTTTGCCGGTCATAGTAATGGCACCCTCATATTTGTGATGGCAATTAGACGATTTCCTGGAATGATATTCACACGCGCTTGGTTAGGTGCAAGTGTCCTACCCCGAGATTTTCCAACAACCATCCCTGAAAATCAAGTGCCACGTATACGATGCGAGAACGGGACCCGCGATAATGTAGTAGGTGTGGGTTGCCGCGCACTTATGATTGTCGATCATTCAATTGGAGTATCGGGAAGCGATGGTTGTAGTATTGAAGTAAGCCAAAGGTTAGATCACCGTTACGTTGAAGGCGGACATTCCTCCATGCTGAATCGCGTTGAGAACCTAACTACGATATCCCAGTTTATTACAACGGGTGTTGAAGGGCCGGTCGCCCAGGCGAAGCCCTCTCGTAAAGGTTTCCAAAAATGCCTAGCCTACGGCCTTTTCTTATTTGTAGTCGCTACATTTATTGCATTAATTTTGGGTTTTGGTTATGGCGCATTCGTCTATTCCCAGGGGAATCCAAATGGGTTGTATATTTGCGGTGGTGATCTGTTCATATCTGCCCTTATTTGGGGGCTCATAAAGACGTTTTAAAGGATATTTCTGTTTGCCTAGAAAGGGGGCACAGACTGGGGACAGACTGGGGACAGACTGGGGACAGACTGGGGACAGACTGGGGACAGACTGGGGACAGACCGGGGACAGACTGGGGACATGGTGACAGACTACCCTGGAAGTTGATCAAAATGCCGCCCCTCTTTGTACAAGGGACGGCATCGAATTTGAATCGATATTTGGAGGCTATTTGTCTTTCTGCTCGTCCCAAATATCTTGCTGCCTGAGTTTCGCGACTTTTCGATTTTGGGTTCGTGAAATCCTCTGAGAATTTCGCAAGTGTTCAACAAGGAGATTTAGGGCGATCCATACTTTTCTTGATGCGAATATTGAGAAAACCCCGCTAACTGTGGCTGCCACAATAGTTGCCAAAGGTTCAAGCCAACCTACCCCGTCAAAATGGACTAACGCAGTGTGAAGATATAAAAGATTACTCATAGCTTCCTTTGAATACTTCTTTCAGAATCACGCAATACAAAGAATGCTGGTTTTCTTTTCGCTTGCTCATCCCGTCGGACACAAGTTTGTGAAGCTTGCTAAGGAAAAGTAATCGGTTATCGTTACATCTAAGAGATTCATTTCTTTTCATTCGTTTATTAATGTTTAATTTTTAATGGGTCTTCACGTGGGGGAAGGTTGCAGCCTTCTCCCACATTTCTTTTTTACTGAGAGCCCGACCCTTCCAAACTCTCTTCTTATTTGAGAAGTTAAACTCTTCTTGCTCTTGAACGGGTTGACGTTTGGATTCCTGAGATTATTTTTTGGTTTTTTCTAATATTCAGTTTAATCCAACGTTGGCGCGGAAGTGGAAAGTGATGGGACAGACTGGGGACAATTTGGCTCTGGCCTTTTTCGTTGAAATCCACCAAACCACGGCGTACATGGATGAATGGATCAACTCGAATTGACATGGGCGTGCACCTACGAGCAGTGTCCGGTTTGTGGGGCTGTCGAACTGCGGTGCTGGATCGAAGACTCCAATAGCCGGGCGAATGGATATGACGCATCCCATGGGTTACCACCCATGCATCCAAGTTGCGTCCCGCCTGAGCCGGGCCGGAATTATCCGACGATTCCTTTGTATCCGACCATTGATCCGTGCAAAGCGGACCTCACTGAGGAAGAGATTGCTGTTGAGATGGACCGGTTGGTGCGGGAGGCGCTGAACGACCGCTAACCCAGCCCACGTTGTTCGGTTTGATCAGTGGCGTTACCTGCTGTTTATCTGGAGGTAACAGGTTACGAGGCTGCCAGTGCCACACCCAGGGGGCAGATCTCGCTTCGCGGGGCCGCTTTCCGGTAGTGGTCGAGGAGATCGCGGGAACGAGCGGCCAGCATGCGGCGGACTTCACGGCGTTTGCCTTTCTCCCGGGGGACTATCATATTATCGTAGGCGGTGGTCCGGTGGCGCATCCAGGCGATGGTGGCGGCTTCGGCGCGCTGCTCGATGGGGATCTGTCTAGTCCGGGCCACTGTGCCGCTACCCACGGGCACAGCGTGGGCGGCAATGGCCTGGGCGAGGGGTCGGGCCATCGCCTCGTGAACGGGATGAAAATTGAGGAAATCAAAAACTGCGTCCTCGAAGTCCGTCGCGTACTCGGCCTGGTCTTTTTCGCGGCGGCGGCGACCGGTATCAAGCTTCTTTTGGTAGGAGGGATCTTTGCGCTCAACTTCCAACTCGGCGCGGAGAGCCTCGATCCGGTCGGCGGGAGCCCAGATCCCTCTCGAAAAGAGTTTGCGGCCTTTCTTTTCTTTGACGGTCCAGGTGGGGCCGTCTTTTTTGATACGTCGGCTCAGTGCGGCATCACCTGGCTCGAGCAAAGCCCAGCCCTTCGGAATCTTTCGCTCGGTCCCGTCATCGGTGGTCACATAACCTGGCTTTCGTGAAGTCCACACATTGAGGGTCTCAAATTCATCTGCCATAAAAGGTGGCCACCTTTTATTTGGAAAGGTTGATTGTCAAGATGGAAAGGAAGCGTGGATGTTTACAGGTTGTCAATGCGTCTTTTCACTGAGATTGGAGAACACACCACGGGCCGCTGACACACTTATTTTTTGATTGGCTGCATACACCTTTGCGGCACGTTCCCTGATTTGGGTGGTGGATTCGCCTTTGAGCCAACCATCCAAAGCTGCTTTTAAAAGGAAGGAGCCCGGGTACATAAACTGATCGGTCAACAACACGGGGCGGGTTCCAACTTTGGTCAGGATGTCAGAGAAATACGGCTGGCTCTTGCAACATAAGACGATGGCATCTTTTTTCGTGGTGCGGGGCACCTCTGGCACGGTCTGATTGATGTCAAACTCCATCAACCCGTTGTGACCAATGTAGGCTACCAAATCAATCGATTCCTCATTCAGCATATCGGCAAACTTCTGGATCGACTTCTTGATTTCCCTTCCTCTCCAAGCTTCTGCAGTCAGGACAGCTCCCGTCGCATCGTGTTTGAAAGTCAGGGTTTCCAGGACGATCGGCTCTTTGCCAGGCCCGGCCAGATCCTCCTTTTTTGAGTCAACCAGGGTCCAATCGCGGGAAGCGCGAAAATAGCGACCCAACCCATCTGAACATCCCCAATAGAGATTGTTTGCGAGGTCATCCCCATTCCCAATTTTCCGATTTACCGGAAGAATTCCCTGATGATCATTATCACACAAAGCCACAATGACATGAATCCGCTTCGGAACATCCGCAGCGCTGGAGTTGAAACCATATAAACAAAAAATGAAGTTCAGCCAAAAAACTTTAAAACTGTTTTGGCTACTCATTTTCATGGCTTGATTTTCCCAATCAAGACATTTCCAGAGACCAATTCAGAGCGTCTTGTTTTCCGAAATTGATTTAGATTCAATACCCCGTGAACGGTTCGCCTCTGCCCAGTCAATAATATATTACCGGATTTTTGCCTATCCACAGATGGCTTAACCTCCTTTTCCAGCACCCGGACCATCGATTCTTTTACTTCCTCGATCGAAAAGGAAGTATCCCGTTCCATGTTTCGAATCCTGCGTGCCATTGAAGACCACTTCGCCAGCACGCCATCTGCATCACCGCCCTGCTGCATCCAAATCTCCTTCAACACCTCATAGGGCGTGGGGCAATAAGGTTCACCAGACCGGCGGCGGGCCATAATGGCTGCAATCACCTCGTCAAGAATGCGAGCATTGCAGGAACTCGATGATAATGGAACGTTTGACATATAGGTAGAAAGATGATGGGTATTTCATATTGCTGTAAAAACTATAAATATCAAACGCCTTTTTCCATTCGGCCTTAACTAAACAAACTGGTGATCGGCTGTCCCTTGTCCGCCAAGGTAAAGGGACGTTTGCTCGGGCTGAAAACGATCTGGTCAAGCGGCAACCCGAGTGCATAACCAATCGTGGCATTGAAGTCCGGGATTGATACTTTGTTCTCGGCAACTTCGGCCCCGGTTTCATCAGTTTTGCCGTAGATTGTCCCGCCTTTGATGCCACCACCAGCGAGCAGGGCGGTAAAAGCTTTGGGATAATGATCGCGACCCTCGTTCCCGTTGATTTTCGGGGTGCGACCAAATTCACTGGCCAGCACCACAAGGGTGTCCGCAAGCATGCCGTTGGCTTCCAGATCTTGAATCAAAGCACTCAGCCCTCGGTCGAGGATATCGCAGCGCTCCGGCACCTCGACAAAATTGTTGACATGGGTATCCCATTTACCTAGGCTGACTTCCACAAACCGGACCCCGTGCTGGACCAGGCGACGGGCCAGCAAACAACCCTGACCAAAATCGTCGTTTCCAAAGCGCTCACGGGTGGCGGCTGGTTCGGCGGAAAGATCAAAGGCCTTGAGATCTTCGCTCTTCATCAAAGTCAGCGCTTCGTCATAGAGATCCCGGTAGGCGCGGACATTTTTATGCTGATAGGTATCGTGAAATGGCTGATCGAGGTGGCGGGCCATCTCCAGGCGTCGATTAAACGCTTCCTCCGTGACCGAGTCCTTGCGTTTGCTGTTCTGTAAACCTCCATCAGGCTGGTTTAGCATCAGCGGCGAGAATTTCGACTCGAAAAAACCGGCCCCCGGGTGACGGCTGCCTTCACCCATCACCACAGAACCCGGCAGGGTGTCATTCCCCTTTCCACTGAAGTGCACCAACCAGGCACCCATGGCAGGATGGCGGATCGTGCCGCGCAGAGTATAGCTGGTGTGCATAAAGTAGTTGCCCTGTTCGTGCGCTCCCTGGGTTGAATTGAGTGAATGAACCACTGCGAAACGATCCATCAACGCTGCGGTGCGCTTTAACCCTTCCCCTACATGATAGCCATCCACTTTTGATGCCACGGTGCCGGTGGCACCCATCACTTCGTGGCCCGGCTTTGGATCAAAGGTATCGAGATGACTCATCCCGCCTGCCATATATAGATAAATGACATTTTTGGCCCTGACATTTGGATTAACCGCCTTGGAGGCACCCGCTCCGGCTGCAAACAAGCGGTCCACCGGCAGCAAACCCACCCCGAGGGCAGCGGAGGCCGCCCGAGCGGCAAACTGGCGGCGGGAAAGTTCAGAAAGTTGATTGAGACTCATAATATATAAACAAATCGGTTTAAAAAAGACCACTATTGAATAAAAAGAAATTGCTGGGTGTTGAGAATCGCATAGACCAGATCCTTGTAGGCAGCGTCACCGAATTCAGCAACCAACGGTGCCAGGTAGTCCCGCTCCGCCTGGGTCGGGTATCTCGAGTAGAGACTCAGATAAATCACGTCAACCCGACCGTCGGGAGTCTTCTCCTGCATCACTTCGCGACCAAGCACTCCATACTTGCTCACCAGTGCCTCGGCATAGGGACCGTTGAGCAGTTGCAGAGTCTGGGGTAGAGAGGCTTCATCATTGGCATTTTCGATCACATCGCGGTCAGATTGACCAAACTCACGGAGAAAATGACCATTTGGTGCCGGGGAAGGCAGATTTGCGGCACGCTGAGCCTGGGAAGTCATTTTCACCATAAACTCCACGAACTCGCGAAGTTCCTGGCGATCTTTGATACCCAAAGCCATCCCTTTGGCCATGTAGTCACGCTTATCTTTGCCATCAAGACCAGCTCCTCCACGGGAGCCGGATTTCTTTGAGCCCATCATCCTCATGCCTTCACCCTTTGTTGCAAAGGGTTCAGCCGCCTCCTCAGTGCCAAAAACTTCGGATGCTTTTCCGCTGGCCACGAGCTTTTGCCAGCCGGGTTCATAGATGTGTTCCCGGATATCCCTGCGAATATCGTTTCGAAAGCCCTTGGTTTCTCTACTTAGTTCGAGGACTTTGGCTTCGTCCTTGGCTTTGCGGGCCTCGGCGATCTGGGCGGTTAGTTCGCGAGTTTCCTGGGCACCTTGGGATGCCGTAGCGGCCACGGCCTTCATGCCTTCCAGCAATTCATCCTTATCCAGGGCTTTGAGAGATTCGTGAACCTTATGCACCATGGTCAATTGTTCTTCCGCAGCTTCGATTAATCGCTCTGGACTGGCATCGGGATCTGGATTGATCAGGGTTACAAAAGAATCCCAAATTTGCTCGGCACTCATCCGGCGGAGCACTGGTCCGGGGAAATGAAAGAGCTGGCCCGGCAGGATTTCTTCACGAGAAGCCTCGCGCTGGTAGGCTTTGGTGTGGTAAAGCATTTTCAGAAAGGCCTGGAGATCATAGTCGAGCGCCTTCATTTGTTCCTCCAGAAAGGTCATCAATTCCGGGATCGAGGCTTTGGTGTAGTCATTGATGTCATCAACCGGTTCGATCAGCCCGATCCCGAAAACCTCCTTCCAAAGCCGGTTGGCAATCACGGTCGCAAACCGTGGATTTTCTTTCGAGGTCATCCATTCCGCATAAGCATCAAGATTCCCCGGAGCATCCGGACCAAACATGGTTTTGGCGGCCACAACTTCATTAGGTTTGGCATTGTCATACTTGTAGTCATCCGGGAGATGAAGATCTTTTTCTTCACGTTGAATGGCAGTATATCGCAGGGGTCGCATCATTTCGTTATAAGCTTCTTTCATTCCCTTTACCTGCTGCAGTTTGACCCCTTTTTTGCCAGCTTTCCTGGCATAACCCTGAAGTTCCTCCCCGAGTTTGGGCCGGTAGTTGGCATCCATGTCATAACTAAAAGCCGCCATTTTGTAATAGTCCAACTGGGTCCACTTATCAAAGGGGTGATCGTGGCATTGAGCACATTCCAGGCGAGTTCCGAGAAACACCCGAACCGTATTTGACATATTATCGAGCGGCATCCCCCGGTCGCGCAGGTAGTAACCAATCGCACCGGAATCCCACGCCGCCCCATCGGTTGTCAGCAACTCTCTCACAAATTCGTCATAAGGCCGATTCTCCCGCAGTGCTGCCTTGATAAACTCTGCATAGTGAGGCGTAATCAACTGATTGTTATTGCTTTTTGCATTTAATCGGAGCAGATCCGCCCAAAAACTAAACAAGTGATTGGTGTAGCCTTCACTACCAACCAGTTCTTCGATGAGTTTTGGCGTTTTATCTGGAGCGGTCGAAGCGATAAATGCAGCCGCCTCATCCCTGGTCGGAATCCGCCCCACAATATCCAGATAAAGGCGACGAACCAGCGTCGCATCTGGAGCGGGAGCGTTGGGTTTTATGTTTTGAGCCGCGTAATTTTTCTCCAGCAGCGCATCAATTTGCTCCCAGGCGGAACCCCCGGAGGCCTGGCCACCGCAAAAGCCTGCAAAAACGGCGAAACTCAAAAAGAAAGGAAGTATTTTCATAAGGTAAACAAGGGTTGGCAACGATAATCCACGAAAGAACAAGATCGCCCTCTGAAAACACCGGATTCGAAAGAAGGTTTCGAAATTTTTAACAGGGTTTAATCGGCCATTCAACAGGGTTTAATCGGCCATTTAACAGGGTACATCACGACTCCGCCGGAAGATTTTGGGTTCATGAAAATCGACCTTCCCCGTTAAGTAGGATACGATGCAAATTACGATGTCCCGAATTTCCCTGTTTCTGTGGTGCGCAATGGTCTTTTTCCTGACGAAGGCCCAATCGCAGGAGCCTTTGAGTGTCGCCAATCCGATCGTGGCGACTCCAGATGATTACGCGCGTTTTTTTGCCGGGCTCCCACTTCGGGCGCAGAGTCCGCTGCAGCAATTGATGGCTTTGCCAGGGGTGATCGCCCATTCCAAAGAAACCCGCGACCTGACCAAAAAATGGGAGAGTTACCGTCTTGCCAAAATCAGGGAGTGGGCCCGGGCCGAGATCCACCCGAAAATCTCCCGGCCGACGGTGTTAAAATATATGTTTGGCGGCCCGGACTTTGTTCACGCCGCAACTATTTTCCCAGAGGTTCCCGAGTATATCCTGGTCGGCCTGGAGCCGCTCGGTTCGATCCCTGATTTCTTCCAAATGAATCCGGCTCAACTGGAAAGCTACCTGGCTCATCTCAGTTACTCGCTGCGGAGCATTTCCGAGCGGAACTTTTTCATTACCAAAGAAATGAGGGAGGATTTTGGGAAGCTGGGGCTGGACGGGGTTTTCCCGATTCTCCTCTATTTTTCAGCGATGACCGGTCACGATGTGACCGAGGCCAGGTATGTCTCGCTTGACCCGGAAGGCAAGCCTGTCATCTGCGAGGCACCCGCCGCGACCGGGGTATGGCTGCAACTTCGCCTTGTCAATCCTTCGCCGCGCGCTCCGGCGGCGATTAATCTCTATTATTTCAAGACCGATCTATCCGATGCCGGTTTTCATGCGGGAACCCCGTTTCACAAGTTTCTGGCAGCCCGCCCCGGGGGACTCGGCTACTTGAAAGCCGCCTCCTACTTGATGCACACCGAAAGTTTCAGCAATATCCGGAACTTCCTCGTGGGCGATTGCCAGTATATGTTACAGGACACTTCGGGTATTCCAGCCGACTTCCTGGCCCTGTATTACAACCTGACGTATTTCGGAAATTACATCGGTCCGATTGACATGTTCAGTGAACACGATCAGCCGGGACTGCGGCAAATCTATCAATCCGGCGTGGCGAAACCACTCCCTTTCGGAACGGGATACCGGATGCGCGATGAGGATTCGGTTCAGATGTTCGGAGTTCGGAAGTAATCCGCCGGCCCTCCGCCTCTTTCCAACCCTTGACCCGCCTAAGATTCGATGGTCAACTGTGCTTCGGGAGCATGAAATCACCATTGAAGAAACAAATTTTAACCTTTTTTTTCGGCCTGGCTTTCACTCTTTCGGGAGCGGCGCAAGTCATCCTGATCGATCCCGGCCACGGCGGAGAGGCTTACGCGGGCACCCAAAAGGATCAGAATTTGTCTTCGCCCAACAATGCGTCTTCTCCCTCCGGCGTAAAAGAAAAAGACCTGACCCTGGCCTTTTCCATCGAGCTGGAAAAAATGATCCTCGGCGAAGCGGCCCGGAGGAAGCGCCCGGAAATCAAGGTGATCCTCACAAGGCGAGAGGACATCAACTTGAGTTTCACAGAAAGGGCCGGGATTTGCGCAGAAAACGCTCCCGCCCTCATTATCAGCATCCACTTCAATGCATCCACGAATCACCAGGGCCTGGGATCTCTTTGCGTGATCAGGAACTCCAAGACCAACGAAAATTTCGCCACGGACAAAGCCTTTGCCGACGGCTTGTCGGAGGCCTGTAGTCGAGGGGTCCGGAAATTCATTCCCGCATCAAAATCGATTGGCTCAATTGAAGATGGATACATGCACGGCGGACAGGGCTCGAATTTTTTCTTTCAAATGGCGAGGCACAAAAACCTCCGCAAAGTTCCGAAGTGCTTTCTTGAGGTGGAGCACATCGACCGGAAAGATGTCGAAGCGCAATTGATAAAAAACCGCGCCGAAACGTTCCCGGTGATAGCGGCTGAGATCGCCGCTTATCTATTGGAATACGCCATCGACAGGAATTCCATCCAAATTGCCGGGCAAGACGGGGAAAACAACGCGGCAGACGTCAAGTAAGAACGATCAGCGTGAAATCCAGGCATCGCTTCAAAACTCCGCGATAAAAGGATAAGACCGGCGCTTTGGTCTCAAAGACTTGAAAAAGAAAAATCCATCGCTTCAACGACCCGCCCAATCCATTCAATGACCCGCCCAATCCATTCATTGCACAGCGGACTCCAATCAATGCGAGTAATTCTCATTTGTACGATAATTACATTACCTCAACTCTTTCCCGTCATGGTGCGTCATTCTTTTCATTTCAGAACTCAGTGATTCGCCCCAAACCTTTCATTTTTGTGCCCAATTTCATTAGGCCAATAAATTGCCGGGAAAAGAGCTGGAGGCATGTGGGGTAGGTCTCCGACCTGCCAGTTCCGGGAGTCTCTGACTCCCAGAACAACCCAGGCTGTCCAAACTGAAGCGAAGAC
>JBGSJM010000102.1:0-12879 GCA_041742015.1 Verrucomicrobiales bacterium | reverse complement strand
GGGGTCTTCCATCGACGAAATGGGGTGTTCCATGGAGCCAGCGGGGTCTTCCATGGACGAAATGGGGTGTTCCATGGAGCCAGCGGGGTCTTCCATGGACGAAATGGGGGCGGCGCCGTCAGAGGAAAATGTGACGAATAGGTGAGAAAAGGCGCTTCTGGTTTCCCGTGGTGGCGGCCAAGACATGCCGCATTTTTTGACAGGTCAAGCTGCCAGACAAGTCACGATTTTGTTTCACTCACCCCAACCGATCACTTGACGGGCTGGCGGGGATAAGCATGCCAGCTCAGACCGTAAAAGGCGCAGGCATCGCCAAACAGAAAACCGGTCAGGTATTTGCGGGAGGTGGAGACCCCGATTTCATTCCAGGCTTTATCCACGGTGCTGATTTTGATTTTGGAAATAAAATCGGTTTTGGTCCGCGCCTCTGCCAGCATCTTGGTCTGGGCGAGGAGGATGGCGAGGCTGCTGCTATCGGAATGGGACTCGGCCGCCCCAACGCCCAGGGCGGTGGCGGTGATGCCAACCCCACTCATGATGGGACCGGAGTCGAGGTCAGCGGTTTTGATGTGGTCACCGCTCCATTCCCGGAAGCCCTTCGATATGGCTGAAGATTTCCAAAACTGGGAGTGATAGGATTTATACCACTTCTGGCTTTGCTGGGGGTCCAGCTCTTTCCACATCGAGAGGCGCCACGACAGATCGCACCCTCGGGCGACGGCCAGTCTTCCGTTTTTGAGAACCTGGCTGGCGGGAAGGCCGGTGGTGGAGTCGATTCCCTTTGTCAATATCCAGTTATGATGCTGCTGAAGAAGCGGATCAACCGTGGAAGTGCCTGCGGCCCGGTCGTGCAGCATAATCGCAAAGAGGGCGGTGGTGGTGTCAAGGGGCCAGATGACTCCCGGATCCGAAAAAATGGGGGAACCGCCGTTTTTGGTCAACTCGGCGACGAGGAGCTTGTGGAGATGATTTTCCACCTTCAAAAGATCGGGGGCGCGGCCCCCGGCTAGGCGGTAAGCTGAAAGCGCCATAGCGAGCTGGGAAATAAAAGTGCCATGGTCCCCCACCCTGCTGAGCTGGGTAAAGTCGCCCTGCGGAGCTTTTACGGTCCGGGTGCTGGAGGCGAGGGCCTTTCTAAGAAGTGTTTCGATTTTTGGCAGACGGGCCGGGGCCGTGCTCGGAGTGCGATAAATCTGGTGGCACCAGGCCAGGGCCACCAGGTTGTAGGGAAAGAGGAGTCCCTCCGGAAAGATGCCACATTCAGATTCCACCTTTTTGGAATAGGCCGCTGGATCGGTGAGGTATTGGGTAAAAGCGGCGTCGAATTTCCCGAGGAGTGGCTCCCGATCCTGGGCCGAGGAAAGTGAAAGCGCCAGACTCTGAATTAGAAGGGCCGTCGCCAGTAATCGATTCCTCATGGTTACTAGAACGGCTCCGGAGAGCCGTTCTTTGGAAAGAGAGTTTTTATTTCACCCGGCGAATCTTGATGTTTCGGAAGGAAACCTCGTTTCCATGGTCCTGGAGGGCGATATGGCCTTTGGTGGGTTTCCCGAAATTGGGGAACTGGGCAAACTTGCTGGCGGCCACACGATCATTCCAATCTTTGGAGCCCTTGACGTATTCGCAGTATTTGACCCCATTCATCCAATGGATGCTTTTTTCCGGGGTGATGAGAATTCGCAACTCATTCCATTCGCCAAAGGGTTTGGAGGAATCGGTGTCTGATGGATACAACTGATAGAGCCAACCGGATTTCTGAGGGTCGTGACCGTTGGCGTGGTCCTGAATCTGAATTTCGGGACCAGTTTTCCAAGGGGTGTTTTCACTTTCCAGGACATGGAACATGAGTCCGCTGTTGCCTCCCTTTGAAATCTTGTATTCGAGAATGAGTTCGAAAGCATCAAACTGCTCCTTGGTGACGATATCTCCACCACCTTTTTCAGTCAGGGTCATTTCGCCATTGGCCATTTTCCACTGCGGGCGGATGCCTTCGCCTTTAAAATTACGCCATTTATCGGGGCCAAGAATTTCCCACTCGGAGCTGGCCACAGCAGCAATAGCTTTGTCATGGGGATGCTCTTTGAGGAGATCCTCTGGTTTGTACATGTCAATTTTGGCAGCGGTTGCCTCGCGGACCTTCTTGACCTGCTCGGGCTGAATCGCTGAAGCCTGATTGCCAAAGGAATTCCGAACAAAGGTGAGAACGGAGGCCACTTCTTTGTCGTTTAAGAGCGCACCAAAAGCGGTCATGGGAACCTGGCCGGGGTAGGATCTTCCACTGACTTCAATCGGACCCCAAAGGCCTTTCAGAGCGATTTTAATGAGCCGCTCCGGACTGCCGCTGGTCCATTCGGTCCTGGCAATGGGTGGGAAGCCGGCATCGGGGAGACCTTCGCCATTGGCCTGGTGACAGGTGCCGCAATGGCCTTCCTTGGTGTAGATGGACGCACCCAGCTCAAAGAGGGCTCCGTCAGCTTTACTGAGATGAGCTGGTATTTTGATTTGCGGCTTTTCCTCGACGGTAACCCTGGCTCCGGAAAACACTCCCTCGGCAAACTGGACACTGGCTTTGGAATAGTCATCCACGCCCTTGGCCTTGGCGATGGCAAGAATGCCCGAGCCAACATCCGCCGGGAGATGAGAAGCGGCGGTAATGGCTTCGAGGCGGACCCGCCCATGTTCGTCATGGGCGGCCCGGCCTAGTAGGTTGGCCAGGTCTTTGATTTTATGGTCATTAAATCTGGCTACGCGAACTGTGGCGGCCCGGACTCGATGGTCTTTGGACTTAAAGAGTTCCTCAAGGAGAGGCTGGCTGATTTGATCTGCTCCCCAGGTCACCCAGAGTGCTTCGAGTTTGTGCCGGTCATCTTTTTGTTTGGCGGCCCAGGCCACCGCAGCGGCAGCGACTTCTTTGCCATCGCGCTCGCGCAATTCCCGGCGAGTCCGGTAACGGCTGCGGGATTCGTGGAGCTTCAGGTTTTCCAGCAGCTCAGCAATAGTGGCACCATCGATTTTGGCAGGTTTAACCAGGGGACGCTCTGGATAAGTGACCCGGTAAATCCGACCATGAACGTGATCGCGATGGGGATCGCGGGCACTGTGCTGCATGTGGCCGATCAGGGCATTGTGCCAGTCAACCACATAGAGGGAGCCATCTGGCGCAAACTCCAGATCGGTGGGGCGGAAGTTAAGGTCTTTTGAAGAGAACAGATCCTGAACATACTCGGTGGTGAAGCCGGTGCCGTCCTCAATCATCCGGTGCTGTTTGGCACCGAGGAACCCGATGCAGTTATTGAACAGAACGTCGCCCTGGACGTCATCCGGGAAATGACGACTGGAGACAAACTCGATTCCGGAGGTGGGTCGGACTTTGTTACTGGTGATCAAGTCGGGTGCCTGCATATTGGCACCATATCGGGCATAAACGGTTCCCGGTAACATCCAGGACATGCTGGTGCCGGAGGTGTGGAGGAAGAAGTCCTGCCCGTAATCATCAAAAGCGACTCCCCATGGATTGGGGATGCTGTATTGAGAATAACGAAGGATGTGTTTTCGCTGCGGGCTGTAACGGAAAAATCCCCCATTGGTCCCCCGGGCGGTGCCATAGGCGCTTTCAACATTGGAGTGGAGGAAGACTCCTTCTCCCATAATGAAGGCTCCGCTGGGGTCGGCACAAAAGGCGGAGATGGCGTGGTGGGTGTCGTGATCGTCGAATCCGCTGAGGAGAACTTCCTTGGTGTCGTAATGATCGTCGTTATTGGTGTCTCTCAATCGAACCAGGCTGCCGCTCTGGGAAACATAGACACCGTCATGAGAAATCTCGAAACCGATGGGAATGTGCAGGTCGTCGGCAAAAATGATCTGGTTGTCAGCAACGCCATTGTTGTCGGTGTCCTCGAAGATGATCAATTTGTCTTTGGGTCTTGGGTCGCCAATCCGATAATGCGGATAGCTCTCCATGGTGGCAACCCAGAGGCGACCTTTGTTATCAAAAGCCATTTGGACGGGGTTTTTCAAATCGGGAAAGGTTTCCTCCGATGCAAAAAGCTCAATTTTGTAGCCCTGAGGAACGGTGATTTGAGACTCCACAATCCGGCCTGGCCGATAGTCGACCGTCCCGTTTTTAACACTGGGTTGATAATTGCTTACCACGGGCGGAAGGGTCAGGGTCTTGGCATCCGCAGCGGCGAGATCAAAAGCCTCACCTTTTAATGCAGCCCAGATCGCACGGTCGCGAATCTCAGTCATTTCGCGGGTTTTCTGGAGCTCAAATGGGTAGTTGCCGGGGCCGTAAGGATTGTAGCGGCGGCCATAAACATGAACGCCATTGGGAATTTTATAATCGTTCAACCAGGTCCAGTTTTTTTCCATGACTGCGGCGTGAATGGCGTCTCGCTTGCTTTGATCAACCGAACCTTTTCCAAACAGCCCGTCAGCAAGGACCGGAGCCAATTTGCGATAACCGCCGTCATTTAAAAGCGCGCCATCGGTGGTTAATTCCTCTTTGGCTTCTGCAAACCAGCCTTTGGAAGGAGTGTAGGAGTCGAAAAAGAGCGCGCCGTTGGCCTTGGCAATTTCGCGCATCGCCTCGGAGTAAAGATGCAGGTTTTCGTTTTCCTTCTTACCGTCAGGAACGCTGTATTTGGCAGAAAGATCCTGATAGGCGGTTGGCGAAACGAGGGCAAGCTGAGGAGCCCCCTTGCCGTTGTATTTCTGTGACAAAGTGTGCTGGACAAAGGCTTCGAGTTCCTTTTTGTAGCGGCTCAAGTCTTCAGCCCCTCCGAACGAGGAACTAAAACCAAAAAAAGCAATGATGGTATCTGCCTTCAGGCGGGCGAGCCATTGGTCCGGAGTCTCAAAATGACCTTCCGGACCGGAGTTGGCCTGAAATGCCTTGGGAACAAGATCTTTCGCTCCGGGAAAGGCGTATTGGCCGTCATAGTTTCGTCCGGGATGTGGGCGGAAACCGGGGGTGTCGCCTTCATCGCACATATTGCGGAGGGTGAGGTCTTTATTGGGGAAACGCAGATAAAGTTCGGTTTCAAAATGACCGAAATGATTCATGCGGGAACCCATCCCGCCCCCGATCATAACGATGCGGTCGCCCTGATTGACGGCAAGAGCATTTGGAGCTGGTTTGACTTTAAAAGGAACGCTTTCCGGATTGATTGGCGGAATTACCCCGGGAGACAGTTTTGCATTGTCTTTTGGAGCGGGCGGTTTCGGCTTTTCGGTCTTCTTATCTTCTTTTTTGGTTTCCTGCTTTGGGACATTTGCGAATGGCGCGTTTGCAAATGCAGGCGCACCGGGAATAAAGTCCTCGGGTTTCAGGCCAGTTTTGTAGCCTTTGAAACTGTAAAATGAAGGATTAAAGCCTTTTGCATCGACTGCGGCCTTGACCGGGACCTCCACCCCGAGCCCCCAAAAGACACCATTGACGACAAGGCGGCGCAGGTCTTCATCCACCAAGTCACTGGCCGCGCCCATGGTGGTCGTGAAAATCCGACTATTTTTAACCTCGCGAACCCAGGCAACGGCCTGCATGGGCTTGTTTTTCGGGTCAAAGCCTTTGGAACTGGGATCAAATGACTCGGTCACTTCTCCGCGCAAGAGAATCGTGGAAGGCATCAACGGATTGGCTTCGTAAACATCGGAAGTACAAAAAATTTCGCCGACTCCATTGAGGATGGGATGATTTTTGTTGGCATCCTCAACATGAGTGCGGGTGGCTTGCTTTTTGTGCTGTCCCCAATGGCTTACCCAGGTTTCACCAAGAATCTGACGGCCAAAACCCATCTCCCAGCCTTTTTCTGCCTTAGCATTGAAGGAATATTTGGCCCATTTACTATCCGCAGGAAAATTAAAAGCGTGGGTCGAGGTACGCAGGGCGACGATGGGCACACCACGATTCAGGGCTTTTTCGAAGCGCTCCATGGAGGCATCGTCCCAATGCCGGAATCGGAGGCTCATCACAATGGCTTCGGCTTTGTCGAGCGCTTCCGAGTGGCTCAGGCTACCACCGGCATCTGGATTTACGGTGCCATCGGGATTCATGGAAAAAAGTACGGTGGTGTTAAAACCATTTGCAGAGAGAATCTGCGCCAACATCGGCATGGACTCCTCTGAGCGATACTCCTCATCTCCAGCCAGCAATACAACCTGTTTACCTTTGCCGGGGCCACCTTCAGTAGCTTTAAACACGAGATGATCGGTTGGTTGGTTGGCGTGCAGCATTCCAATTGCGCAGACCGCAGTGGATGTGGTTACTAAAATTCTTGCCAGAAATCGATTCATTGTAAAATAGCTGTTTTTTCGCGAGTGGCGAAATTAGGGTAGGATTTCAAATGTTCAAAGTGATGATGCTACTTTTTTGCGGCGAAGTTTTTTCGTGAGGCTTCCCGACATCAATTAAATAATAAAGGTAGCTATTACAGAAACTGACTCCATGGTGTGCTTTCGGTTCAAACTTGGCAACATCAAGGTCTGAAGTGACGCCAAGGATTCCATACGGTTTACAAAGCTATCGACACACCGTTCAAAGGAGATCATTCCTAAGAACACCGCTGGAGAGCGAACCATCTTTAATGTTATGAAAATGTATGTAGGAAATTTGTCGTTCGACACGACAAAACAAGATCTCGAAACCCTTTTTGCCCAGCATGGCACCGTCACTGACGTGCATCTGCCCACTGATCGTGAGACAGGCCGCCCCAGGGGCTTCGGATTCGTGACAATGGGGTCAACCCAGGCGATGGACACGGCAATCAGAGTGGTCAATGGAACTGAGGTGGACGGACGCACGCTCAAAGTCAACGAGGCCAAACCTCGCGATTAAGTGACTGATCGAAAATGACCTTCTGAAAACGGCATCCTCCCCACAGGTGCCGTTTTTTTGTGCCAAGCGAGCCGGATAAGGGTCGGGAGTTTGGTTTCGATTGAGACCTAATAAAAAATTGCTTTGGTGATCGGAAGAGCATGGCATATTGGTCCCTTAATCGATGCACATTTTAATTACCAGAGGACTGTGGGGGCTTTTTCTTCTTGCCTTGGTGGCAGGGATCTTATTTGCAATGACTGGAGGCTTCAATTCAAAAGTGAAAACCAAAGTTGAAGTTGTCGAAAAACCCAACATCAGACCAGAACGTGTGGATCTGGCACTGTTGACCCAATACAGTGGTCAGTCGATGGATCAAATTTTGAATCTGATTTCCGAGGTCACCAGCAAGTTGGAGCCGGAACAATCAGCAGCAGCTGCCCTAGTAGGCAGCCTGCCCAATGAACCCTTTCCCTTTCGGCAAGGAATCAAACCAGTGAACGAGATCGCTCTAAGACAGTTTGTGCAAACCGTTGAGGAAG
This sequence comes from Verrucomicrobiales bacterium, assembly GCA_041742015.1. Taxonomy (GTDB): domain Bacteria; phylum Verrucomicrobiota; class Verrucomicrobiia; order Verrucomicrobiales; family DEV007; genus Arctic95D-9. The sequence goes on along the minus strand of JBGSJM010000102.1, from coordinate 5,523 downwards.
GCAAACTCGGGGAGGACCCCACCCTGGTGGATCGCTGGCGATACAATTTGGCAAGTGCCGCACTCGGCAAATCAACTGAGGATCTGCCAGAAAGATTAAGGTTAAAGACTGTTCTAAAGGAAGAAACCGAAAATTTCCCTGTAAGGCTTTCAGCCAAACCATCTGAAATCGTCGGCCCGATCGCGATCGGGGATTTTGACGGAACCGACGGATTGGAAATAATCAGCCACGGGGGCATAAAAGTATGGTCTCAAAATGGTGATGGCAGTCTGGTTCTGAAGGGCACGCTCGAAAACATAATCCCCGGCTCTTTGTTGTGTCCGGCTGATTATGACAACGATGGGGATCTGGATCTGTTTGTGGCCCGGCGAAGCGGGGCTCCCAATTCACTCCTACAGAACGATGGGAAAGGGTCCTTTACCGACGTCACGGTCGAAAGTGGGTTGTTGGCCTTCTCCGACACAGCAACGGTTCAGTGGGTGGATTATGATCGGGATGGCCTTTTGGACGTGTTGGTTGGAAACTACGACCATCCCTTTGAGATCTATCGCCAGACGAGCCTAAGGGTTTTCAAAGGAGTCTCCTGGGAACTCGACCTGTGGCTCCCGGTTCCCGTTGAAAAAATTCAGATCGCTGATCTTAACCTTGATGGGTTCCCAGATTTGTATCTTTCAATTCGCGGCATGAGTGATCGGTTGCTGTACGCTGTGCCTACTTCGAGGTCTGAAAACTGGAGGTTTCGGGAAAAAAGTGGGGAATTTAAGATGGCTTTGGGGCCAAACCCCTGGAGTTTTTCAAGTTTTGATTTAGACAATGATGGTGATCAAGACGTGCTGCTTGGGAAGGCTACTGGTGACGCCGAGAAGCGGATTTCTGCGGCTTTGAATACTGATGATCAAAAGGCCGAAAATCACCTTAGGCTTTTTCTGAATGATGGCGAAGGCGTGTTGGCAGAGTCTACCCTTGGGAGCGGTCTAGAGGGAGTCGACGACGTGCAGGACATAAAAATCATGGATCTCGACAATGATGGATTTGAGGACGTTTTGGTAATTACCGGGGATTTGGCCTACAATCGTGCATTCTGGAATCGCGGTGGGGTAGTTTTTCGCGATGTTTCCCAAGTCAGCGGTTTGAGTTATCTGAATTCACCAAATCAAACCCAAGTGATCGATTTAGACAGCGATGGAAATTTGGACCTATTTCTTTGCGAAGAAAATGGAACGATAACGTGGCTGGAAAATGAAAAGCCATCCAGCAACGCTTGGATCAACCTGAACCTGACCAACATTGCTCCTGGGTCAAGACTAAAAATTGTGGCCCGGGATGTTGATTGGGTGTTACAACCCATTCAACGCATGGCGAGCCTCTGCCGAAAAATGACTGTCGGCCTGGGTCAAGTCGAAAAAATTGATCGAATCGAGTTTTTTCCTCCTCAAGCCATAAAACCCGTAGGGGCTTTGAAACTAGTTTTGCCTAACCAAACTGTGGATATCACCGATCCTGATAAAACTTCGCAGTTAGAAACTTCAGCCGAAGAAGTTCAAAAGTAGATCGAGGCTAATCTTGCTGAATGGCCTGCGGACCCGTGGGCATAATCAAAGAAGGGCTCGATTTTCTTCGCAAATCAAAGAATTTTCTGATTCCGGATAATTAAGTTACTTGAATTATTTAGATTTCTACGTCTAATGATGTTATGTTAACTGCGTACACGAAATTGGTGTCATGTGAATCAATGATAATCCCTGTTCAAAAAGATCTGGAGCTGGTTGAAGATTTTCACAGCGCAGATAATGTCACGGGAGCCCTGCATATTTGGTGGTTGGGGCACAGTGGATTTTTGTTAAAATGGAAAGGCGTTGGAATCATCATCGATCCATATCTTTCCGATTCCATGGCCCTTCAACACAATGGGCGTGGTCGAGGTTGGCCCAGGATGACCGAACGCGTGGTTGATCCCCTGTTGCTATCAGGTGTTGATATTTTGATTTCGACCCAGAATCATCTTTCCCACCTGGATCCAGAAACCATTTTGGGATTGCGCTCAGCCAGTCCGAATATGAAAATGGTCATTCCAGCAGGGATTCAATCTGCTGTGGAGACCCTGCTTGGGAAAGCCGGTCCCCATTTGATTCCGGTGGATGCGGGAAACTTTGTCGATTTTGGCGAACTTGATATTCACGGCATTACTGCATCCAATCCCGAAGCGCAAACGGACAGCAAAGGGCACAGCAAGAGCTTGGGTTATGTTCTGACCATGGGGCCATTTGCGATCTATCACAGTGGAGACACCTTGTGGCACAAGTCTTTGGTCAAGGAAATTCGCCGCTGGAATTTGAATCTCGCAATGTTGCCGATTAGTGGATACCATCCGGAAGATGGCCCAGCCCTGAGTGCAAACTTAAACGGGTTTGAGGCTTCAGCCTTAGCCAAAGGAGCTAGTGCCGGACTGGTAGTGCCCTGTCATTACGATATGTTCCGAGAAGACACGGCTCCTACCGATGAGTTTATTTATTGCTGTGATCGCCTGGATCAGCGTTACCGGATTCTGCAACCTGGACTGCGCCTCACCATGGGCCCGATGAAAGATCCGGCTGCTGGTCGGGCTCTTCCCTCCGAGGCGCATCGCAGTGACTGGGGACTGGGTTACTAATTTTCATTTGATAACCCATTAAGCAGCACTGTTTCCTGAGAAAATGAAAGACGGACAGAGTGGGATTCGAACCCACGGTAGGAATTACCCTACACACGCTTTCCAAGCGTGCTCCTTAAACCGCTCAGACATCTGTCCTTTGATATCCCAGTTAGCGAATTTAGCGAACTGTACTTTGAACCAAATCTTCCAAATCGCAACCACTTATTGAATGCTAGTTTGATTGAGGGCGGCATTGTACCCTGTTCAATCCCCGATTAAACAGGGTACAATGCGTCACTCAACAGAGTACAATTCTCAAGATCCAGAGAATCTATTGTGTTCAGGAAGGCCGCTGGGCCACTCTGTATTATGAACCGGAGCAATGATTTTCTGGACATCTTCCAGCAAAACAAGATCGATTGGTCGTTCAATCAAGGCCAGACTACTTTCCAACTCCGCGATGGTGCGAGTACCCAGCAGGGTAACATCTACATCCTGGTTTAACAAGGCGTATTGGATGGCCAATTCCGCAAGATTAACTCCTGTTTTTTCGCAAAACTCAGCCGCTCTCCGACCAGCCTCCTTTACGGCCTCCGGTGCCGGATGCCAGACCTGCTCCCCATGCGGAGTCAAAATTCCCATATGAGTCACGGAACCATTGATCAACCCCATCCCCCGCTCCTTCACCACAGGGGCAAGAATTTTGCTGATTTGATTGTTCATCAAATTGCCGTGGCAGTAGGAAAGCGTTACATCAAAATCAAATTCAATTGCCATATGGCGAAGCAGCCCCAGCGGAAAGGCTGTCACCCCGATATAGCGAACCTTACCCTTTTCTTTTAAGTCAAACAGCGCCCGAACGCCTTCGAGAACCGTTTCAATCGTCCCAAATTCAATATCGTGAAGCTGGTAAATGTCGATCCGGTCGGTCTGAAGCCGATTCAGGCTGGCTTCGCACATTTCGATAATATTCTGATAGGAAAAGTCGAAGTGATCTGCGGTATGCCGCCCGCCTTTCGAAGCGATAATGACTTCATCGCGACGCCCCTGAAGCGCTTTTCCGAGGCGCGTTTCTGAAAGTCCCTCTCCGTAATAAGCGGAGGTATCGAAAAAATTAATCCCCGAATCAATCGCCTGGTGCACGGCCGCAATCCCTTCGGATTCAGCCAGAGAACCATACTGACCTCCCAGAGCGACACAGCCAAAGCCAATCGGCGGGACGAACAGGGAGGTGGAGCCAAGTTGATGTCGTTTCATAACGTTCTCTATGATAGAAAGTTCCTCAAAAGCTGAATTCCTGCATCCTGACTTCTTTCGGGGTGAAATTGCCCCGCAAAAATATTTCCCACCGCCACGCTGGAGGCAAAGTCCGATCCGTAATTGGTCAGGGAGTTGATGATGTTGTTGTCATCCGGAACCGGGTAAAAGGAGTGCACAAAATAGAGATAAAGCGGATCCGGCGTTCCTTTCCAAATCGAAGCCGAGGGATCCACCGGCTTGACTTGGTTCCAACCCATATGGGGAACCTTCAGACCCTGGCCGGACAGAAACCTGACAACTTTGCCTTTGAAGAAGCCAAGGCCCTTGGTCTCTGGGCACTCCTCCGACGACTCGAATAATACTTGATACCCCAGACAAATCCCAAAGAAAGGGTGCCCCGCCTCCAGCCAATCGACGATGGGCTTTCGGAGACCCTGTTGATCGATCCGCTGGATACAATCACCAAACGCCCCGACACCAGGGAAGATCAGGCGATCAATTCCCTGCAGATCAGCGGCGGTGGATACGAGGTGACCCTCACTCCCAATGAACTTCAATGTGTTAAGCACATTCTGGAGGTTTCCCCCTCCATAATTGATGACGCCAATGGGTTCGTTCATAGGACTTCTTTGGTGCTGGGAATCTGATCGGCAATTCTGGGATCGATCTGGGTCGCGGCATCAACACATCTGGCGAGGCCTTTGAAAATCGCCTCGGCGATGTGGTGTGGATCGCGCCCCCGCACCATGTCCACATGGAGGTTGATTTGCGCGTTAAAGGCAAAAGCCCGCAGGAATTCCTCGACCAGCGTGAAATTGAAATTTCCGGCGATATTGGGCAAATGGGACGGCCCATGGTATTCAAAGAAAGGGCGCCCTCCAAAATCCAACGCCACGCTGACGAGGGTTTCATCCATCGGAAATTGGCCATTTCCGTAACGAAAAATGCCTTTTTTATCCCCGAGTGCCTGATTAAATCCCTGACCAAGAGCAATCCCAACATCTTCGACGGTATGGTGACTGTCGATGTGTAAATCCCCTACGGCGTTGATTTCCAAATCAAACCGCCCGTGCCGGGAAAAAAGCGTCAGCATATGATCGAAGAAGCCGACCCCTGTGGAAATTTTTGAAGCCCCTTTTCCATCAATCACCAGAGTCAGTGAAATCTGGGTTTCTGCGGTATCTCGCTTAATTTTAGCTAATCTGCTTTTCATAGTTTTTAGTTCGAGATAAAAAAGCCGTTTCCCAAGCTGGCATTATGTCACGAAATATTGAATATTGTAACCGGGTTGGTCTTGATTCCAAGCTCCAGTCCTTGTTTTTCTAGCCTACCCCAGATTTTATTGAGTTACCGAATATGAGCGAATACGCAAATGCCGACTTTGGTCGGTTCCGTTTCTTCAGAGATTCCAATGAGAATTTAGTTTCTTTTGACGCTCAGGCATTCGGTGAAAAGGTGTATCCGGTTCTGGATCTTCAGCACCTTCAATTGGCTCGCCTGCACGTTTATGATCAGGCGGCGAAAAAATATGACTGGCTTCAGGCATTTGAAAAGGAGATGGAATTGCTCTCCAAACTCGACTCTCGATTGGTCGCCTGTCCATTTAACTGGGGCCAAGATGAAGATGAGTT
>JBGSJM010000101.1:0-5720 GCA_041742015.1 Verrucomicrobiales bacterium | reverse complement strand
TTTTGAAATCGAAAAAACGGGGCGGCAAGAAAATCATCGCAGATCCCAAGAATCGAAAGGGAACATTTTAACGACTTGATCAAAGAAGAACTGTGTTTCCCAATATGATATAGAGATTCGCCGAGCTGCAGAACCTCGGAGCTTAATTCACGAGTCCGTTTCAAGTCTCCGCCCAACGCCGCCTCATAAAGATCCACATAGAGGCGGGGTTTGAGATTGGCACCACCGTTGACACCTCCGTGACCGCCAAAAAGCACACTCTCACCAAGTAACTCCTCCGGCCCGACCAACAATGACCAGTCGGGACGGCGGGGCACGGCCAGAGCCAGCATTTTCCGAAAATAAACGAGGTCTCCCGAACTGTCTTTCAACCCGACAATGCGCTCCTGATCAAGCGCCCACTGGATCACCTCACGCTGGAAAGATACCTTGGTCAGTGCCGGCATGTTGTAGAGCATCAATGGGACGGGGATTTCCGGCAGCAGCTCTTCCAGGTACTCCATCAGTTCCGGCTGACCAGCGGGAAAATAAAACGGAGCAGATGTCACCACGGCGGCAACTCCAAAATCCGCTGACACGCAGGCGAGTTGGATCGACTCGACGATCGAAGTGTCCGTAATTCCCACCAGAACAGGAACCCGACCGCCGGCAAATTGACAGGTGTATTTCACCACTTCCCTTCTCAGGCGGTGACTGAGACTGGGAGCCTCCCCGGTGGTTCCCAGAGCAAAAATCCCGGCCACACCGCCTTTAATGAGCCGGTTAACGAGCCTTTCCAGACCTGCTACATCGAGCGTATCACGACCAGTCAGAGGTGTGATCATGGGAGGAATTATCCCCTGATACAATGGGTTTAGCATTTTAGATAGCCTGGTTTACTGGTTAAAAAGCTCGATTCCTGTGGCTACCAATTTGCCGGGATCTATCACAACATGTTTTACTTTCTGTCGATTCCAGGTGTAGGTCATATGAACCAGGCCATCCCGCGTCTGAATCATTGCCGGATAAGAAAACTCTCCGCTGGCTTCCTTTTCAATAAACGCAGCAGCCTGCCAGATTTTTCCGTCATCACTAATCGCTAAATTCAGAATATTCCGTTTTCCCCAGCCATCTTTGCGGTCTCCTCCCACATGATTATATAGCAAGAGGTGCCTGCCATCAGCCAGCGACAGGGCTTCGATTCCCGAGTTGTTGTTGGGTAAATTGGTTGGCTCCAATACACTCCAGGTTAATCCATTATCTTTCGAGAAGCTCTGAATTATCTTTTCATCCTTGGAGCGAAACATGGCCTGGAGCGTGCCATCGGGATGAGTCAAGAGGGTTGGTTGAATCACTTGATAGGGTTGAGTCTCCGGTTCAACCCTGTTCCATGAGCCCCCCAGCTCTGGATGAGCCAAATCCGTAAGTATCTCCATATGGAAACGCCAGTCGCTTTTGATTTCGGTAGAACTCGGGCAAAGTAGAGTTCCGGGTGCAAGGAGAGTTGGTTTAACCCGGACTGGTCCATCAATCTGCGACGGGAGACGGCGGCGATCAGTAAAGGAACGCCCCCGGTCATAACTAACCATCACTTCCCCCCACCAAGTGGATGGGTCCGGTCCATTTTTGAAAAACAACATAGTTGGTCCGTCACCAGGCGGCTGAAAGAGAACGGGATTCCAGTTTGGATAACGAAGCCCGCCATGCTGTTTTCCGTTGGCAACTTCCCTGGGACTTGACCAACCCGATCCATCATGATAGCTGGTCCAGATCCCCACATCGGGGTTCTTCTCCTTTGTCCCACCAAACCAGGCGGCCACCAGACCACGGGTCGTTTCACAAAGAGTGGATGCATGACACTGGGCAAAAGGGGCTTTGTTATAAATAAATTCTTCTTTGAACATTCCTGGAAACCTCGCTGGCTGAGCTTCTTTTGCTGGGCGCACTGCGATTTCCTCCGCTGAGTAGGAAATACAGTCGGCATGGCGTATAAAGTAGAGCCTGCCATCCTCAGCGCCGATAACAAGGTCAGGTTTGCCGTCTTGATCAAAATCACAAGCCGTTGGATTCGCGGTGTGTCCAGACACATTTCGCTTCGCGAGATTGCCTATTTTTTTGAAAACAACTTTGCCACTGCGATCTTCACAGTTGCGATACCACAAGGCATTCTCCGAATTCACGAGCAGATCAAGACGACCATCTCCATCCCAATCAACCACATCCAGCTTGACCCGGCCACTGGCCCCGGCGGTCTTTGCATTGAGGCGAATCAGCTGGTTGTCTTCATCTACGAAAATCCTGGTTTCATCAGTTTTGCGGCTCTGGCAAGTCAAGTAGCCCTCTTGATCGAGCATGACTAAATCCAGCTTGCCATCGCCATCAAAATCAGTGGCCAGCGGGGTAGTGCGCCACTGGGTTTGGAAGTTTTCCGATGGTGCCTGCCACCAGTAAAAGGCAGGTGGTTTTTCTTTAGTCCAAAATGGGAGAGGCCCGTCAACCAGACCTTTTTCAGTATTTCGGAGTAGTTGAAGTTTTGCCCAGATCGAATTGTAAATGATGTCGTCCCGTCCATCGCCATCCCAATCAGCAACGGAAAGCACAGTATAGCCCCACTTGGCCTCAGCAGGCCCCTGGATCGATCCGTTTTCGCCGGCCATTACCCGAAAGGGCTTTCCATCGGTTTCGATCAACTCTGGAGCACTCCATTTTGTCCCCTTGCCGTCGAGATTTGTGAAAACGGCGATATTACCAGCGGTATTCCCACAGACCAGATCATCGTCGCCATCATTATCCCAGTCATGAGGATGCGGAGTGGCGAGAGCGCCGAATTTCAAAGTGTCCGCCTGCTGGCGAAAATAGACGGGTTGTTTAAAAAGTGGTGTCGCCGCGCCTGCTGAAGATACATTCTCTACTAGCGCAACCCGCCCGTCCTCATCCCCGACAATCAGGTCGAAATCCCCGTCCCGATCCCAGTCAAAAGCTGTCGGAGTGATCATCTGGAGGTGCATCTTCAGAAGCTGACCATCATCTGCCACGATCTTGAATCCGCTTGCATAGTCTGGTTTTCCCCGGCTTCCGATATTTTGAAAGTAGGTAAAACCATCGAGAAATTCGCCACAGATCAAATCGAGATCTCCATCTCCATCAAAATCTTCAAAACTCGGGCTTGGCCAGCCGAAAACATCGATAGCTGAGCCTCCAGCGTTAATTTTCTCGGGAGTCTTTGAATACTCTCCCCCTTCGTTTTTAATCAGGTAAACATATCCGTGGAGCGGGCCGTTTCGCCAGCGTCCCTGGGCATCATAAGCGTGATCCCATTCGTAGTCTGTCCAGTCCCCAACTGCTACGATAATATCCTGATCACCATCGTTTTCCCAGTCTACGTAGCGCCACATATTCGCCCGGATTTTGCCCGGATGAATCTTGGCATTGGGATAGATTTTTTTACCATCCTTGATTCCCTGAGTACGAAAATTGGGGAATTCAAAATTTTCCCTAAGCACCACAGGCTCACCTTTAGGATAACTGACCTGCACATTGTGGCTGGTCGGCCCCAACCATATGGATGGCTTAAAGACAGGAAATTTGTTGGCAGGATTCTGTCCCGGATTTTCAAAGTAGTAAAGACCATTGGACGGCTTATCGGGACAGGAAACAACCAAATCCATATCGCCATCACCATCGAAGTCCATCGGCAGAGGCCAGGCCCATAATCCCACCCCAAGGTCAACTTCGAGTCCCGGATTGTTATACTTCAAGGGCTGGAGATCCCCTGCGTCATCAGCCAGCAGTGCAGATGTGGCGGCGGCCAAAAGTAGTAGTAATAGGCACGATTTCATATAGTTCAAATGTTAAATTGTTTCTGCCCACCATCGATCACTGTACATTTTATCCGCTTCCGTCAGGGTGAGGTCCAGACTGTTGCGAACATGAATTTGCATGGCTTCGCGGGCGGCAGTCGCATTTTTTTCACTGACCGCCTTTGTGATCGCCTCGTGCTCGGTCTGGGTGGCATTGAGAATCGAAATAGTGAACTCGTGGCGATCAGCCTGGAAAATGCGTGTTAAAATGTGAGAGTCCCCCACCACCTTCAGCATCCGGCGGTTCCGGGAAGCTTCAATAATCGTCATGTGAAAAGCCAGATCCAGACTGTGAAACTGCCTCGCGACCTCCGCCGGAGCGATGGATTCCCCGGACTTTTCCACTTCCGTGACGAGGTCTCTGGATTTGGCCAGATTCCGTTTCAAATCCCCAATTTGCCGCTCGCTAATTCGCTCCGCCGCCAGTCCCGCTGCGTAGGACTCAAGCGCTTCTCGCAGCTCATACAGCTCAATTGCCTCCTCCCGGGTCATCTCCCGGACCACCGCTCCCAGTTGAGGGACCAGTACCACAAACCCTTCACTGGCAAGTTGTCCCACGGCCTCACGCACCGGAGTTGCACTGATTCCGATCTCTTTTCCGATGATGCCGTAGGAAAGCCTCGCTCCTGGAGGGACCGAACCATCGAGAAGCTTTTGCCTGATGTGATCGTATGCTTTCTGAGAGTGGTTGGCAGCCATAACTATAGAGGTCTATAGAATTCTATAATTCACCAACTTTGCAAAAAACTTATTCTAACGCAATCCCGCCACATCACAAAAAATGTTGCTTGACCATCCGCGTTATTATTTTGATAGTTCCAAAATTATGGAAATAAATGAAGGGGTAATTGCGCTGGGAGCTTTGGCCCAACCTGCGCGGTTGAAAATTTTCCGGTTCCTCGTCCGCCAGGGGAGTACCGGAATCTGCGCCGGTGATTTGTCACGTGAGTTTGATCTACCCAAGCCAACTCTTTCCTTTCACCTCAAAGAACTTACCCATGCGGGGTTGATTGAGGCGCGGCGCGAGGGCCGCTCGATTTACTATGGCCCGAATCAGAGAGGCATTCAGGATTTGATGTCATTTCTGACGGAAGACTGTTGTCAGGGGCAGCCGGAGCTTTGCCTGCCAAAACCCTGCTGTGAAGATGCCTGCACAGAAAACTAAAGTAGAAACTGATTTTAAGAACCAACTAAAAACAAATGAAAGTACGTATCGGAATCAACGGATTCGGTAGAATGGGACGGCTCGGATTCCGAGCCGGATGGGAAAACCCGAATTTCGAAATTGTTCATATAAACGAATGCCAAGGCGGTGCCCGTCTTGCCGCTCACCTCCTCGAGTTTGACTCTGTCCATGGTCGGTGGGACCGGGGAATCGAGGCGCGGGACGATCACTTCACTGTCCAGGGACAGCGCATTTCATTTTCCAACCACAAAGATCCATCCCAGATTGACTGGCAGTCAATGGGAGTCGATCTGGTAGTAGAAAGCTCCGGTCAATTTCGCACGCCGGATTCAATACAGCCGCACTTTGATCGCGGCGCAAAAAAAGTCGTTGTTGCCGCTCCGGTCAAGGAAGGTGCTCTCAATATCGTGATGGGTTGTAATGATCACCTCTACAACCCGGAGGTTCACCACATCGTCACTGCGGCCTCTTGCACAACTAATTGCCTTGCACCAGTCGTTAAGGTTATCCACGAAAAAATCGGGATCAAACACGGGGTTATTACCACGATTCACGATGTCACAAATACCCAGGTGATTGTCGATGCCCCGCACAAAGACTTCCGCCGGGCCCGCTCAGCACTGAATTCCCTGATCCCCACTTCGACAGGCTCTGCCACGGCGATAACCCTGATTTATCCCGAATTAAAAGGCAAA
>JBGSJM010000100.1:0-15833 GCA_041742015.1 Verrucomicrobiales bacterium | reverse complement strand
AGGAGAGGAGAGGGCTAATCTGTTGCACGGACTCTAAGGCCTAAGGGTAAGATCAGGTTACCTCTCCCTCCTCCAAACAAAGTTGTTTAACTTTCGTTTAATGTTCCAAAACCTCAACTTTTCAAAGTATAAGGGTACAGTGACAGACTCAACAGGGTACAATGCGGTTCACGTCGGTTGGATAGCGTTTCATGGCTGCGTGTTTCATGCCGATACAATTGGGTTTCATGCCGATACAATTGGGTTTCACGCCGATACAATTGCGTTTCATGCCGATACAATTGGGTTTCATGCCGATACAATTGGGTTTCATGCCGATACAATTGGGTTTCACGCCGATACAATTGCGTTTCACGCCGATACAATAGCGTTTCACGCCGATACAATAGCGTTTCACGCCGATACAATAGCGTTTCACGCCGATACAATAGCGTTTCACGCCGATACAATAGCGTTTCACGCCGATACACTTGCGTTTCATGCCGATACAATTGCGTTTCATGCCGATACAATAGCGTTTCACGCCGATACAATAGCGTTTCACGCCGATACAATTGCGTTTCACGCCGATACAATAGCGTTTCACGCCGATACAATTGCGTTTCAGGTTGGTGAGATTGCGTTTCAAACAATATAAATCGCAATCTCATCGACGCAGAATGGCATATGACTTCCACGAAAGGTAAACCAGCATCAAGAAAAGGCGGGAGAGTATCTATTGAGGTGACAAGAGGTTCCAATTCAGCCAGACGCGATCAGGATGTCGATTTAATCTTTCGAGCTTTTCGGATCCAGGGCATCGCGAAGGCCATCTCCAAGGAAATTCAGGGAAAAGAGAGTGAGACCAAAGATGAGTGAGGGGTAAAATAACAAAGCCTGGTCGGTGACCATCAAGTCGGCTCCTTCTTTGATCAGGCTGCCCCAACTGGCGTTGGGCGGCTGGACCCCGAGTCCGAGGAAACTCAAAATGGCTTCCAGACGCATCACTGCCGGGACCGTCAGGGTCGTATAAACGATCACAGGCGTGATGGTATTGGGGATGAGGTGTCGGGTGATAATCCGCCAATTCGAGAGCCCCAGGCTGCGGGCAGCCTCCACGAACTCAAGCATCTTTAATGAGACGACCTGGCTGCGCACAATCCGGGCCATGGTCAGCCACTCAACCATCCCGATGGCAATGAAGAGGAGCAGCAGTTGTTTTTCGCCTTTGAAAAACTCGAATCCCTGAAAAATCGTGGTCATAAAAATGACCAGCACGATAAAGGGCAGGGCATAGAGAATGTCGACGATCCGCATCATCACCGAATCGAGTCGGCCCCCGAAAAAGCCGGAAATCGCACCATAAAACACTCCGATAGTCAGGGATACCAGAGTGGCGACCAGACCAACGCTGATGGAGATGCGTCCGCCATAAATCATTCTTGAAAAGATATCCCTGCCGAGGTAATCGCTCCCCAGCAGATAAAATATCTTCTCCCCGGTAGCTGAGGTCGCTGTCGAAAATGCGGCCATGGACTTTAGTTCAGGGTAAGTCTGGTTCGGATCCGGCAGGAAGGAAAAGCCCTTCCAATCCCCAATCTTTAGCGGCAGCACAAAGCAGAGCATCGTAATCGCCAGGAAAAACCAGAGACTGAGCATGGCCAGTTTATTTTTCTTGAGTCGCAGCCAGGCATCCCGCCCCAGCGATGATCCTTTCTCGGCTGATGACAGGTCACCCCGGAGCTGGTTTCCAATAACTGTAGGGTGCTTGGACATGGTTTTAGGATTTTAGGGTGGAGCGCGGATCAAGCCAAACCTGCACCATATCAACGATGAAGTTCATAATCAGGACCAGGGTCGCCAAAAGCGTCACCGTGCCCTCAATCAACGGGTAGTCGCGGTTGGTGACGGCCTTGACGAAGTGTTGTCCCAGTCCGGGCAACCCAAAAATGCTCTCCACCACAAAGGATCCGGCGATAATCGAGGCCAGAGCCGGTCCCAGATATGCGACTACCGGGGATATCCCGCCCCGAAAGGCATGTTTAAAGAGGACGGCCATGCGTGAGACCCCTTTGGCCGTGGCCGTGCGAATAAAATCCCGCGACAACACATCCAGCATACTGCCCCGGGTGAGCCGGGCGATGTAGGCCGAGTAGTAGAGTCCCAGAGTGAGGCTGGCCAGAATCCAGGCGGTGCTGTTTTCAAAACCAGCGACATCCAGCCATTTCCATTCCAAAGCGAGCCACTTCGCCAAGAGTGGACCGATCACAAAGGTCGGCAGACAGATCCCGGCCATGGCAAGAGTCATTAAAGTGTAGTCAATTCTCGTATTGGCGTTGGCCGCCGCCAATACCCCGATCGGGATACCAATTGAGAGGGCCAGGGCCAGACCCACGGTGCCGATCAAGGCAGAAACCGGCCAGCTCTGGGAAATAATCTCATTCACGGTAAACCCCTTGTTCCCATAAGAAGGCCCCAGATCTCCTGAGAGCAGAGATTTTATCTTTCTGAGATACTGAATCTGGAGAGGTTGATCGGTCCCGTATTTTGCCTTCATCAAATCAATCAGGTGCGCCGGAACCGCCTTCTCATCCAGGAAGGGGCTTCCAGGAATCGCCCTAGCCAGGAAAAACGTGATGGTGATGATGCAGAACAGTGCAAAAAGTGACTGCAAAAAACGCCAGGCCATGAATCGCACCGTTTCCATCTCTATTTAGTTGATGCTCCCTTCCGCAAGCCGATATGTTTGTAGGGGTGATTGTCGAGAATCAGTGGATTCCAGTTTTCGATATCGGGACTGATCAAATAAACCCGAGTGTACCAATAGATTGGAAGAACCGGTGAGTCATTGAGAAGAACCTTCTCGGCCTCAAACATTTTTGCGTAGCGCTCCTCCGCTTTACTAAGCTGGGCGGATTCCTTGAGCAACCGGTCGTATTCTGGATTGGACCAGCCGGTTTGGTTGTTGGAATCGCCCGTTTTCCACATGTTTAGAAAGGTCGACGGGTCTGCGTAGTCTGCAATCCAGCCAGCTCTGGCTACATCATATTTGATATCCTGGATGGTTTGCTGAAAGACTTTCCACTCCTGATTTCCCAAATCGACGTTTTTGATACCGAGATGTTTTTTCCACATATCCTGGATCGCCTCGGCAATGGCTTTATGTGCTTCTGATGTATTGATCAAGATGGTGAAGGAGGGGACATCCGCCCCGCTTTTATAACCAGCTTCTTTCAGGTATTTTCGGGCCAGCTCGGGATCGAATTTGATCTGGTTGGGCGGCTGATAGCCACCTTCTGATGGCGGGGTAAATCCAGAGGCAGGTTTTTGACCACCCCGCGTGACATATTTCACGATCACCTCCTGATCAATGGCATGGGCCAGGGCTTTGCGGAAATTCACATTATTGGTGGGTGCTTTGGTGGTGTTGCAGCGGAGAAAGTAGATACCGGCATAGGTCTCGATCTGAAGAACTTCCGGCTGGTTCTTTTCATACCATTCGATCATGTTTGATGGGAGCGAATAGGTGTAGTGAATCAAGCCCCCGCGAAAGGCCCGTTCCTCGGTATAGATATTATCGATCGGGAGGAAATTGATGCCATTTGGCTTTACATTGGCCGTGTCCCAATAATGGGGATTGCGCCGTACTTTGACATGGGCATTGATCTTCCAGTCATCCAATTGAAAGGCTCCGTTACTGACGTGATTTCCCGGCTTCTGCCAATTGGTAAAGTGGTCCGTCATCTTCCCAAATTTTTCGAGAGTAGGTCCGTGGATGGGTAACCAGGTGGTGTGTTTGACAACATCTGGGAAATAGGGGGCCGGGTCCTCCAGGGTGCAAACCAGAGTGTGTGGGTCGACAGCTTTGACCCCGACTTCGGCGAAGTTGGTAATTTTTCCTTTGTTGAAAGCCTCGCCATTTTTCAGGAAAAAAAGCATGGAGGCATATGGAGCCGCCATGTCCGGGTGGAGGATGCGGTTGTAGGAATAGACAAAATCAGCAGCCGTGACTGTATCGCCATTCGACCATTTGGCATCGTTGCGAAGGTGGAAGGTCCACTCTGAAAAGTCAGCATTGGGAACCCAGCTTTCAGCGACACCCGGTGCGTGTACCGAATCACTGGTCGGATCATAGGTGACCAGCCCTTCAAAAAGGGCTCGCAAAATATTACTATCCCCGACGGAACTGACCAGATGGGGATCAAGAGCCTTGGGTTCTCCGCCATTTGCCAGTAGAAGGATGCCTTCCCTGGTCGCGCGGTCAACCTTGCTTTCCCGCTTTTCGCAAGAGGCGAAGAATACCGCCACAAATACAAATGCCCGGGCCTTGATTGTACCCTGTTGAATGAACGACTGTACCCTGTTGAATGAGCGCGAAGAATTGATCATATTCAACATCAGTCAGCCGCACAATCCTTATTTCGCTTTCTGTTTGTCTTTGAATTTGGCGTCGTTAAAGAGCTTGAAGAGCTTTGGAGGAATCAGGGCGTTGCAGTAGCCTTGAGTTGGATTTTTACCGTAAAAATCCTGATGATAGTCCTCTGCATCCCAGAAGGTATCTACCTTGCGCAGTTCGGTGACGATCTCTTTGGAAAATTTCCCAGAGGCGTTTTGTTTGGCGATGGAGGCCTCGGCGGCCGCTTTTTGGGCATCGTCATGATAAAAAATGATGGAGCGATATTGGATTCCCTTGTCTGCACCTTGTTTGTCTTTGCTGGTGGGATCGTGAATCAGCCAGAAAGCTTCCAGAATCAAGTCGTAGCTTATTTTGGCTGGATCAAAGGCGACCTGAACCACTTCAATGTGGCCAGTGTTTCTGGATTTGTCGCAGATTTCTTCATAGGTCGGATTCTTGGTGGTTCCACCCATATAACCGGATTTTACGGATTGAATGCCATCGATCATCTCCAGGGGCGCTTCAACGCACCAGAAGCATCCGCCGCCCAGGGTGGCTAATTCGGTTTTGACTGGTTCCATTTTTTTATCGGTTGTGGTTTTGGGTTCAGTTTTTTGGTCTTTTTCTTCGGCTGCATTGATCTTTTCGCACCCAGAGATGCCAAGACTGATGGCGAAAAGTCCGGTCAGCCAAGTTGTCCTTTTGAATTGAAGTCGTGTCATAACTGCATTCTGCCACGATCCTCAACGAATCTCAAGCGGCACATCTCCGTCTTTCTAAAAGTCAGTTTTCAAAAACACGAGTCTTTTTTTGGGGAAATCGAATTTAAATCCTTTACTTACCCAATAATTATTCTATAAGAATGCCATTATTATTCGGAAATTGACGGTTTTATAGATGGCAAGGCCCAAAAATTCGGCGGATACGATTCAGCTCACGCTCTCGACAACGCCTCAGGTCAAGCAGCTTCTAGATGAGCTGTCGATGTCTGGATATTATGGCAAGAATGCTGCTGAAACGGCGGTGATCCTGCTGACTGAGAAGATCAGAGAACTTCAGGCAAAAGGGCAGGCACCTGCCCCTGTCTATCGGGTGACTGAGATTCAAATTGACCAAAAAGACGAATAACCAAATCCATCTCCACTCACAATCATCATGTATTACCTAAACGACTCCGAGAGCCACTCTGAACTGCGTAATGAGAGGATCTTATCAATGCTAAATGAAACCACTTCCGAAGAGTGTCTGGCTGACCCGCAAGTCCGAGCGGCCTTTGAGGAAAGTCTCCGCATGCTGGCGGAAGATATTATCAAGTACAACCCTAGTCTGGCCCATGTGTTGCTGGGTATAAAAACGGATGACGGGTGTGAATTTAATGGGCGCAATTAGCCTGGGCGTCACCCAGCATTTTACTAGTGCGTGCTGCCGGGCAGTCCGGTGAAACGCTTTATGGAGCGTGGGTTGGACCTGATTCTTTTTTTGCGAAAATTTTCTGCAAAAAGGTGATTGCGGTCCCACTGTTACCGGGACCCTTGAGTCCGATGACGGAGGGAGGGGTAAAAAGTGCAAAGAGAGTCACGCAGATGACCATTATTAGAGCCACTCTTTTCTTGATGGGTTTGGGCTGGTGGCTTTTTTCGGAGGCAACGGGAAACGTTTCCTTGGTTTCCTTTTCCAGTTCGGTGACTTCTCGAATCTCGGGTTGCAGTTCCCTTATCCACCTGGACAGGTCATCCCAGGCCCAGAGGAGGGAATCGTGGGCGAACTCCACGATTTTTCCGTCCTCTGATTTGGTGAGAATCCGCTCTTTGAGCATTTGTTGAATCAGAGCGGTGCTGCCGACTCCACCGACTTGGCGGAGGTGATCGAGAGTGGCAGGAAGTGATATCGTGGTAGGGCCCAAATCCGTGTTGGTTACCTCGACCATGGTCAGCAAAATGTTCTGGATCTGACGCATTTCCCGAGCGTTTCGTTTTTTGTAAACTTCAGCCAGGCGGCCCATCAAAGCTCCCTTCACGCCACCGATCCGGTTGTAGGAGGCGAGGGTGATTGTTCGGTCGTGCAAGCCGCCCGTTGCATCGGCTTTTTCACTATCCCAGAGGCGCTCGAGTGTATATTGCAGGAGGGGTAGACCTTCGGGGGCGGTAGCTTCGGCTTGGTTGATGATCTGCCCAACCAGATTGGGCTCGTAGCGGACTCCGTGGGCAGCAGCGGGATTTTCCACGATTTGGCAAAGTTCCTCCCGGTCCGGGAACTTGATCCAAATGAAGCTTTTGTCGATGGTTTCTGCGAAGCTTTTGAAATCGTTGAGCCTTCCCATAAAATCATCCCGTAATGCGAGGATGATGCGGAGGGAACTGATCGGTGCCCTGGAGGCATCTATTAGCGACTGGATAAATTGAGCGATGATGGGCGCATCCTCTTTTGCTGGCCGGGTGAAAATTTCCTCGAATTGATCGATAAAAATCAACCAAGGCTCGGCTGGATTGCCGGCCGCTGCATGGACTTCGCGGAATTTATGGGAACTGGTATCACTGGCCATTGCCGCGATTTCGTAGGACAGCCCGGCATTGAGCAGCGCGTGGCTCAGGCTAAAAAACGGATTTTGATCCGGGCGGAACTGGATGATTCGGGCGTTGGAGAATTTTTTACGGAAAGCGGGAATCACCCCGGCACAAATGATCGAGGATTTGCCGACTCCTGAATGGCCGTAAACGGTAGTGAGAGGAGTTTTTTCCAATCGTGACATGATCTCTTCGGTCAACTTGCTGCGGCCGTGAAATTTATCCTGGTCAATCTCGGAAAAGGGGCGCATGCCGACGTAGGGATTTTCCAGATTCAAGTTATGGGCAAGGTCAGGTGTAAGGGATTCAAGGCTCATGATTCAGAAAGAATGTTGATGGAACGTATCGCCTGGCGGGTTTACGGTTTCTTTTTCTGATCAGGACTTGGGCGGTGGAATGATTGGGATTTCTTCGAATCCCGGTTCAGAAAAGCCGTCTTTCGCCATCAATAGAGTCAGAAATTTTCCAGATGCATCAGATTGGTGTATGGAATTCCGGGTAACCCGGGCGAGAGTTTTTCCTGCTTCATTCTCGAATCGTTTGTCTTTTTCAAAGGGACGGTCAGTTGAGAAAAGTCGGAGTCGCAAGGGAACTTTCCCGGCGTTTTCGATGCGGGACACCACTTCCTGGCCGAGATAACACCCTTTGTGAAAATCAACTGCCCAAGTGTCGAGTCCCAATCCGGCGGGAAACTCGTCCCCGGTGATTTCAAAGCCGAATTCGGGAATGCCGTGTCGAATTTTTGCCTCAATCAGGACTTCTTCAGGTATTTCGGAAAGTCCAGTTAAATCCCCAGGGCCAAAAACGTCGTAACCGCGGATACCATATCGCCAGTGCTCCCTGCTGCCGGCATGTGGAGGGCTATCGCAGATGGTGTGGATGAGTTCCGGGCAGGTTTCGAGTACGTTCAACTCACAGTCATCCGCGATCAAATAACGATCAAGTCTGGCGAATACGGATTCCGACTGGGCTGCACCCACTTCAATCAAGAGGCTGTTACTCGAAAAACCCGCTGTGACCCGAACCAGAGCCTCGACTTTGCCCTTGACGGTGCAGACGCAGGCAGGCACCACTTTGGCGGAAAGATCAACTTTGATTTGGTTGGTTACTTGGCCGTTGAGATAACGGACTGCATCCGGCCCTTTGAGTTCAAAGAAAGCGAGATTCGCCGGCTTGGTCCAACCTGAAAATATCATGACTGCCGTTTGGGTTGGTTGTTTTGGTAATTGGCTGCAAGAACGGAATAATCCCGCTCACCCTGACCTTTTTGAATCGTGCGGAACATGACATTTGCCGTGGTGGTCAAGACTGGCATTTCCACCCCGAATTGCTTGCCCAGATCAAGGGCGAACTTCGAATCTTTGAACATGTTATTGAGTGAAAAATGAGGTTCAAAGTTTCGATTGATGATGGTGGGCAACTTCATCGAGGTTAGTGTTGAACCACAGGCATTATTGGCGATTGCGGTGCGGAGAATCTCTGGATCGAGTCCGGCGGAAATAGTAAGGCCGTAAGCTTCGCTCAAAACCTGCACGGTGGCAGCAGAAATCATGTTTGTGGCTATTTTAATCACGGACGCATCCCCGACTTTGCCAATGTGAAGAATTTCCTTGGAGGAGTGTGAGAGGATTGGGCTGACCTGTTCGAGCACGGCGGGATCGCCTCCGATGTAGTAAACAAGAGTGCCATTAGCGGCCGCTTCCTTGCTTCCGGTAAAGGGCGCATCCAAAAAATCCGCACCCGCCGAGCGGGCGATTTCAAAGGCATCAACCGCAGCCTTTGGCTCAACCGTGGAGTGATTCATGACAATGTGACTTGGGGTTAGAGCGCTTTTTAACTGATTCATGACTGAAAGCAGTGCGGCACCATCCTTTACAAAAATCTGGATAACATTGGTGATTAGGGCCATTTCGGCAGGTGAGCCCAGAAAATTGGGTTCTGGCTTTGGAGTACGATTCCAGACATAGACGTCAAGCCCAGCTTTTCGCAGTGTATTTGCGATTCCCTTCCCGATGATTCCCAGTCCAATCACCCCGACCCTATCGTTTTTCTTGTTTGCCATAGCTTTCCCGGAAACTAGACGCTTCCCGGAAAAGATCAACGTTAGCGGAGTTCAGAGCCCGGTTGAGAATTAAACTCCCAAACGGTTGAACAGTTCGTTTAAGGGGAGTTGGAGGCCGATGTAAAAATCTCCAAACTCTGCATATCGGGAACTGACCTTGTCAAAGCGCATCTCATAAACGATATCTTTGATATCCTGTGTGTTATGGGCGAAGAGGGTTACACCCCACTCCATTTCATCCAGACCGGTTGATCCGGTGATCAGTTGGCGAACCCTTCCGGCGAAGGTACGACCGACTTTGGCGTGTCCGAGCATCAGTTGGCGGCGATCTTCATAGGGCAAATCATACCAGTTGTCCTGTTCTCCACGGCGTTTGCCCATGGGGTAGAAACAAAACACCTGCCAGTCCGGCATGTTTGGGTAAAGCCGGTCGGAGTTGTACTTTGCCATTCGCCGATCAAATTCCTGGAGTTTTTCATTGAACTCTTCGGTGTCTCGGGTAAGGCCATCCTCGGAGACAAGACTTTCACCATACTGTTCACGCGTTGTTGTGTATTCGCTCAACTCGGTCATACTCAGGTAGCTGTAGATCGGAGTTAGAACATCACATCCCAGTGAGCGGGTTAATTTTTTCTCAAATTCGTCTGCTTTGTGCAAATCCGCCGTTAGCAGCATAAAACCGAGGTCAGCTTTTGGAGTGACCATGGAAAAGGTCATCAATTGAGCATTCGAGGAACGAATATCCTGCACCAGTTGGGATAACCGGGTTTTGGCTGCCAGTTTTTCATCACCATCATACAAATCCCACTGGGAGTGTTCGAGCTTGTAAAAGAGATGAAGGACGTGCCAGCCCTCCCTTGGGATGACGGGTTCAACAGTTGCGATTTGGTTTGATATTACGTTCGGTTTTTCCGGTGTCATTTGATGGTTTTGTTTTACCATACGCTTCGATATGAAAAGGGTTGCGTCCAACAGAAAAACCCCGTACTTTCTGCCGACCTCAACAAAATTCTCATTAATCTAGCAAAATGGCTGAAATTGAAGACAGATATGAAGACAACGTAAAGGGAGCCTTTTACGTCGACGACCAGTGCATCGACTGCGACCTTTGCCGTGAAACCGCTCCGGATAACTTTACCCGCAATGAAGATGGTGGTTATTCCTACGTCTACAAACAACCTTCCAATGCTGAGGAGCAGGCGCTCTGTGATGAAGCGAGGGAAGGCTGCCCCGTCGAAGCGATCGGCAATGACGGTGCGTAAAATTAAAGGGTTTGCTTTTAACAAAGTTTGAATTTTAATGAGACGGCAGTGATAAGCCCATCACTGTCGTTTTTTTATTTTAGAAGAACCGGGATTGCCCGCCCAAGAACCAGAAAGAAACCCAGTGCCAAAGATACCATTATCGCCGAGTTTCGGAGGTATTGGGAGCCGGAGGATCTTTCGGAATACACTCAGGCCATGTCCAAAGTGATGACAGGGGCGCTGAAAGGAATGGGGTTGGAAGATCGGTTTAATGAGGAGCAGGTTTTCGCGGCTTGGTCCACTTTGGTTTCCCCGTTGATTGCCGAGCATGCCCGGCCAACCTCTCTGGAGCGGAAAGTTCTCTACATCCAGGTGCTTCACTCAGCGATTCATTACGAGTTGGAAAGGATGAAAGGACAGATCCTCGCCAAAATGCAGGCCGAGTTTGGTGCCCAGCATATCCGGGACGTGAAGTTTCGACTCGGTTAGATTATTTTTGGGCTCGGCTGACCAATTGGTGGATTCAGTGAATCCACTCGTTCAGATTCCTTGATTCCAATCTGAGAAATCGGTTGTGTTTGTTGAACCGGTGATATGATTCGAAATGTTAAAGATGCGTTTCCTATTGATTATTCCTTTTGTATTCCAGATTCTAGCGGGAGCTGCTGAACTTAAAGTGTTCACTGAACCCCGCCTCGCAGTGGCATCCGCAAAAGCAGACGGCAAATTGATCGTCTTTTTTTTGAGCGATCTTAAAAAGCAGGAGCATGTCTCAGTTGTTCAGGCCGTGCAGAAAGAAGTGGAGATGTTGGAAGAAGAGTTTGTGTTTGCCAACTGCTCCCATTCCGTGAAGTCAAACCGTGATTTGTTCTCGGAACGTTTTCGCAAGAATCTAACCCAGCTACCATTGGCCGTGGTAACAAGCTCAAATGGGAATGAAATCGCATCATATCAAGGGGCGGATTTGGCAGGCTTCGAAAAAATGTTGATATCTTCCCGGATCAAAGGTGGAAAGAACACCGATCCGGTTAAACTTGCCAATCTCAATGACGCTCTTTTAAAAGTGGGTGAGGGTAAAGGCGGATTTCTTTCGTCAATGGTCAAAGATTTGAAGGTTCAGAAGGTGGCAATAACCAAAATGCAGGATTGGAAAAAGAAGGATGGAACGGTGTTTCGAGCATTGCTGCTCGAAGCACTTGGAGAATTTGGCGTATTTGTTGATGAAAAAGGGAATTCCACCCAGGTTAAATTTGTCGAACTATCGACCGAAAACCTGGAATACCTACAGGGTATCCTCAAGGTAGAGTGATCCCCGATCCAGTTTGATTGTACCCTGTTAAATCGCGCATTGAACCCTATTCAATCGGTATTCATTAACATCCGTCAATCCAGGTTTTTGACCACAAATACGGAACTGGGGGCTTGAGCAATCACTTTCTCGGAGATTCTCCCGAGGATCATGGTTTCAATTTTGCTTTGGCCTCTCGCCCCTATTACTACCACATCAGGCGCTTCCGTTTTGAGATACTGAAGTATGCCTAAAAAATGGCTCTCATTCTCAATCACTTTGGTACTTGTTTTGAAAGTTGAAACTCCGTGCATATTCAGGGGCACTAGTTGGTCGAGTTTTCCTTGAAGCACAGCTCTATACTCGAAGCACAGCTCTATACTCGATCTCAAAATCAGGGGAAACGACGAGTCGTTCTTCGGTGAGCAGACTTTCATTTTTCCAGGGAGGGAAGAATAGATGGATGATTTCAAGCGTGGCCTCATCAGAGATACATAATTGGTTGGCTGCACGAATGATGGGAACATCGTAATTCGAAAAATCAATGCAGGCGACTACTTTGGAAAACTTGTCGCTCTCTCTTGGTTTCATGAGAAGGACATCCGTTTTGCATTCCTGGACAATTTGCTTCACGGTTGTTCCAGTAGTTTGATCAGAATGGGGGATGCTTCCCCACGCGCCAAGCACGACCAAATCAGGTTTGATCTCTTCTGATGCATTGGCAAAGTCTTTCACTGGATGACCGGTTTTGACGGTCAGATGAATTTCAGAAAAATTCCCGACCACTTCGTTGCAGAAGGCCCGAAGTCTTTCCTCTATACTGGAGATGATTTCAGGTTCACTGAAATGGCTGAATTTGCCTATTGATTCCAGCATTGATATATCCACGACATGAAGAACATACAGGGTGCCGTCCTGTTGTCGGGCTAATCGGCATGATTCGGCAAGTGCAGCTTTGGAGGCATCTGAAAAATCTACGCCGACCAGAATCTTCTTAAAAGGCTTCTCCCTTGTTTTCATTTCAGATTATTTGCCGAAAATACCACCTTAACTTTTGATCATCTTAAGTGTTGCAACGGGATCTGAAATTAGTTGAGTTTCGGAGTTGCTCCTACGAAAGTTGCTTAGTCCGGTCCTAGGAAATTTTCGTAAACGGCATTCAAAAGATTGAAACTCTTTAATTTCAGAAGAGCTTTCGACAAAACAGGCATGAGAAACAGCAATTCAGGCAATGTAAAGACAGGATGGCTCCCTTATGATATTTTATGAATGTTGTTAATACGATGTTGATTGCAACCGATTTCTCGGAAGCTTCGAATTGGGCAGCCAATCATGCCGCTGAATACGCCAGGAAACTTAATTATGTGGTTGATCTTGTTCACGTGTTTGATCCATCCCACGTCGACAAAAAGCCATTGGTGGAGGAAGATCCTGCAGAAGAGGTTATCGACAAAATGGCAGAAAAACTTCGCTCAGATTATGGGATAATGGTAGATACACTCATCTGTGAAGGCAAGCCTGGCAAAATCCTTCCAAAACTCTCCCAGTCCCAAAAATATGCCATGGTCGCAGTCGGATTTTCGGGCCGGAGTGGGATTCTAACCAGAATTGGGTCAGTAGCCTCAAAGGTGGTTCGACTGGTTGATAAACCGATCCTTGTTCTTGTGCCGAATCATTTTTCTGAGGGACCAGTTATCGGATGTATCGATTTTTCTGATGGAACTGAAAAAATAAACTACTGGACTCACTGCCTGGCTAATATTTCGGGTGCGGAACCTGTGTTTACTCATGTGGCAGTGCCATTTGAGGTGATCATATCAGCCATTCCGCCTCTGGGAGGCATGGTCATGACAGAATCGGTCATGATCCGTTTGGGGACTTCTGAGTCCGAATATCGCGCCAGATTGGAAAAAAGTGTCCGAGAACGGCTTGGAGTGGGAGAAGAGGGCAGGGTTGAGATCGTGCTGGACCATTTCCCGGCCATGGCGATTGGAAAGTTTGCACCCAACCAAAAAGCTAGTCTCGTTGTGATGGGCCGCCACGGGCACAATACGCTAGCGGCACGGGTGATGGGAACGACCTCCGAGCAAGTACTCGGGCTGAGTGAATGCTCCACATTGGTAATTCCCTGACTTAGACAACAGCCAAAAGCTAACGATGACATGGCTCCTGATGAACAAGGTGTCCCTGCGCAGCGTACCCTGTTCATCTAAAATCTGGTTACGTTTCAGCACTGAACGCAACCGCGCCTAGCGTCGATGCGCCCTCGCTTTCAGTGTCCTCCGGCGGCACAATGATGCAGTTCATGAGATCGCAACTCTCCTTTGCCTCTTTTTGGGGTTCCTGCCTGTGTCTGGGCGGTGTCGCATTTCTGTGCGCTTCCGCGCGGGCCGCAGTCCCATTGCATGCCCGGATCGACGCGCTGTTGGAAAAGGGGCAGCCCGCCGGACAGGCTGTCCTGGCGGGTGACGCGGAATTTCTCCGCCGCGCCACACTCGCGCTCCACGGCATGATCCCCTCGGCGGAAACGGCCTGCGGTTTTCTGGCTGAAAAGGCTCTGGACAAGCGGGCGAGGCTGATCGACACGCTGCTGGCGGACCGCCAATACGCGCGCTGGATGGCGGTACGTTTCGACGTGATGCTGATGGAACGCCGCGGGGAGACGCACACCAAGGTCGCCCCATGGCGGACCTGGCTGGAGGAAAGCTTTGCGGCGAACCGTCCCTGGAACGACTTGGTCCGAGACTTGATCGAGAACGACGGTTCAGATGAGAAGACGCGTCACCTGGCGCGCTGGACGCTTGAGCGTGACGCGGACCCGAACGCGCTGACTCGGGACGTGGGTCGGCTTTTTTTGGGGCAGGACATTTCCTGCTCGCAATGTCACGATCACCCGCGGGTGGACGACTATGTGCAGAGGGATTACGCAGGAATTCAAGCCTTTTTTAACCGGACCTATTTGTTCCGGCCGGACAATAAAAAGCCTGGAGTCATCGGAGAGCAGGCGGCGGGCGATTTGAGTTTCCAGTCGGTCTTCACCAAGGCTGGCGGCATGGCCCGTCCGCGGTTGCCCGGTCAGGCGGATCTGGTGGAGCCTGAGACTTCGGGCCAGTGGATCGTGGAACCTAATCCGAAGGACAAGAACCTGCGCCCCGTCCCAAAACACAGCCGCCGCGCTTTGCTGGCCGACTCGCTGGCTGCGGGCGGGCATCCCCAATTCCGCCGCAATATCGCCAACCGCCTCTGGGCGATCGTGTTCGGAAGGGGGTTGGTGGAGCCTCAGGAGATGGATCATTCGGGCAACCCGGCGGCACATCCAGATTTGATGAATCTGCTGGCGGAGGAGATCGCGGCTCTGAAATTCGACACGCGGGCCTTTGTCCGCGAACTGGCGTTGACCCGGGCTTTCCAGCGGAGTCTCGATCTGCCGTCCCCGGCTCCGGGGGATGTGGCAAAGCTGGCTGGTCGGCTCGCGGATTTGGAAAAAACGGTCGCGGACCGCGAAAAAGCGGCCTCCGCCGCCACCGAGACCTACCGCGCCGCGCTGAAACAGGTCGTAGAAGCCAGCCTAGTCTCGGCGCCCTTCCTGGCGGAGTTGACCAAGGCCGACACGGACATTGCCGCCGCCCAAAAGGCCGTGGATGAGGCGCTGAAAGCGCAGAAACCTTTCGATGACAAGGTAGCGCCGCTGAAAAAGCCGTATGCCGACGCCGTGGCGGCCCTGAAAAAGGTGAACGACGATGCCGGCAAGGCTGGTACCGCACCCACGCCACCGCAAATCGCGGCAAAAAAGGCTGCTGAAGCCAAAGTCGCGGCCGCCGAAAAGGCGCTGAAGGCCGCCGAGAGCGCCGCCGCCGCGAAACAGGCCGTGACTGCGGAGAAAACGAAGCTTTTGAATGCTGCCAAAGCCAAAGCCGCCGCCGCCAAGGTCGGGCTGGCGGAATCGGAAAAGGCCGTGAACGCGCTTCAACTAGCGGTGGACGAGAACGATCGTAAGAAAGAGACTCTGCGGGTGGAAGCAATGACGACCGCTCAAACGGTGGCCGAACTTCGCGCCGCCCTGGCGTGGAACGCGGCGCAAACCGGATCGCAGTCGCCCGCCGTGGCTTTGCCCAAGACTGTTCCCGCCATCTCTGCCGCCAATGCCAGGAAAACGGCGCTTTTGGCCATGATCGCCGACAAGGCCCACGCTTTTGCACCGCTGGAGGCCCGGGCAACTATGGCGCAAGCCGCCGCAGCGGAGGCGGAGATGGCCGCCGCAGCCGCGTCGGACAAAGCCGCCGCGCTGAAGAAAGCCACC
>JBGSJM010000099.1:0-10641 GCA_041742015.1 Verrucomicrobiales bacterium | reverse complement strand
GCAGTTGTTGACTCCGGCAGTTAAGTCAACATGGACGCGGTAGTTTTCAGATTTTATGACTTGGATAGGCCAGGTCATTTCCCTGTTTGGTTGAAAGGTGACGTCAGGCCACTCAGCAAATCCAATTTGAATGGGGATGGGGCCAATTCCGTCATCGGTGGTGTGATCTATCCAGAACGAAAAGTCTGCTTTTAAGTCACCAAGCAAAAAAGGATAATCAGCTCCAATTTCACGGGATTGAAAGGGGTCGGTTTTTAGATCATAGAGTTCCCAGTGATTGTTATCGTTTGCTGCTAAATCCTTCCGAGCCCATCGCGGATCCCGCAGCGCAAGCCAGCGGTCGGTTCGAACCGAGACGCTTGCGTTTTTGATGGCAAATCCCGGCGGAGTCCATGAGGTGAATAGGATCCGGTTTGGCCAATTTTCCGGGTTACCTCCGCATAAGAGAGCAGGTGCCAGACTGAAACCGTCCAGGGGTGGTTGTCGGCTCTTGCTTTTTAACTGGCACAAATCGATAAGTGTTGGGTACAAGTCTATGTGTGCCGTGATCCGCGAAAATCGGGAGTTCTCAGCGATGTGGTCAGGCCAGGAGGCAAAACATGGCACTCGAACGCCGCCCTCGTGCACGCTTCCTTTACCTCCGTAAAAATAGCCATTGAAGCGACCCTTTTTTGATCCGAAGTGATCCGGTCCATTATCGGAAAGAAAAATGACGAGAGTGGCTTTATTCTGATCGGTGGCGGCGAGTTGGTGGAGGATTTCGCCAATGTAGTTGTCGAGGGTGATAATGCCTTGGTTTACTTTTGTGAGCACCTCTGTCTTAGAATTTTCGGGGGGGCTTGCTAGCTTGGGATGGGGGATTTTGGTAAGGCAAAAAAATGGGGAATCATTTTTCTGGGAAAGGAAGGTGATGGTGTGTTCGACGGGTGTGGAATGGTTGAAACTCGAGAATCCTTGGGCCGTTGCGTGGTGGGGCCAGTTGTCTCCGTGGGCCCAGTGGCCGAAATATGCGGTTCGGTATCCATTTTCTCGAAAGGCTTCTGCAATAGTTTTTTCACTGGAATGCATCGTAGCTTCGATGCCCGATTCGCCAGAGACGCCCGTGCGGTAATGGTATCGACCGGTCAAGAGGCTGGCAGATGTGGTAGTACCGTCTGGACAGACATAGAATTTATCGAATCTCAGGCTATTTTTGGCTAGACCGTCGATATTGGGAGTTTGGACTTCGCGATTGCCATTTGCAGAGAGGTCGCCCCAGCCAAGATCGTCTGCTATAATTATGAGCACATTGGGAGGTTGTGCCCCTGAGGCGCTGAGACTTTGACAAACGATGAAACCTAGACAGAGCACAAACTTCATGGTCACAACCTAACACCTAAAAAACTGAAAAGCCCTGAACCTTTTTTGCGGAGTTGCCTTATGGAGGTCTTCTTTCTATCATAAGGAATGAAATTTCTTTACTATTTTCTTCTTAACAGCGTTTTGATTTCACTTATCCTTGGGGAGGATTTGCTCAAGGCAGGTCACCCAGCGGCGGATGATTCATCATTTGCCACAATTTTTGATGGGAAGGATCTTTCCAATATTGAGACTGAGGGGAACTGGCACATTCAGAAGGATGGATCATTCCACTTGGTACCACGAGAGGGGGAGAAGGGTTGGACTCGTTATGCCTCATACATCTGGCTAAAGGAAGACTATTCCGACTTTGTTTTTGATTTCGAATTTAAGTATGAAAAGAATGGAAACTCGGGATTGTATTTCCGGTGCTCAGATAAAATCGATCCGACCCTATCGGGTTTTGAGGTTCAAATTCTCGATTCCTACGGTTCCACGAACAAAGAACTTGGTCACCACGATATGGGAGGCATCATCAAAACGTGTGGACCTCTGGTCAATGCAGCCAAACCGGCAGGAGAATGGCAGCAAATGACTGTTGCAATGAAAGGTGATCGTTTAACTGTGGTTTTAAACAGCCAGTTAATTCAGGATATCAATCTCAGGGAAAAAAAGCCTGCGGACAAGAGTCTTCCAGCATCCGGAAAAATCTGCATTCAAGATCATGGGCTTCCTTTTACGGTTCGCAAAATCCGGGTAAAAAAGTTGTGATTCAAAAATGCTGCAACACCTCAAACTTCGCAGATTCAGGATTTGCTGCTTTATGGCTTTGATCTGAACTATCTGGGGTTTGTCGGAGCAGAATTTGGAGCCTGAGGGGGGCAGCGTATGGGATTTATCGACATAATCTGGTGGCTGATGGAAAAATTCATCTTGAGTTGAAAATTTTGCGGTTACCAAACTCAAAGGTTGAGATGTGCGTTGATAGAGGCTAAAGAATGTTTATATATTCTCCCTTCCAATTGATTGAAAAAATGACAATAAGCATAAAGGCGCTGACGGGAACATCCGTGTTCTTTTGTCTGCTGAGTTGGCTAGCCCAATTTAGCGGTGCGCAGGGTGCTGACAATTGGCAAAAAGAGCGCGCTGCTGCAAATAGTTCGGCTGATAAGGCTCTTGCTGAACTCACACAGATCTTGTCATCTCTTGATGAAAGTTCGTTTTCCGATGAACCGATTTCAGGGGCTATCCGACTTGGCGGTTCGGAAATTCTTCAGGGAACTCCCAAAATCAATGCCCTTCGCCAGCAAATCCAGTTTTTAATTGCGCAAATTGATTTGGCTCAGGACTACCCCGAAACCAAATTAAAAGGAGAGGAAACAATCGATGAAATTTTAAAGGGAAGAGAGTTTTTTGGAGCGTTAGCGGCACAGGATTTTGATGGTTTTGTGGCTAAACAAGCCTTGATCGAAAGATTGTTTGAAGACGAGGAGTTACAACTTGGCAACAGACTCTTCGGATTGATTAGGACCGGAAAGGAGCCAGCCAGTGTGGCGGCATCAAAGTGGGTGAAATACGCTGATCGGCTGGCAGGCCCTTTGTACCTAGGTGTGAGCTTTGATCGACAACCAACAACTTTGGGGCGAAGTTTAAAAGGGCTTGCAATTTTGCGTGGCGTTACCCAATCTTCTGGCTTTAAACAGGAACTTTCCCAAAATTCTGATTTGGAACATGAGTTCAAAGAGGCGATGGAAATGCGTCTTAAACCGGCGGTGATTAAATTCACCAGAGAACGGTATGAGAGGGGCGGAATGTTAAGAGATTGGTGTTTGCCAGTTGTTGCGGCTGCTGAACGACTTTTTCCGGATTTAAATCGTGAATCCATTGGAGTAACAACTTTGGCTAATTATCAAAAAACTGCACTAGGACATGCGAGGGCAGTGACTCAATTGGTTGAAAGGATAGATGACAGCGTTCCTTCACCTAAGGAGACCAACCGGGCTTTAAAAACAATCTGCTCCTACCGGGAACAAAGCTTTTATATTGGAGCCGATGAAGTTCGTGAGAATGGAACTTTCAAGGTGCCTGCCCGCCAGGAAATAGATGTAATTCTGGCTAATGCCAAGTTTTTTGCTCCAGATGGCAATCAAAATATAAAGACTTATCAGAAAAGGAGCGAACATCTAGATGCGATGTTTCTAGGGGAGGGTAGCGCCGATAATTTGGAATTATTGATCTCTTTAAAAAGCAAAGAGGAGTGGTTGGCGTTTTTTGACGAACGACTCCTCGGTGGTAAAGGAAATAGTGAGAGTGGCGTTTTTCCATACATCGAAAAACATCATCAGATAACGATCGATCACCTGAAAACTCTGTTTCTTGCGCGGACGGTTTTACCAAGTGAGGTGTTTGAAAAGCTTTTTGAAATCGGCTCGGTTTCTCGGAAAACTTACGAAATATTCATGGCAGACTTTGGTCTTCAAGTTAGGGAGATTTCTTCATTGCAATTTAGAAACTATCCCAAGGAGTGGATTAATGTTCAGAATGGCTTCCAGGAGCTAGCCAAAGGCTTTGAAGAATTTGATTTTGAGAAACTTAAAGTCACCACTTCCACTGATTTGGCGATGGTGAGGAAGGATTTTGAAGAGGGCCTATATGGGAGCGAATCAGTTTCCGAGGATTTCGCCTCGTTGCTGAAACCTGATACGCAAAATTTGGTACCATCGATGGATCACATGACCTCTCCAGAACTCAGCAAAAGGATTGGAAAATTCGACAAGGAACTTTCTCCAGAATTCGTCAATCGGGTGAACGAGAAATTGGCCGACATCCTTGAGTATCGAAGTTATGGACTCGCTGCGATCGACAGTTTAGATCGTCCTGATCTTCAGGCTGGTCGAATTATGACTCATTTTGCTGTTTCGGATTATCGGATACCTGGGGACGCAAAAACCAACACGGTGATTCATGACCTTATTTGCGGTCCCGAAGGTGGATTTGGAGGACTGGGGGTGCTTTTTCGCGCGGATGCGAAAGGTTACACGGAACGTGAAAGTGTGTTTGATGCAATCGAAACCTGTGGTGAGTTGAATCTCGGTGAGGTATTGTTTAAACTTGCATCGAATATTAACCGTAACAACGAATCTTCAGAGGAAGATGTCGCGAGAGCTGCCAAACGTTGGATCGAATATTTTCGAAAGAGTCAGGCGAATGCACAGTTTCATGCGGTTCCAGATGTCTTGAATGAGGCCATTCGGGGGGCTTTTTTATCAAGAATCGTATTTAACAGTGAAAGTTTTCAAAAGGCGCTTGAGAGTTCAAGATCTGCTCCGGTAGGCTCACCTTTGGACATTAGTTATGATTTGGAATCGGCGCTGTCTGCTCAAATTAGGAAGATGCAGTCAATGCTTGCCAAAATTGATCCTGAGACCGCTACCAATCGCAATATCAATGAAACGGCAGAAAAATGGCGGGATTTGAAAGTCTGGTATCGTGAAAGTAACAAATGGTTGGAGTCGTTGATTGGGAATTCCACCATTATTAGTGAGGTATCGAGAGTTCGAACTTTGCAAAGAAAGATCGCCAATTATCAGGAGATTTGTCCAGAGGTTGTTGTATTCACAAAAGCAATGGAACACTATAGTGGTGAAATTTACAATGGCCCTGCGCCTCCAACTTTGGAATTTGCAAAGTTTGCAATCGAACAAATCACTGAATTAGAACCGGGGTTAAATAAGGCTCGCCCAATGCAAAAGGAAGGTGATGAAGTTGATCCAGATAGAATCCGGCAGGAAGAATTCGGAAGAGCAGTTTCAAATCAGTTTCTAAGCGACATCAGGGGCATTGTTGCCGAGTATGGCTTTGAAGATCTGTCAAAGGTTAGCGATCCGCTCAGGATAGGCTCGATTTACAATAAAGTTCTGCCACAGGAGGCGATGCTAAACACCGCTAATTCTGAACATATGAAAAATCGCGCAAAAGCTATGGAAGAATCTTTTAGCGCGGCAGCGGCTCGGGCTATAAGCCGAGTCGAAGCCGATCAGCCATCAGATTTCAGAACCCTAGAGGAGCAGGCCATTCGGGCGGCTAAAGTCGATCGAACTCTCGTCGATGGGGAAATGGCTCAGTATCATATTGATATTGAACCAAGTTTGTTGGTCAATGAGTGGATTAATCGTGATCTGGTGGAAGTGATGGCGAACTATCGTTCCATGGAATTAAGAGCGGAAGCTCGGCAGATGATCAATAAAGCAAAGGAAGAGAGGCGGGCCATGGTTGAAGTTCAACAAGAACTTCAGGGAATTAAGGCGCACTCTCTTCAAAAAATGGAGCTCCTTCAGGAGTGGATTGACAAGGGAGAAAATGGGGCCAATGTCGAGGTGGTTTTGGAGGAGGTGATTTCAATTCGTCAAGAGAATGCCGCCTTAAAGAAAGAAGTTTCCAATCTTAAAGACAGCGAAAGTTTGATGCGGGCAAGGGCTGCGGATTTTGCACAGAAGCTGTTTCAATACAAAAAGGGCGGGCAAGATTTTCAGGTTGAGCCGGTTGAGTTTGGAACAATGACGATAGCAGAGGTGCCTGAGGAACCGATTAGCCTAGCACGACCCAAAGCAGCTTCGACGCGGCCTAGGTCATCGGTTTCCCGTTCGTCCAATGGTGGGAACTTTTTCCAGCGACTTTTTGGCAGAAGATAATAAGTCTGGGTATTTCGGAAATTATAAATAAATTATAGTTTGTGTGAAATACTCATGTGTTTTGGGATTTTTGTTATAAATTATCATCTATTTTGGTGTAATAATTAGTTTCTGCGAGGTTCCCACTCAAATTATCGTTCTCTATGAAAGCTCTACCGCTTCGTTTTTTGTCTGAAATTGTATTTTTTACTGTTTTTTGCAGTTTTTTCTCCCTCATTTCATTTGGTGATGACTCCAACGAGGATGTTGGCGGGGCAAGCGATAGTGCTATAACTGCGGCTAAGGCGATTGAGAAGAGGTTGGTCCGGTTGACTGAACGGGATTTTTTCGATGTAAAAGCGGACCGTGCCAAAAGTTATGGACGCTACCCTATCTCGTCGTCCATGACCTATCGAAATTGCCTGAGGAATGACCTTCGACTAGCGTTTGCTGAATTGGAATTGGCAAAAATCAATCCCACTGCCAAAGTAGATGTCGACCGAATCCTTGAAGTCATAGTCACGGGGGATTATTCGGATTTTTTCGGTTGTGATGGACATATCAACTCTGCCAATTACCAGGAGCGTCGCCAACTTTTTGAGGAACTCGTGTCCGATGAAGAACTTCGTTTTGCAGATCGAATCTTTTTTCTTTTGAAGGGTTCTGAAGATGATTCTATCGCTACTTTC
The DNA here is from genome assembly GCA_041742015.1 of Verrucomicrobiales bacterium. GTDB lineage: Bacteria > Verrucomicrobiota > Verrucomicrobiia > Verrucomicrobiales > DEV007 > Arctic95D-9. The sequence continues at coordinate 3,944 of JBGSJM010000099.1, read as the reverse complement.
GCAAAGTGGTTTTTGCATCTGAAAGAACTAACCAGCGAGAAGCAACTTGGGACAGATGGAAAATTATCCGTTATTCAACAGGCCAGGTGCGTTCGGTTTATTCATCTTTTTAGTTTTGTTTTGAAGAGCCAATCAGTTGGCGAGGTTTCATCTAGATCGCCAGAATCTTACGAGGAAATGCAGAAATTTCTTACTGGTGAACTGGCAGAAACTATTAAAAGATACTGTCGTCGTCGATTTGTTGAGGACGGAGCGCTCCGCGACAGGAGTCTTCCAATTATGGCTGTCGCAAACACCATTATACCGGATCTGACGCTCTCAGTAGCAGGGATTGCCCCATACCAAGAATACAAAAAACTGGCGTTGGCTCATGCCCGTGGTCTTGCCGCATTGGTTGAGGCCATAGACGCACCGATGGCCGACACAAATTTGGTCAGGTCATCAATTGGTCAGATAATTGATTATCGAATCAAGCCTTTTTATCTTGGTTCCATCGATATCAGAGAAAAAGGGACTCTTCCATGTAAGCCCAATGGAGAATTAGAAATAATATTGAAAAATGCTAAATTTTTTGGCACCAATGGGCATTTAAAGGGCGATGTCTACCGCAAGCGGGTAGAAGTATTGGAACAGCTTTTTCTGCGTCCTTCCTCTGGGGAGTCCCGGGATTTTCTATTTGCTCTGAAAAAGCCTGAGGAATGGCTTATATATTTCGAAAACGTATTGTTTTCTGATTCGAAGGAATCCATGAGTTGCTTTTCTGCAATTCGTGCCCTGAAGGTAAGTGAGATGAACATGAAGAACTTGTTTCTTGCAAGGTGTATTCTAAATCATAACGCGTTTGAAGCCACCACGGAACTGAGGGAAAGCAGGGATGCATTATTAAAGAGAGTACTTGATGGCGCACCGCAACTTGCAGTAAGTTTGTTCAAGGAAAAGCCTGAACAATGGAATCAAGTTGACTTGGCGTTTGTGGAAATTTCGAAGCTCGTTCCTGAATTTGACCTGACGGCGCTGTCGATTCCGACCTTTGAGGCGTATCTCAATCAGCGAAGAGATTATGAGTGGTCAATTCAAAGCCTTCCTAAGGATCTAGCTAGTCTTGCAGAGCCTGGTTCAAACAATTTATTGGACTACGAGATCGGCCTTTTTCAAACGGATTATATTTATCGAACAGGGAAGTTCAACAAACGGCTCCACCCAGAATTTCTAAAAAAGATTAACGGAAAGCTCGACTTGATCTATTCTTATCGCGAGTCACAATTCACGCCTCCAGATCTAACTGCGAGACCTAGTTTCAATAAAGCTGGTTCTGCGATTCATGAACTGGCAGTTGTGAATCACCATCACCCTGACAATGAACCGGGAAATCCTCAATTGCACGATCTTTTGGAAGGATCAGAAGGAGGGTTTGGAGGTTTGGGTGCCCTGTTTCGGTGTGATCCTCAAGGGTATGAGTCCCGGGAAACAATTCTAGACGCGCTCACCAGTTCTGAAGATTTTGAACTGGGAGATTTTCTTTTTAAACTGGCAATTGATGCCGGTATTGAACACCACTCCGATGCTGATAAAGCGGCGTCTGCTAGGCGCTGGCTCAATTATTTCAAACGGACTCAGTCTGTGGTGCGTTTCTATACCAATTCTACTCAATTAACTGAAGCGATTCGCGGGGCATTTTTATGTCGTTTGATTGTTCAAAGCCGGAATTTCGTGGAAGTGGTGGAGCGCTCACATGAAGTTGCCGTTGGATCACCAGAAGACGTCAGTTATTTGTTGGAGAACACTTTGAGTTCACAGATCGGGATAATGAATAGCATTCTTTCGTCTGTCGTTCCATCGACCGCCCTCAACAAGGATATCGAACAAATAAAATTAAGATGGTATGATTTAAAGGCGTGGCATACCGAATCAATTAAATGGATCGAAACGATTTTGGCAGAACCGACATTGATGAATGAAATCAGCCGGATTCGAAGCCTTAGTCGGGATAAGTCAGACTCTTACGAGAAACTCGCTCCGGCGATAGGGAAAATCGAACAGGTAATTGCGTCGGTTGAACCACGAATCGTCGCAGAAAGAAACTCTGATCGGCGGGAGGAGTCATTTAAACCGTTGGATTTTGCCAATCTGGTGATGGGCCAGCTTGTGACTCTTCAGAGCGTTGGAGAATCCGGATCGGTTGTTGAGGAAGCTCACAAAGAATTAAGATCAATTGGTTCTGTCCCCGAGGAAGTTTTACACGATGAAGTAACACATCAACTTTTAATCGATGTGCGGAAAGCAGTGGCGGAGTCGGGTTTTACCGAACTTAGTGAAGTGAACTCCTTGTCCGATTTCCCATCAGTTAGTCGCGCTTATTATGAAAAATCTATTAATTACATTGAGAATGATGGTGCCGCCACCCATCAATTACTTTTACACCAGCTCAAGGGTGCTGTGGCCAAAGCCAGAGGCAGAATTGAAGCAGAGAGGGTAACAGACTTGAATCGCCTGGAAGACCTGACAATCAGAGCTGCTAAGGCGGACCGAATCTTCTATGCAGGCAACCCAGATCGTTATGCGCTCTTGATTGATCCGAGTTTTTTACTTCATGAATGGAACAATCGCCACAAAATTGAGACGATTGCTGAATTCAGAACCGTGGAAACTCGTGCTCATGCACAAACTCAAATTTTTAGGTATCGAAAAGAGAGAGAAAAACTCGAACAGGAAAGAAAGTCACTCACTGAAAAGAGGGCAGAGTTGGACTCCAGATTAACTTTGGCTCGAAAATGGGCAAAAGAAAATCAATACGATTTTGACCCGGATTCGGTTATTGATCAAATGTTAACGATGGAGGATCGGGTCCAATCTCTCCAAAAAGAAATTCAGAGTTATCAGAAGACCGAAGAGAAGTATCGCCAGCATCATATTACACTGGCTCAGCAGTTACATGGCTATAAAATGAGTGATGACCGATTTTCCAGCGGTAAAAGTAGAGAGTTTCTCCTGGCTCAAGCAAAGAATAATTCTTCACCAGATCTTGAGTTTGACCCTTCAGTAACCGCGATCATTAAGCCAATCGCCAAAAAGACTTCGTCTCCTAGAACGACCTATAGATGGTCAACGTCTTCAAGTAGAAACGCCGCTTCCCGGTCTGATTCGCCAAGTCGTGGAGGATTTATCCAGAGGTTTTTTAGAGGCAATTAGGGGGGGATACCATCCTAAGATCCCCAAGGCCTTTTGTTATGTATCGACCTTGGATCTTTGGTAGCTCAAATTTAGATGCCAGACCACTGGTTACAAATCGTAACTGGCGTGCCGTTTTGAGTGTGGTCGTAAAACAGTCGAGCCATATCGTAGGGAAGTCGAATGCATCCAGCAGAAGCTGGATATCCAGGGACATATCCAGCATGTAGTCCGATCGGCAATTCATCAAGTCTCATCCAATAAGGCATGTCCACGTTATAAATCGTAGAAATCTTTCCAGACCTTATTCGTTCGGTCAGGGAAAACGTTCCCAGCGGAGTATGTTTACCGGGCTTGGCTGTTGAAACTGGACAGGATGCAGCCACTCTTTCACCAACCAGTAAATAACCCTTTTGGGAGTAAACGTCTATGATGATTCGGGTGTTTGAGCCATTGGCCTCCGCTAAGATTGTTTGGGATACCCTGCCAGAATAAATGGCTTCTCTTGCTTTCGAAACCCGGGGAGACCTAGAATTCTTCTGAGAAAACCACCCGTCAACTGGGACGGTTGAGGGATTGTAACTGGTGCGGCAACTGATCGATGCACATGATACAACAAGGCATAACGCCCCTGAGAGGACTGTTCGGTTCATTTTCGGTTTGTGTCTGTTTAGTTTGTGTTGTCTAAACTTCGGCTGAATTTTTAAAAAAATCAAGAAAAGTTTATTAACAAATTAACTAAACAAGCCGAAAAACTTTATCTTATACTAGTCGAG
>JBGSJM010000098.1:0-10964 GCA_041742015.1 Verrucomicrobiales bacterium | reverse complement strand
GTGCAATCTCTTCGTTGATATCGCGCAGAAGATGGGAGTCGAGACGGAATCGTTTGGGAGTAGCACGGGCCGTTTTGCATGATGTGCCCCTTTCGACATGGTTTCGTCGCCACAATTGCGGCGATGGTTTTCGCATCGGCTATTCATGCCGAGGACAAACTGCCTCACCCGAAGCTGGTGTCGCAGTTCCTCGGAAAATACTGCCTGGAGTGTCATGATTCGGATGTGCAAAAGGGCGACCGATCCTTCGAGAAATTCGCTCTCCCTCTGAAGTCCGCCCCTGATCTAATCGACGCCCGCGACATCATCGACCAACTCACCCTGAAGGAAATGCCGCCGAAAAAGGCGGACCAGCCCAAGGATGACGAACGGCTCGCGATGATCCGGGCGCTGCGTGATGGCACCACGACTGCGCAGGCCAAATTTCAAAGCTCCGGCGGCCGCACCGTGATGCGCCGTCTTTCCAGCCGCGAATATGAAAACACGCTCGCAGTGCTCTTTGGGCGCCGCGTGGATACATTGGGGTTGACTGCGGATTTTCCGAAGGAGAAGACCAGCCAGCACATCGATACCATCGGCAAGACCCTCGTGACCTCCGGCTTTCTCGTGGATCAATACTTTCAGTCCGCCAACCGCCTCGTCGAGACGCGGCTCGGCAAACCGGCGATGGAACCAAAGGACTGGCATTTCAACAGCCATTTTGTGCAATACGAGGAGTTGCAGGGATCGCACAAATCTGCCTTTAACTACCGCTATCTCAATCTCTACGAACAGCCTAACACCGACACCCGCCAGGGCGGATATGGGCACATCGAGGATTACCTGAAAGGCGTTCCCGTCTCTGGTCTATACGACCTCGAAATCGAGGCCGCAGCTCTGCATCGTGACACGCATTACGATCCCGCCATTTTTGGGATCGACTTCTCCGAGCCCTTCATCCTCGGTGTCGTGCCCGGCGATGTCACCAAAGGCCACATCCATTACCCGCAGGCCATCGAGCCGCTGCTCGCCAGCACCGTGGTGCCGGACAACACTCCCACTTGGTTCAAATTTCGAGTCTGGCTGGAAGCCGGGCAAACCCCGCGCTTCATCTTTCCGAACGGCCCGTTTGAATCCCGCGCCTCTGTCCTCGCGATCAACAAACGCTACAAGGATGAGTTCAAGGGTGACGTTGGAAAGTCCGGTGTTGGTCGTTCTCACATCCTGAAGGAAGGCAAGCTCCCGCACATCAGCATCAGCGAGATCAAGATCCATGGTCCCGTGCCCGAAAAGCACGGCAGCGCCGAGGAAATGGCTGTTTTTGGCAAAGACGGTTTCCAGGAGGCTCGTGCGCTCGATCAACTATATGTCTTCGCCGAAAAAGCTTATCGCCGATCTATCGCCGAGGCCGACCGCAAGCCCATTCGCGCTATTTATGAAAAACGCCTCGCCGAAAAAGGCACGCCGCGCCAGGCCGCGCTTGATGCAGTGAAATTGATCCTCTGTTCGCCCAGTTTCCTTTATCTCAGCGAAATCACCGAAGAGACCGCAAAGTCGCTCAAACCGCATGACCTGGCGACCCGCCTCTCCTTTGCCCTTTGGGCCATACCGCCGGATGAGGCGCTGCTCAATTCTGCGAAGTCTGGCAAGCTCACCCAGGATGCCGAACTAAAAAAACAGATCGAGCGCATGATCGTGGATGAAAGCATCGGCGGCTTCATAAATGGGTTTCTCGATAGCTGGTTGAACCTCCGGGACCTCGGTGGGATGCCCCCGCCTCGTGAAAACTACCGCGCTTATTACGCTGAGGATCTGCCCACCTCAATGAAAACCGAGGCTCGGCTCTTCTTCCGCGATTTGCTCAAGAACAACGGCTCTGTCGCTCAGTTTATCGACAGTGAACACACCTTTGTGGACAAAAAACTCGCCAAACTATACGAACTGCCCGAGCAGAAAACGCTGCGCCTGGCTGATGGTTTCCAAAAAGTCAGCCTCAAGGGCAATAATCATCGTGGCGGCCTGCTTGGTATGGCTTCGGTATTGACCGTGAGCGCAAACGGCGTCGAGACTTCGCCGGTGACTCGTGGCGTTTGGGTCAGTGAAAACATTCTCGGCATCCGACCACCCCCGCCGCCGGATGTTGTCCCAGCCATTGATCCCGATGTCAGTGGTGCCACAACCATCCGCGACCGCCTCGCCAAGCACAGCTCCGACAAAGCGTGTGGCGAATGCCACCGGAAGATCGACCCACTCGGCTTCAGTCTGGAGAGTTTTGACCCCATCGGCCATTGGCGAAATACTTACCCGAAGCCGAAGAAAGCCAAGGAAGCTCCAAAGATCGACACCACTGGCGAATTTCCCTCTGGCGAAACCTATGTTGACTTCGCTAGCTTCAAAAAAGTCATCCACGACACCCGGGCTGATCACTTCACCCGCCACCTCATTCGCCAGATCCTCACCTACACCACCGGTCGGCACATGGAATTCACCGACGATTTTGTGATCGATCAACTCCTGGAAAAAGTGAAAAAGCAGGGGCTCGGCTTGCGAACGCTCATGGTTGAGTGTTTGATGAGCGAGGTTTTCCGGTCAAGGTGACGGGATCTCCTGTTGCCTGAATTTGTAAAAAAATATTGCCAACATCACAAGAATTGGATACGGTTTTAAGATAGCCACGTAAATTTATGAAAATTCTTCATTGGTTTGGTTTCGCAATCATCTTTAGTTCGATCAGTTGCAAAGATATAAGCGAACTCCCTTCGAAATCAGAAAAGTTGGAGCCTGCAAACCGCTCCCAAGTTGCGCAACCCATTCCGATTAAAATTTATCCTATCAACAGGAAGATCACCGACAATCAGGGACGATCAATTGATGCTCTGATTTTAGGGAAACAAAACCTCAAAATAGCTTTTTCCAAAAATTCAAACCATTCCAAATTTATTGTTGCACTTGATCGATTGAGCGGCGCCGACCAGGAATATTTCAGAAATCTCGCAGACGGCGGAAACTTTTCGGAGGTGGAAAATACTCTAGCGCAAGAAGCTCGTTTGTCAGGACGGATTGCGAGATGGCACATGGACGTGGAAACCGCCCAACGTGAAGCAGAAAAACTAAATATTCCGATGCTTCTGAGCGTTATGATTACTAATAACCCAGAGAGCCAATCTCTGGAAAAAAAGTTACTCTATTCTAAAGAGTTGCGAGACTGGGCGAACACTAATCTTGTTTTGTGTATGTTGAAAGTGGATGATCCATCAACCAATCGGACAACCAGTTTTTCTGCGGTGGAAAACCGCAATAGTGCCGCAAAATTTGGAGTGGCGGACTACAGCGAGCCAGTGGTGATGTTGTTGAAACCGAGTGGCGGGGGGCGGCACAGTTAGCCCCCACTGAATTGGCGGATGGCACATCTGCAATTAGATCGATTTCGAAGGTTCTCAGTGTTGAATCTGATTCCCGTTGGGCCAGTGTTGTAGCTGTGGAAGCCCCGAAAAAAGAAAGAGCCAAAACAAATGGTGGTGCTATAATCGGAACTGGTTCGTCCTGAAACTGAGTTCTTTTGAGACGGTCGTCTCAATCAAAAACTTGAAGTTGGCTTAAGTAGTAGTTTTCGGTGGTTGCGCTGATTTCAATAAATCTATCCCCAATCAAGGTGCCACCAGTCCAAAGACCCCAGCCCGCAAACCCTGGGCTCCGCCTTTGATTTCCGGTGGCGTGTAGCTATTCACTTCCTGCCAGCTTTGTCCGCTGTTGCTGCTTCGCAAAATGTTGAAACGCTGTGGGTGAATGCTGATGAGCGTGCCTTTTTCACTGGCAATCAATTTGCCCTCGGGCACGGCGGCGGGGAGATCGCGCCAGGTTTTGCCATCCGCACTGGCGCGGGATTTTTTGCCACAAAGCCAGAACTCGCTGCCTACGACGCTTAATATGGCACGCTGGGTACCGGTGGCATGCGGGCCGTCCCACTTCTCCCCACCATCGGTGCTGGTCCAGGAATTTGCGGAGTCCTTGTCAGTCATGACAAGGACGTTGCCGTTGCACTCCAATATCCCGCGACCGGTGGAGGCATCGAGCCCTTTTGGTGCGAGCCATTTCCAGGTCTTGCCGAGATCATCACTGGCGAACAGGTTGCCAAATTTCGGACCTTCCTGACCGCGATTATCGCCCAGGGCAAGAAATCTGCCGCTTGCATCTCCACAATACACGGGACTCACATGATGAGTGCTGAGCTTGCCACGGGGATCGTTTTTGAAGGCACCCCACATCGAAAAAGAATCGAAGCTTTTGCCAAGATCCGATGTAGCTGTGAAAGTCATGTAGCCAGCTCCCACAAAGGTACCTTTTCCAGCCGCGAGCGCCCAAGTGCCATTCATCAGGAGCGGGTCGCCTTTGGCCTCGGGGAGTTTTGCAGTCCCCTGGGTGAGATGGCTCCATTTTGCGCCATCAACGGAGGCCAGATAAATCGTCGGCCCGCCCCAGCCGACGCCAACAACAAACAGTCCATGGTGATAGGCCACCGTCTTGGTGGCCCAGGCTCCGTGATCCGCCCCTGGAGCGGCGAAGAAGGTCTGCTGCCAGGTCTGTCCGTCGTCTTTCGACACGATGATCCGTGCTCCGTGTCCCACGACGACGAATGCAGGCACTTTAGGGTTCGGTGCGTGGTTTCCGAGCGGGATGTCCGCACGGATTTTCGCATCCGCAGGTGATTCCTCAGCAGCAAAAGAAGTGAGCCAAAGAATCGAGAAAACGAAGATGGAGCATAATGGTTTCATGATGGAAAAGGATGAGTGATAAAACAATTTAGGGATAGATTCCAGCTTATTCATTCCCGCGCTGACGGTACCCTGTTAAGTGGTCGATTGTACCCTGTTGGGTCGCGGATCGTACCCTGTTTAATCATTCTTTAGGAAAGAGTTGGATGTGGTATTTTTGAAATGGTCCGGCAAAGCGGACTTGAAATTAATACGCCATCCCATTAGTCTTTTTGTCATGAACCGCTTATTTTTTCACTTTGGTCTGCTTGGTTTTGTGCTCACAAGCCCGCTTTTCGCGGACAAGTTGCTCGTGCTCGATTCGCGGGTCATCGAGAGCACGGAAAATGCCCGGCTGTTGCCCGGCAGCGTGACGAAACATGCCGGTAATCCACTTTTCCAGGCGGACAAACCGTGGGAAAACTCGATGAACAATCTCTACCCAAATGTCATTTGGGATGAGGAGGAGAAGGTCTTCAAAATGTGGTACAAATGCGTGTTGGCGGACCAGGATGCCATTCAGAAAATGGACGGTATCAGCACAGTCCATGATGTGGGCTGGTATCTGCTCTACGCCACTTCAAAAGACGGCTTCACCTGGGAAAAACCGGAACTGGGACTGCACGCTTTTGGCGGAACAAAGGCTACCAATATCGTGGCGCGGGATTGCCCAAACGTGGGTGTATTCAAAGATCTCCACGACCAGGATCCCGCGCGCCGCTACAAAATGGTGAGTGATGTTGGCCTCGGCAAGCCGCAGGTGCGTTTTTCGGCGGATGGCATTCACTGGGCGGAGGCGATCAATGCAGAAGGCTTCGGTGCCAAGAATGGCGACACTCATAACAATGCTTTTTGGGACGAGGGCAGCGGCAAGTATCTCTGGTTCACCAAGCTTTACTTTGGCGAGCGGCTTGTGGCGCGTTTCGAAAGCGATGACTTCCTCCATTGGAAAAACAACGGCCTCGTGCTCCGCAGCAGCCTGGCGGAAGGGCGCGACAGCCAGACTTACTGCATGCCCGTCTTCCGCCATGCGGGCATCTACCTCGGCTATTTGATGATGTATCACGTCGGCCACGGGCGCACCGTGGATTGTGAGCTGGCGTGGAGTCCGGATGGGCTCCAGTGGCAGCGCGTCGCTCCCTACGAGCCGCTCATTCCCCGGGGGCCAAAGGGCAGCTATGATAGCGAATGTATCTACGCCATGGCCGGGCCGACGATCACGCGTGATGGCAAACATCTTATTTTTTATGGTGGAGATGATTTTCCCCACACGGGCTGGAAACGGCACTGCCTGCCCTGCCTCGCCACCCTGCGGGAGGATGGCTTTGCGGGTTACGAGTCGTTTGACACGTCAAAACCAGCGGTCCTGACGACCCGCCCTCTCCGCGTGACTGCGGAGCCTTTTCGGGTGATTGCTGATGGCGACGGTGTCGAAACCACGGCGCGGGATGAAGTCGGTCAAGTGGTCGAAAAAGAATCATGGGCAGGCAAAATACTTCGATTCCAGATTTCGATACCACAGGGCAAAATCTACGCCATCGAAGGCGTGGAACTGGTGGATCGCAACTTGCCGGAGCAGGTTAATCCGCTCAAAAACGCCGCGTGGCAGCCCTCCCCCGAGCAGTCGTATTATTTTGATTTCGAGAAAGACGCGCAATTTTGGAAGGGTGTGGATCAGGTGGTGGCTCACGATGGTTTTATCACCGCGACCCGTGGCGGTCGGAATTCACCTTTTGCCTTTTCCCCCATCATCACCAGCGAGTTCAAGATCAGTAACTGGACCAAAGCGGTGGGAGGACGCGGAGCCCGTATCACTTGTCGGGTGCGCAGTGCCAAGCCCGGTGGCAGAGTGCTGATCGAAGTATTTGGTGGAGATATCGGCGCGTGGCAGTTTGAGACTGGGACCACTATTTCCACCGAATGGCAGGGTGTCACCGCTGAACTCCGTTACGACTGGAGCGATGCCGAAGCAACTGCCGCCGGCTGGAAACGCTCCACCACCAGTTTCCCCTGGCACGAGACGATCCAAAACGTCGGCAAAGTCGTCATTCTGCCCAGCGCATCTGGTGCTCAAACCAGTTTCGACTTGGACGATGTTCGCGTGAGGGGCGTGGAGTGAGTTTGTATTTCCTTCACGTTTTCTCTATAGAAATACTTATTCTTTGCCAGCCGTTTCCTTGTTGGGTTTTGGAAAGACCCAGGATAAAAGGATTGATAAAACCAAAGTCCCCAGCACGACCCAGAGCGAAATATTGACAACCATGTGATTAAACTCGTGATTGATATATCTGTGCAGAAATTGAACAAAGCCAGTATCGCTTTGCGTACCCATCACCATGACGAAACCTTGGGCGATCAGTGGAAGAAGCATCTTGATGCCGATAAAGGATAATATAAAAGCCAGCCCAAATTTTAGTAGGTAAAAACGGTTGGCCAGATCAGCCAGGAGGAAGAAAAATGTCCTCAACCCCAGAATGGCAAAGATATTGGAAGTATAGACAATAAAGCGGTCCGTGGTGATGCCAAAAATCGCGGGAATGGAGTCAACCGCAAAAATCAGGTCGGTAAATTCAATCACGATCAAAACCAGCAAAAGCAGGGTGCCGGATTTGACGCCATTATGGACGGTGAAAAACTTGCTTCCATCATAGTGCTGAGTGATTCGGATGTATTTGGTGGCCATACGGACTATGGCGCTTTCATGGGGCTCAAAAAAGTCATCTTCATTTTTGAACATCATTAATCCCGTGTAGAGCAAAAAAGCTCCAAATATGTAGATGATCCAGTGAAACTGTTCCACCAGTTCCGCTCCGGCAAAAATCATGATCATCCGCAAACCCAGGGCTCCCATGATTCCCCAAAACAGAACCCGGTGCTGGTATTCCTTGGGGACCTTGAAGAAATTGAAGATAAGGAGGAAAACAAACAAATTATCGATCGACAGGGATAGCTCGATCAGGTAGCCGGTGAAAAATTCCTTGGCCTTAAGTATTCCCATGGCCAGTCCGTGATAGGTCGAAACCATCCAATAGACAAATGCATTAAACAAAAGTGCCAGGGAAATCCAAACACCGCTCCAGATAAAGGTTTCACGTCTCGTAGGAGCGTGGGCGCGTCGATTGGCTATTCCCAGGTCAACCACTAGAGCAACCACCATTGTGGCAAAAAAAATCAGCCAGGCCCAGTATGGATAGGTCACATTTGTCATTTTTTAATCTGATTTATCTTGGAGTGTTGGAACGGTGGAGTCGTGGAGCGTTCCTCTCGCCTGATCTCCAAAAATGTCCAATTATCTTCAATAAAATAGAAAATAAATCGATTTTTGTAACTCCACGAATCCATCACCTAAAGGGCCAGATAAGTGGGATAATCAGACATGAAATCACCCAACAGATTATGTTTAAGGGGATTCCGACCTTCAGAAAGTCAGTAAATCGATAGCCGCCGGGGCCATAAATCATCATGTGGGTTTGGTATCCCATGGGCAGGGCAAAGGCAAAAGAGGCGGACACGGTGACAGCCATAATAAAAGGCCGGGGATTGACCCCCAGCTCGGCGGCCAGAGTTACGACAATGGGGATCATCATCACCGCCGTGGCATTGTTGGAAAGAACCTCGGTCAGCAGCAGGGTGAGCAGGAAAATGAGCCAGAGCATCAACATGGGCAGGTTTTCACCCGACACCACGCGTTCCGCAGCATCGACCAGGGTGCGGGCGAGCCATTCGGCGGTGCCGGTATTTTGCATCGCCATCCCGAGACCAAGTAGCCCATAAAGCATCAAGAGTACCTGCCAGTCTATGCTGGCATAAGCCTCCCTCGGCGTGACCACCTTCAGCCACAGGAGGGCCAGTGCCCCCACTAGCGCTGCATAGTGAATGGGTACCATGGGGATCGCCGGATAGACCCGATGCAATGAATCCGAGATCGTAGCGGTGAGGACAACGCCCACCAATGCTGACCAGGCCAGAATAACATGAGCGGGGCGATGCTGGATAACCTCCCGACTGGTCAACTCCTCCGAGGCATCGGTCATGACAAAGTCTCGCGATGCCTCCAGTGCTTCCAGGTTGTTGCGCGGGGTGATCACCAGGAGAGTGTCACCATTTTCCAGGGGTAATTCGGAGATGTGATTGGTGATATTCTTACCATTCCGATGCACCGCAAGAACCACACAGTTATATCGTTGCCGAAAATCAGAGTCAGCCAGAGTAAAATCGATCAGGGATGACTCCTCTCGCACCACGAGTTCAGAAACGAGTCCCTCCACCGTGGAAAGAACTTCCGCCCCGATTTCCTGGAACAAAATTTCCGGTTTTTTGCGGCCACTTTGCAGGGTGACGAGGTAACGGTCGTTTTTTGTGACAGTAATCGCCGAGAGCTGTTGCATGACCCGGGCCCCGTTGCGCCGCACCTCGAGGATGTGGACGCCGGAGTCCCGCGCCGCCAGGATCGTATCGATCAGTGGCCGCCCCAACAGCGGGGAGTTGGCGTTGATGAGAACGTGATAAAGCACCGTGGCGCGCTGTTCGATTTGCAGACTGCCCGTGATCGAAGACCGGGCAGGAATCAGCTTTGGGCCAAAAATCGTTAGGTAGAGGATACCGGCCAGGGCGACGGGAATCCCCAGCGGCGCGAGTTCAAACATCGAGAGCGGTTCCAGCTTCATGTCCCGTAGAGAGCCGCTTACGAGCAGGTTGGTGGAGGTGCCGATCAGAGTGCAGCAGCCCCCCAGGATGGAGGCATAAGAAAGCGGCATCAGCAGGCGCGAAGCCGCGATGTTCTTAGATCGGGCAAAACCAAGCGTGACTGGCAAAAAAATCGCCACAATCGCCGTGTTGTTCATCCAGGCGCTTAAAAACGCCGGGACCAGGCTGAAAGAGAAAATAGCCCAGCGAATGTTTCCAGAAAGTTGGTTTTTCAGGATTTTCCCGATTTGATCTATCGCTCCCGAGGCCTCCAGGGCTCCACCGATCACAAACAGAGCCGCAATGGTTAGAGGGGCTTCATTTTTGAAGACTTCCGTCATCTTACCGGGATCAACCAAACCCAGGGCTACGACCAGACAAAGGATCGAGAGCGCCAGCACATCCGGTGCCGCCCATTCGCGTATAAAGGCGACGAGCGTCAGCAGGATAACCATCAGGGTCAGGGCAATCTCAAGATTCATGCCCCCGTTTAATCAAAAAAGACTGCTTTTTCAAGTGTTTAAAGGGGATTTGACAAAAAGGTTCAATATTTTTAAACAGGGTGCAGTCAATGACCTAACAGGGTATGATCAGCGACTTGACAGGGTATAATACGGCCTAATTCTTTGAGACTTGATTTTCGGTTGAGAATCCCTACAACTTCCGAAATGCCTGAAAGTCATTACACTTTTCGTCGCCGGGACGTGTTGGCGGCTCTGGGTGGTTCGATATTGGCGGGTAGATCGAGGTCCGTTTTGGCCTTGGAAGAATGGGGTGTGCGGGCCGGGCATACCCGTGGTGCTTGATGAAGCTGAGCCATTGCCTGTGAGAAAGTCCGCTGCCGACCTGAGCCGTGATCTTGAGAAGGTTTGTTTGCGGTTCGTGAGGCGGGCGAGAAGTTCGGACCTCGCATCGCCAGGCTCTACCGTGAGTTCTACGATGCGTATTGGACCCAGAAACCCCAGGTTAGTTCGTAGATTCCTTTGTGGGTCGTCTTTCGCCAATTGGTTTTTAAAGCTATTTTGCATTTTGGTCCCGATATTCCATGTCGACCGATTCCATCGTGGCAAGCATAATGGAAAATAAATACTTGGTTCCCGGATCATCCTGCGACATGGTCCGAAAATGTCAAAAACACACATCATCGGAGTGCTCCCGGCACGGTGGGGATCAACCCGCTTCCCGGGCAAGCCGCTGCATTTGATCGCGGGCAAGCCACTGATCCAACACGTCTGGGAGCGCTGCCAGGCGTGCCGCAAGCTCGATCAGGTCATCGTCGCCACGGATGATGAAAGGATCGCCGCCGGAGTCCGCGCCTTTGGGGGGCAGGTGGCGATGACGCGCAATGACCACCCCACCGGAACCGACCGGATTGCAGAGGTCGCCCGGCAGATTCCCGAGGCCACCCACATCATCAACATCCAGGGTGATGAACCTCTCATTTGTCCCGACTTGATTGATGAATTGGCCACCGCCCTCGCCACCACCCCAGATTTGCCGATGATCACCGCCGCCAACCCAATGGAAAGCAGCGATCCCTCTGTTCAC